>CAZVEM010000177.1:0-12543 GCA_964626165.1 uncultured Nannocystaceae bacterium
GCGTCGATGTGCTGGGTGGCCGTCATCGCGGTCGACAGTGCGACGACCAGCTCGCTCTCGAGTTGCGCGTCTCCGGCATCGGGTAGTGCAGCGCTGAGCTCGTCCCAGAGGACCAGGACGCGTTGGGTGAGCTCGCCGAGGGCATCGCGATGACGGCGCTGGCGGATGCCGGGGACCAGGGTCCGCAGTGAACGGACCAGCGCGAGCAAGCCAGAGGGCAGCTTGACGTCGGTGGGTGCGTCGCTGCGCTTGGCGGCGTAGCGATACGAGCTCAGGCCCTGCACCCCTGCTGCTGCCGCGGCGACGACCAGGCCGACCGGCAGCGATACCAAGAGCAGGAAGGGATTGAGAAAGAGCGGCGCTGCAGAGACGGCAACCACGGGGATCGCGGCGCGGCCGGCCATGATGGTGGCCTTGTGAAAGACCTCAGAGTCTCCGTAGCCTTGGCCGCTGGCCACGTGGGCGAGGATGCCAAGCGTGCCCAGTGAGGCGACGATGTCGCGGGCAGAGAGCTCTGCGATCTCTGACACAAAGACAAAGGGCAGGCGCGGGGCCGCCTCGGCGAGGCGACTGCCATCAATGGAAAGTGTCGGATTCTCGGAGATCCAGCGCAGGAGTTTGTCGCGGAGGGAGAAGTGCAATTTCTCGGTCGCGCCACCGGGGCCGGTGATGATCACGCAGGAATGTCCTGGCTCGGCGACGGCGCGCGGCAGACCGCAGACAAAGCAGACGGGCACGCGGGCGACGAGTGGCTCACGGCACGAGGCACATCGACCTTCAGAGCCGATCAGCGCGAGTTGTTGCTGAACGCGCGAGATCGCGGCGCCGTCGGCCGCCCGCTGCAAGAGCGCGGAGATGCGGTCGGCGACTGCTCGAGCCGATTGCGGCCGTTCACCCGAGCGCTTGGCAAGCAAGGAGCGCACGAGCGAACGAAAGCCATCGGGAATGGTGTCAGGGAGTTCTGGGATCGGTGCGCTTCGATGCGCTTCCAAGATCGCAAACGAGGTTGCGCCGCCATAGGGGGGATGCCCGGTCGCGAGCTCAAATGCGATGCATCCCAGTGCGTAGAGATCCGATCGCGTATCGACGGCGATCGGATCAAGGCATTCTGGTGCCATGTACTCGGGCGTGCCCAGCACCGTCAGCGCGCGGCGATCGGTTCCCGCAAGTGCGCTGGCGCGCGCCATGCCAAAGTCGGCGATCTTGACCTGCTCTTGCTCGGTGTCCGGCTGGGCGACGAGGATGTTGGCTGGCTTGAGGTCGCGGTGAATCACGCCGACACCGTGGGCAACCGCCAGGCCCTCGGCGATGTCACGCACTAACTTCATGACCCGCGCGGGCTCGAGCACACCGTGCTGCGCGAGCAGGGCAGAGAGCGAGCTGCCCTCGACCAGCTCCATGACCAAGGCCGGTCGCCCGCCGATCTGATAGGCCCCATAGACGCGGACGATCGACGGGTGCACGAGCGTCGACGCGAGCGTCACCTCCAGGCCAAAGCGCGCCATCGCGCTGGGGTCACGGGCATGGCGCTCATGCAGGAGCTTGCCGGCAAACACGCGCCCGGTCGCGCGTTCGATCACGCGATGGACGACAGCGACCGCGCCGCGGCCGATCTCTTCGCCCAGTTCCCAAGGGGACTCGTCGTCACTCGCATGGACCACCTGGGCATTGACCAGGGTGCTTCCGGCCTGCTCGCCCTGAGTCACCGCGGGCACGATAGCAGTTCGGGCTCGGGGACGCGCCTTCGTGATATCCCTCCGCCATGGCTCATGAGCGCATCCGCTTCGTGGTCGAGCAGCCCGAGGCCGCGCGGACGCTCGCCGCGCTCGTCCGCGATCAACTGGCTCCATGCCCCTGGTCGCGCGCGCGCACGCTGATCCACAGCGGACGCGTGAGCGTCAACGACGAGGTGTGTTTTGACGATGCGGTGCGCCCACCCCACGGCGCGCAGATCGAGGTCACGCCGACCGGCCGCAAGCGCAGCGTGCCGACACTCGATCCCGACGCGATCCTCTACGTCGATCACGAGGTCGTGGTCGTCCGCAAGCCGGTTGGCCTTGTCGTTGTCGGCCACGAAGACGAACAAGTCGACTGCCTGCTTGAGCGCACCAAGCAGGCACTGCAAGAAGAGGCCAATCGCCGCGGCAAGAAGTTTCGCGTCGGGCTGGGGGTTGTGCATCGCCTGGACAAGGACACCTCCGGCCTGGTGGTCTTTGCTAGGACGCATACGGCTCGCAAGCACCTTCAGAATCAGTTGCGCGCTCACTCGATGGTGCGTCGCTATCTCGCGATTGCCTATGGCGCGGTGATTCCCTGCACCATCGACACCCATCTGGTCCCCAACCGTGGCGACGGCCGCCGTGGATCCTGGCGCGGCGAGGGCCGACCACCGCAGATCGCCAAACAAGCGATCACGCACGTGCGCGTGCTTGAAGATCTTCGCGACGCGACGCTCGTCGAGTGTCGCCTGGAGACCGGCAGGCAGCACCAGATCCGCATCCACTTGGCGGAGGCCGGCCATCCCGTGCTGGGTGACGACATCTACTGGCCCCCGGCGCTCAAGTCGGTCGCTGCCAACTGCAGCCTGGCGCTGCACGCCTCAACACTTGGCTTTCGCCATCCCAACGACGAGCGCCTGGTCCAATTCGATGAGCCACCGCCCGACAGCTTTGTCCGCGAGCTCGAAGCAAGACGCGGCGGCGTGACGTTGCGATAGGGCACTGGAGAGACTCCAGCGGCGTCGGCGAGTGCAGGCGCCGTCCTGTGCGCACGATCTAGTGCGAAGCGACTGCCCCGAGAATCGTCCCGGATGCTATTTGCGTGGGCATGTCCTACGCGAGTCTGCGGCGCTTAGCTGGCCACGACAGACGGTCGCACGGGTCATGGCAGATAACCCTCCGGTGCGTAGAGTTCGTCTACGAGCTCTTCGGGAAAGTCATCCGAGTAGCGCGTTAGAGTCTTTGCGTAGTCGTCAAAGTCGTCGTCCGGCCCCACCTTTGCGTAGCGGATCGTGTTCTCGCTTACCTGATGGATGTACACCAAGGTCTGAGTGCTATAATCATTGAGAAGATCGTGCGGGTTGGACGAGAGATTGTGTGTCAGAACATACCCATTTCCTTCCTCGTAGGGAGAAACATCGACGAGCATATTACCGGCTGATTGGCCTCCTTCTGAGCCGCGATTTGGATCCAGGAGCACCAGCGCGCGGTGTCCAATTGAACCGCATCCGTAGAACGTGCCGCTCGATGCAGAGATTCCGTAGTTGGTATCAAGCTGATCGTAACGAGCCGTCTGGGAGTAGCGCGGCCGACTCTGGGAGTCCAGAAAGAGACGTGCGAACGAGAGCGGGTTGTCGGAGTCCACTTCTCTCCACTCGCCGCCGACACCGCCTTCCCCCGTAACGTACTCGCTCACGTCGATTTCTTCTGCCCAGTCGCAGCGGTCCTGGTACGCGTCAGAGGAGTAGCACCCGCTCGATTCCAGTACGAGCGCGAGCAAGCTGATAGGAGCTGCCAAATCGGAGCGGCGCGGGATCTGCTTCATCTGCTCTCTAGTCTTCAATCCCATCACAGAACGCCAGCCCCTGAAAGAAGGAAGTATCGCACATCGCCATTGTGATGTTCTTGTCACGCCCCGAGAAAGGGTACTCCCAGATCTTCCCTTCGTCGTGGCAACGCCAGTTGACGGTACCGTGCGTCGTTGCGAGCTTGAACCACGACCGCCACTGAAGCGCTTCGCAACGCGACGCTCGTCGAATGTCGCCTGGAGACCGGCAGGCAGCACCAGATCCGCATTCACCTGGCGGAGGCCGGCCATCCCGTGCTGGGTGATGACATCTACTGGCCCCCGGTGCTCAAGTCGGTCGCTGCCAACTGCAGTCTGGCGCTGCACGCCTCAACACTTGGCTTTCGCCATCCCCTTTCGCTATCCCAACGACGAGCGCCTGGTCCAGTTCGATGAGCCACCGCCCGACAGCTTTGTCCGCTAGCTCGAAGCTCGCCGCGGCGGCGTGACGTTGCGATAGGGCCTGGAGGACTCCAGCGGCGTCGGCGATTGCAGGCGCCGTCCTGTGCGCATGCTCCGATGCGAAGCGCCTGCCGAGAATCCTCCCGTATGCTATCTGCATGGGTATGTCGGGCTGTTCCCAGTCGAGATCGGGGCGTTGTTCCAAGGGGTTACTCCTGTTCGCACTCGCTGCGATGGCGGCCGCGGAAGGCATCGTGATTGGGGTGACGATCGCGAACGCAGGAGTCGACGACGCCAATCGCGATGCCGAATCGAATGCGATGGGCGGCGCAGCGGCTGCCGTCTCGGTCGACTCGATCACCCCGTCCGAATCGGTGTCCGAATCGGTGTCCGAACCCATCCCGGAACCGATCTCGGAGCCGATCTCCGAACCCATCTCCGAACCCAGAGTCCAGCGCGCACCGACGCCGCCGGCGCTGGTGGGGATGTGGGTGGCCCAGCAGCCCAAGCGCTACGGCGATCCGATCCGCTTTCTGTACTTTCACACCGACGGCATGGGGCTCTACCGCTACGGCCGCGAGGGCATGGCGTTTACCAAGAGCTTTGACGTGCAGCTCGTCGATCGCGGGCAAGCATCTGCATCGCGGGAGCTTGAGGGCAAGACGCTGAACCTGAGCTACCGCAAGGCAGCGCAGTCCATCTCCGCCACGTTGAAGACGAGTGTCAACGACAAAGGCCAGCCCTGTATCGAGCTCAGCGATCCAGCATGGCCAGCCCACACAGGCGGATCGCAACGCTACTGCAAAGTCCGCGGCGCGCTGAGCTTGGAAGGATTCGCGCCTGCATTCGGGAGCGAGACTGCACGCGGTGCCTCTGCGCGTGCACTGCAGATCGCTGCCATTGAAGTTGAAGTTCACCACGCGCTGGGTGGCGATGTGCTGCCGCGAGTCACCGCGTCCGAAGGCACGGTGGGCCTTCTCTTCGACGAGGCCTCCGACGACAAAAAGGCGAACGCCTCCCTGACCAGACTCGTCGACTTCATTCTGACGGAGGAGGCGGGCACTGGCGTTGTGCCTCACCGTGTGCCCGCGCCGGTCGCGGATCACGTGTGGATGGATCTGCGTCGCTTCGGCACCGGTGGAATTGGCTTTGCCATGTACCAGTTTGCGCCGCAGAAGGACCCGACCCATCTGTGGGGCTGGTATCACCAGGGCGACTTCGACGACTGGACCACGGAGACCTTCCGCGCCACGAGTCACCACCAGGCCGCAGAGGGTCAAGGCGGCAAAGGCACGTTGACGATGTGCTTTCAGGTCGCGAGGTCGTGCGAGCAGACCGCATTTGCCATTGGAGGGGCGCCGGCTTCACTGACGCTCACCCAAGACCCCCGTGACGGTGGGTTCCCGCACGCGTACGCTGATCATGGCCGCTCGTTTTGAGCGCTGCGTGGATCGGGTGACCATCCGCCAGTGACCATCCGCTCGGATCGCAGTTGCGCGATCGCGTCCGCGGATCGGAAGCAGAGCTGCGTCGGGTACTGCCTGCCAGGGGTGGGAGGTGGTGGGCAAGGGCGAGGGGAGCGCAGACGGACTGCCGGTCGAAGGCGCTGGCGACGAGCCCGCGCCCCCACCTTTGGCCCCTTGGCCCTTCATCTTGGCCGATGGCCGGTCGGGCCGGGTCGGGGTGCAACGGGGACGCATCGCGCATTGATTGGATTGAGGACACCCCCTACGATCGGCCCGCGTGCGCGACTTCTCTAGGCACTTCGCCGAGCACACGACGCTCGTCGGGAAGCCGGAATCGCTGGGCGAAGACGCCCAGGCGACCGGAGGCTTTCGCCTATTTCCAGGCACGCAGATCCTGCAGAACAAAGCCTTTGAGATCGTCGAGCAGCTCGGCGAAGGCGGCATGGGCCAGGTCTACAAGGTCTACGACCCCAGCATGGACCGCTACATCGCGCTCAAGGTCCTCAAGCCCGAGGTGCCCGAGACCGAGCGCATGAAGTTCCGGCGGGAGGCCGTGGTCGCGGCCAACTTCTCGCATCCCAACTTGGTGCGCGTGCTGGAGGTCGGTTCGCGCCGCGACATCCAGTGGATGGCGATGGAGTACCTCCGCGGTCGCGACATCGGCGAGGTCATCGCGAATCGCAAGGCGATCTCGTTCCGGGTCCTTTGCGACATCTTTGGCCAAGCCCTGGATGGCCTGCAGTACATCCATGTCCGCAGCATCGTGCACTGCGACATCAAGCCAGAGAACATCTTCGTGACGCGTGACGCCTACGATCGCCGCATGGTGATCGTGAAGATCATCGACTTTGGCATCGCACGAAACATCGACGGCCCGGTGGAGCTCCAGACCTATATCTCTGGCGATCCGCGTTACATGGCGCCAGAGCAGACCGTGCTCAACGGCCCGATTGATGGACGTGCGGATCTCTATGCGCTTGGCATGAGCATGTACGAATGCGTCTGCCGGCGACATCCCTTTGAGCAGTTCATCGACGAAGGCCCCCAGGTGCTCATCAAGTTGCACCGCACAGGGGCATTTCCGCCGCCAAGCGCGTACATGCCAGAAAACACGCCGCCGGCGTTGGCAGCTGCATTTGACGCGTTCACGGCCAAGGCCTGCGCCAAGAACCCCGACGATCGCTTCAAGGATGCTGCCGCGATGCGCAAGGGCATGAACGAGATGGTCGAGCTTCTCGACACGCTCGCGACGACCGGCCGCGACGGTTCCGAGTCGGGCACCTGGCAGCCCTAGCGTGCATTCGGCGACGGCCTAGAACTCGTAGATCGCGTTGCGCGTGCCCATCAGCTTGCACCACTCACGCAGCGCGGGGGCGTGGCTTCGAGAGATCGCGAACTTTCGATCCTTGTAGACCCTAAAGCCAAAGCGTTTGCGCAGCTCATCGTAGCGCGCGCGTTCGCCTTCCTGGACGCGGTCGCGCATCAACGCGTGCAGAGGATCGTTGGACTTCTCGTCGCCAACGTCGAGCGCCGCGGTATCCCATTGCAGGGACAGCAACCCAGAGAGCCCCTCGGCACCCGCGGGCCGCTGCTTGGTCCAGTCCGCAAAGGCGTCGGTGAGGAGATCGCCCGGAAGCTGCAGCGGCGCGTGGATCCTCGCCTCCGCCGCTGTGCTGGTCGGTCCATGAGCGCCGAGGCGGAAGTTCCAGGGTCCGATGATACCTCGCTCGACGCGCTCGACCGAGACGCCCTCGATCTCGTGAAGGTGGACAAAGAGGGTCTCGGCATCGACCGAGGACCAGCGGTAGATCATCGTGCGGAAATCCTCGCTTGCCTTGGCACTCTCTCCGCCGGGTGCGAAGTCGAGCACCCGTCGTGTCCACGCCGACGACACCTGGGTCAGCTCGATCACGACGCGAAGAAAGTGGCCGGTCGACTCCAGCTTGCTGGTCTCAAGACGAAAGGACGCCGTGCCGGAGGCCACGTCATGCTTGCGGACCTGGACCTTGTGCTCGTCGGCGCTCGCCGGGCTCAGCTTTGCGATCCCCTCAAAGTACTGCCGCCGCGCCAAGAGCTGGCTGAAGACCTCGGACTCTTGCGCGCGACGCCGCAGCTCGGCCTCGGAGCGCAGTTGATCAAGCGAGGACTCGGCGACCTCGTGATCGGCACGCGCTCGCGTGATCGATGCCAGATTCGGCAGTCCCGACCGTGAATCCACGAGGAGCTCGGGGTACATGCCAAGCTCAAGGCCCTGCCGCAGCGTGTCAAGCGTCGCTTGCAAACGCCGGCGATCAAAAAAGCCGGCATTGGGCCGGGCCGCACCTAATGCGGCGTTGAGTGCCTTGAGATACGCGAGCGCATCCCGACCCTCAAGCGCTTGGGTATGCAGCGAGACGAGCTTGGGTGCGTCGTGCACGGTCCGCGGCCCCTACCCCTAGCCTTGCGCGATGCGACCGGATGCGGCCCGACTAGCCCGCCGGAGAGGCGGGGCCCTGGTCACCCTCAGGCGCGGGCTTTTCTGCCTTGGCCTTGAGCGCCTTGTCGATCGCCTCTTGGATCCGGCGATTCTCGATCTCGCGGGACTTGGCGAGATTGGACTCAAGGACCTTCTCGGTCTGAGCATCAAAGGTCTCGAGCTCTTTGACCAAGGTATCGAGGTTCTCGCGGAAGAAGATCTGGGTCTCGCTGACGAACTGGGTGGTCACGTTCATCGACTCCGTCATCACGTCGAGGCTCTTCTTCATCTCGAGCATCACCACGGATGCATCTGCCGCGCGTCCGATCGCTTGGATCTGGGCGCTGGCCATGTCGAGCTTGATGCTCGCCGCGGTGGTGTACTGCTGGATGTCCTGCCCGAGGTTTCGGATGGTCTCCGCGAGCTTTCGCGTGTTGTCCTTGAGCTTGGCGTAGCGCTCCTCAGCGGCGCCGTAGAGCTGCACGTTGCTGCTGTGCTCCGCCAGCTTGGCGCGGATCTGGTCCATGCTCGCTTCCAGCTCGCGAGACTCCACGCTGCCGGCCTCGGTCGCCTGCATTTGCTCGTTGATCTTGTCTTCAAGTGCCTTGAGCTCAAGGACAAACTCGAGTGCGACCCGCTCGTTCTTGGCCATCTCGACGATCTTGCCGTTGATGCGCTGGATCTCCTTGTAGAGGTCCTGCTCGCTCTGGCGCAGCGTGTCGACGTAGGCCGCGGACTCCTTCACCCGTCGCGCGGAGATATGATACTGCTGCTTGAGCAGCTCCTCGATCGAGCGCTGGCTGATCGCCATCCCGCCAAGGCCAGGGATGTAGCTGAGCATCTGCTTAAAGCCGGCAAAAAAGCCGCCCTGCGAACCCGCGCCACTGATGTAGTCGGAGAACTTCTGCAGCTTCTTGATCTCGGCGGCCATCGCCGTCGAGATCTCGACGTTCTTCTCCCGAAGGATCTTGAGCTCGTCGACCTTCTTGTTCTGGACATCGCGTTCGACCTGGACCGCGTCCTCCAGGCTGCGCACGCTGATGCCTTCGCCGGAAAACTTGACGTCCCTTTCGAGCGCCCCGAGGTCGAGCTTTTCGTCGCTCATCGCGCCAGAGGTTGACACATCGGCGGTGGGTTTGCCCGCACGCGCCCGGCCGCGATGACAACCCGCAGGGTCAAGGGAGCCCCGAGACCCCCAAATCTGCCCTGTGTTGGCGCGTGGAGCGGATCGCACGCATCTCAGTGCCGCCGCGCGCCGCCTCGCGCCGACTCGCGCCACGACGGTCATCGCGCTCGACCTTGGAGAGGGAGCCACGCGGGCAATCTCGACCCGCGGCGATGGTCGGGGCGATGGCGCGGGAGTACACTCGCGCCCCGCCCATGGCACACCCATCCGCGCTGAGCGTTCACAACCTCGCCTACTTCGAGGAGCTCTACGAGGCTTATCGCCGAGATCCAAGCAGCATCGACCCCGACATGCGGGCCGCGCTTGAGAGCGGCGACGCAGCGCCCGACCTGGCACCTCCTGCTTCGCGCCCCGCCGGAACGGCAAGCTACGCCGGGCCCGCGCAGGACCCGGTGTCGTGGCAAGGCACTGCCGCCGGTGCGGCGGAGCTCGAGCACCTCCGCCTCCAGCGTGCTGTCGACGAACTGATCGAAGCTTTCCGGTTACACGGGCACCTTGGTGCCGCGGTCGATCCTCTTGGTCAGCGTCGCAACATGCACGCGCCAATGCTCGATCCCGCCTACTGGGGCATCACGCCCGCCCACCTCGCGCGGACCGATCTCCTCTTTGCAAGCGGCGGACTCTTTGACCAGCCCACGAGCATCCAGGCCATCATCGCGCGGCTCCGCGACACCTATACGAGCTCGATCGGTGTCGAGTACTGGCACCTGCCCGACCGCGAGGAACGCGATTGGTTGCAGGCCAAAATGGAGTCCACGGCCAACCGCGTCGTGCCCGACCTCGACACGCAAAAGCACCTGCTTGCGACCCTGGTCAACGTCGACACGGTCGACAACTTCCTCCACCAAAAATTCCTTGGCGCCAAGCGCTTCAGCGTCGCCGGCGGCGAGTCCGTGATCGCGGTGCTCGACCAGCTGATTGAGCATGCGGGCGACTACGGAGTCGGCGAGGTCATCTTCGGGATGGCGCACCGCGGCCGCCTCAACGTGCTGATGAACGTGATGGGCAAGTCGCCCGCTGAAGTCTTCTCCGAGTTCGAAAAGGCCAGCGACGCCCGATCCATGATGGGTGCGGGTGACGTGAAGTACCACATGGGCTACCACCGCGAGCACGTGACGCGTCACGGCGTCTCGATGTATCTGGCACTGGCGTTTAACCCCAGCCACCTGGAAGCCATCACGCCAGTCATTCAGGGCCGTGTGCGCGCCAAGCAAGACTCGCTCCCCGATCGCGGCTTTGATGCCAGCGTCGGCGTCTCACTGCACGGCGACGCCGCCTTTGCCGGTCAGGGCGTGGTGGCGGAGACCCTCAATATGGCGGAGCTTGAGGGCTACACCGTCGGCGGTGTCGTCCGCGTGGTCATCAACAACCAGGTGGGCTTCACCACCAACCCGCACGAGTCTCGCTCTGGACCGTATTGCACCGACATCGCGCACATCCTTCAAGTGCCGGTGTTTCACGTCAACGGCGACGACGTCGAAGCCTGCGCATACGTGGCCAAGCTTGCGCTGGATTTCCGTCAGCGCTTCCGCCGAGACGTGGTGATCGATCTCGTCTGCTATCGCCGCTTTGGTCACAACGAGGGCGACGACCCGACCTTCACGCAGCCGCTGCTCTACGACATCATCAGCAAGCAGCGTCCGGTATCGGCGATCTACGCAGATACTCTCGTGGAGCGCGGATCGGTCACCCGCGCCGACGTCGAGGCGCTCCGCACGACCTATCTCGAAGAGTTCAACAACGCGCTCACCAAGGTCCGTTCCGAAGGCAAGACCGGCGTCTCAAAGTCGCCGATGCACGGAATGTGGGAGCGCTACAACGGCGGCGCAGAATCACAAGCGGGCGAGGTCGACACCACCATCACGCAGCACGCGATGGAGCGCTACGCCAAGCAGCTCGTCGCCGTGCCGCAAGACTTCAACATGCACAAGAAGGTCGCGCGCTTGCTCAGCGAGCAAGAACCGATGCTCCGCGGTGAGGCCCCCCTGAGCTGGGCCGCGGCCGAGCTGCTTGCCTATGCGAGCTTGGTCGATCAGGGGCACCCGGTACGCCTGAGCGGACAAGACGCCATGCGCGGCACCTTCAGTCACCGCCACGCCGCATGGGTGGATGAGCAGACCGGCGCTCGCTTCTCGCCGCTCTCGCAGATCGGCCCCAATCAGGCTCGCTTTGAGGTCTACAACAGTCCGCTCTCTGAGTTCTCCGTGCTCGGCTTTGAGTTCGGCTACACGCTCGCGGCACCCAACGCGCTGGTGATCTGGGAGGCGCAGTTTGGCGACTTTGCCAACGGCGCCCAGGTGATGATCGACCAGTTCATCTCGTCGAGCGAGGACAAGTGGAACCGCATCAGCGGCCTTGTGATGATGTTGCCCCATGGCTTTGAGGGGCAGGGTCCAGAGCACAGCAGTGCTCGCCTTGAGCGTTTCCTGCAGCTTTGCGCAGAGGACAACATGCAGGTCTGCAACCTGTCGACGCCCTCGCAGCTCTTCCACGCGCTGCGTCGTCAGGTGATGAGGAACTGGCGCAAGCCCCTGATCTTGATGTCGCCCAAGAGCCCGCTGCGCTATCGGCCCTGCTACTCGCCCAAGGAGGAGTTCATCTCGGGCGGGTTCTCGCGCGTGATCGATGACGCCTCGCAGACGGTCGCGTCACGTGGTCGCGTCACCAAGATCATCTTGACGACGGGCAAGGTGCACTTCGACCTGCTGGAAGAGCGTGCGCGTCTGGCCCGCGAGGACGTCGCGCTGATCCGCGTCGAGCAGCTCTATCCGTGGCCTGAGTCCCAGCTTCGTGCCACCCTCAGCAGCTACCCGGCGTCGGCCTCGGTGACCTGGCTGCAAGAAGAGCCGCGGAACATGGGCGCTTGGAGCTTTGTTGCGCCACGCTTGGCGCAGCTCATCAGCCCCGCCCGCACGCCCGAGTACATCGGCCGAGACGAGAGCGCCTCGCCCGCCACCGGCTCGCCGGATGCCCACCAACTTGAGCGCCAGCTCATCCTTGAGGCGGCCTTCGCCTAAGTCAGATCTCTTCGCGCGGCCTGCATGGTCGCGAACCTCGATCGATCACCCGCATTCGCAGCACGACCGCTCAATCTGCACTCACCGTCTTTCACGAGAAGACTTCACGAGCAGACTTCACGAGCAGACTTCACGAGCAGACTTCACGAGCAGATCGGATAGACCTCGCATGTCGCAAAGCACACCCCTGAAAGTCCCCGCCCTCGGCGAGTCCATCACCGAAGCCATCGTTGCCAAGTGGCTCAAAGAGCCGGGGCAGGCCATCAAGGTGGATGAGCCGCTCGTCGAGCTTGAGACCGACAAGATCACCGTTGAAGTGCCGTCGCCGGTCGCGGGTGTGCTGAGCAAGACACTCGCGGCCACCGGAGACACGGTGACGGTCGGGGCGATCATCGCGGAGCTTGAGGCGGGTGGCACTGCAACGGCCGCGGCGCCGTCACCGAGCGCTGCGCC
>CAZVEM010000178.1:0-12468 GCA_964626165.1 uncultured Nannocystaceae bacterium
TGGCGCCGCACTTTACCGCTCCGACGACAAGTTCGACTCGGGCTGCGGCTGGCCAAGCTTCACGCAGGCGCATGACAACGGCTCGATCAAGCACGAGCGCGACACCAGCCACGGCATGGTGCGCATCGAGGTGCTCTGCTCGCGCTGTGATGCGCACCTCGGCCACGTGTTTCCGGACGGACCGCCGCCGCTGCGTACACGCTATTGCATCAACTCGGTGTCACTGACCTTCCGGCCCGCACAGCGTTAGACCGTGGGTCGCTCCGCAGATCGTGGGCATTCGGGCTATGAGCGCGTGCGAGACCGCGCGACGCTGGCGAAGCGCGAGGGGCTTGGCATGCTGCGAGCATGCTTCGTGTCGCCGCGGCCCAATGTGCCCCCGTCTTCCTCAACCGCGCGGCCACGACCGAGCGTATCCTCGAGTGGATCGAGCGAGCATCCGCCGCAGGCGTCGAGCTGCTCGCATTCGGCGAGACCTTTCTTCCCGGCTACCCATTCTGGGTCTCGCGCACGAACGGCGCGCGGTTTGAAGATGCACTGCAGCGCGAGCTCTTTGCGGCCTACGTCGATCAGGCCGTCGATCCCGACGGCCCCGAGCTGCGCGAAATCAAGGCCGCCGCGAAGGCGCGCGGCATCTTCGTGGTCCTCGGTCTAGTAGAGCGCGCTCGCTCCCGCGGCTCGGTCTATTGCACGAGCGCAATGCTCCCACCTTCATCTGCCGAGCCGGTCTTACATCGCAAGCTCGTCCCTACCCATGAAGAGCGCTTGGTCTGGGCGCCCGGCGACGCCCATGGGATTCGCTGTGTCGACTATCGCGGCCTACGTGTCGGCACGCTCAACTGCTGGGAGAACTGGATGCCGCTGGCACGGCACACGCTCTATTCCGATGGCTGCTCGCTCCTGGTCGCCGTATGGCCCGGCTCGACCAAGCTCACCCAGGACATCACCCGGTTCACGGCCCGTGAAGGTCGCCTCTACGTCCTTGCAGCAAGCGCAACCCTCGGGCCTGACGACGTCGGACTCGCTGCAGGGTCGCCTTTGCCCAAGGACCCCAAGCAGGCGCCGTATCGAATGCCCACCGCGGCCAGATCCGCGATCCAGGCGCTTGGGGAGGGATCCTATTACGACGGCGGCTCTGCGATCGCAGGACCGGACGGAGAGTTTATCGTGGCACCGCTCGCCCATGATGAAGCGTTGGTCATCGCAGATCTCGATCCGGCCACGGTTGCAGGACATCGCCAGAGCTTCGATGCAACCGGCCACTACAGCCGACCCGGCGTGTTCCAAGTGCAGGTCAATCGCCGCCGACTGGTCAGTACGGAGTTTCACGACCAGTAGTCGCTCGCGTGGCGACGGGACGGAAAGGGCACCGTTCGCGACCGCGGGGACCGGCACGTAACTGGGGGGTCGTAGGAGTCGTCCTGGTGGGCGGGAGCCGTGCACACCGAGCCACCTTGTCGTCGCCCACGCAATCTCCGCCACCGGCTCCCTCACCGGCGCCCTGAGCGTCGCGCTCACCCTCTCCGTCACCTGTCGCGGCGGAGCCCCGGGCCCCCTCCCCTCGCCGTGACGATCTGCCACTCGCAGGCGGTCGTCTTGTCGTTACACCGCGTCCGACACCGATGCGAGATTGAAGTCCTCCACCACCAGCGGGGGCACGACCAGGACCATGCCGCGCGACTCCACGCGTCGCGGTTCGCCGCTGGCGATGATTCGACCGAGCAGCGACAAGGGCGAGTCGTTGTAGCGGAAGTTGTTCACCGCCCGGACAATGGTGCCGTCCTCAACCAGGAAAGTACCGTCGCGGGTCAGTCCCGTGATCAGAATCGTCTTCGGCTCGACCATGCGGTTGTACCAAAGCCGACTGATAAAGACGCCTTTGCCCGTGGTGCGCAGCAGATCGATCAGCGAGCGCCCCTCGCCGTCGAGATGAAGCGAGCTTGGGCTCGGCAGCGACTTGAGGTTGTTTTTACTCGCCCAGTAGCGCGTGGTGTGGAGATTCTCGAGCACGCCGTCTCGGATCCACGAGACGACCGGATGGGCTTCGCCCTCACCGTTGAAGCTGCGCGCCGGGTGCTCGACCGACGCTGGGTTCGAGCGCAGGTGGACGCCGGCAGCGCCAACTCGATCCCCGATCTTGGTCTGGCCGCCCGGCTTGGAGAACGCGGAGCGCCCCTCGTCCGCCTCGCGGCGTCCCATCGAGCCGATCAGGAACGAGAGCATGTCGCCGACGGCCTGAGCGTCGAGAAAGGCCCGATATCGGCCCGCAGCGAGCTTCCCAGGCGCGAGGCCCATATCGGCGGTCTCGGCTGCCATCCGCCCGACCTTTTTTGCGTCAAGGTCACCGATGCGAAATCCGGTGAAGCTGCCGCGGCCGCTTGAGGTGTCATCCGCAGTTCGGCAGGTACAAGTCAGTTCCACCGAGGTCCACTGCTCGTGGGCAATGAGCCCGTTCTTGCTGCCCAGCGTGACGCTTGAGGTGCTGTGTTCGAGCAGACCAAAGACGCGTTGGTTGCTGTTTCGTAGGGATCCGAGCAGCTCTTGCACTTTGAGCATGCGGCCCTGAGCGTCGAGCTTGGCCGTCGTGGGATCGTGGCCGGAGACCTCCAGCGTGCGAGTCACCCCGAGCGTCGGCATCCTCTCGGGATCAGGCGGAGAGAAGCGAGCGAGCGCCTCTACCTGCGCGACCAACTGCGCGACTGTGCTTGGGTCGGCGCCCGACCCGGTCGCACTCGCGACCCGAGTGCCGAAGGCAGCCGTGACCGTCATGTCGATGCGCTCGACATCGCCCGAGGTCGTCGCGGCGCCGTTGGCGAAGCGCAAATTGCCGCTGCGCTCGCCACGAACGGACACCAGCACATCGTCAGACTTTGCGACCTTGAGCGCAGCGTCGACCAGCTTCTTGCCCTGTGTGCGGCTGATACTCATGTCGCGTCTCCTGTGTTGACGATGTTGACGCGGAAGCGCGCGGGCGGGCAACCATGGCTTACGGCGTTGCTCTGGCTCGGCTCTCCTTTGCCGTCGGAGAAGCTGCCACCGAGGCGGTAGCTTCCCTCACCGCCGATCATGTCGCAGGACCGCCAAAAATCGAGGGTGTTGGCCTGATAGGCGACGTCGCGGAGCGGTCGAGAGAGGCGACCGTTCTTGATCTCCCAGAAGTACTGGCCCGAGAACTGGAAGTTGTAGCGCTGGTGATCGATTGACCAGCTACCGCGTCCGCTAATCAAGATCCCGTCATCGGTGGCGTTGATCAGATCCTCTGTGGTGTAGCCCTCGGTGCCGGGTTGCAGGCTCACATTGGGCATGCGCTGGAACGCGACACCTGAAAAGCCCTCTCCATAGCTGCAGCCTCGACTCGCGCTCTCGCCGATGCGGTGCGCCTGCTCGCGGGTTGTTTGCCATCCCACGAAGGTACCGCGATCGATCAGCGGCCATCGCTGGCTCGCGACGCCTTCGTCATCCCACGCGGTCGTCGCCAACCCTCCTGGTTGGGTACGGTCGGCTGCGATGGTGACGAGATCGGAGCCAAAGCGCAGCTTCCCAGCGTCCTCCAGCTTGAGGAAGCTGGTGCCCGCGTAGTTCGCCTCCTCGCCGATTGCGCGATCGAGTTCCGTCGGATGGCCGACGCTCTCGTGAATGGTGAGCCAGAGATTGCTCGGTGCCAGAATCACCGTGCGCTCGCCCGGCTCAACCGGCGCCGCGTGTAGCTTTTGCACCGCCTCCTCGCCCACTTTGCGTGCACCGTCCGCATCCAAACATGCCCGCACGTACTCCCACCCTGCCAGCATCGGAGCCACCTCATGGTCGCGCGAGGAAAAGCGGCCGCGACGTCGATCGACCGCGGTCGCCGTCAGCGACGGCATCGTGCGGAAATAGAGCTGATGGGTGCGCGTGCCTTCGCTGGAGAGGAAGAGCTTTTCTTCCCGGACACACAGCGAGCCGGCGCGGACAAAGCCGACCCCCGGCTGTGTGAGCGCGGCCTTGGCCAGCGCAATGAGAAACTCGGCTTTCTCGTCAATGCCGATCGTAAACGGGTCGACCTCGAAGGGGGCAACCCATGTACCCGAGACGGTGGGCGTGGGCGCGAGGATGACCGAACTCGCCTTGAGCATCCCATTCAACGTTGACGAGGCACGGGCCTGCGCGATCGCGGAACGCACCGCTGCGTCGACCTTGGTTGCATTGAGCTGATCGGTCGCGGCAAAGCCCCACGCTCCCTGCACCAGCACACGAACGCCGAGGCCATAGTCCTCGGACGTTCCGACACCGCTGACGTGGTCATCGCGGACCGAAACTGATTCGCGGCGCAGCGATACCAAGCGGACGTCGGCGTAGTCAGCTCCCTGCTTGGTCGCAGCTGCGATCGCGGCCGTAGCGATCGCTTCATCGCGCTTGATGCGGCCAGCATCCAACAAGCCGGAGGGCGACGTCGCCGGAGCTGCGGCGCCGGCGGGGCGGCGGCCAAGCGGTGAACTAGCGTGGGCGCTTGCGCTCCCGAGCAAGAGACCGGCTCCGCCGACCGCCGCACCAGCGAGAAAGTCGCGTCGTGTCGTCGACATGCGGGCGTGATGATAGCCTGCGGAGGCGAAACATGGAGCGACGCCCCATCACCCGAGCGCATGCCACGGCAAGCTCAGCGACACAGGGGCTCGAGCGAGCGCGAGGTACAGATCGGCGTGCGCTGCCCCCTGGGCTCTTCCTCGGGCTCGCGGCCCTCGCCTGTGGACCTGCGGTCGATGGCGACGCATCGGGCGATCCATCCTCATCGGCGACGCGAGCGCCGAGATCGGACACCACGCAGCGCAGTGCCAGCGACGCAGACGCGGACGCACATGCCTTGAGGCGATCGGGCGACACTGCGGGCTCGGACGCGAAACCTCGCGACAAGCAGGACCTCGAGGACGGCGATTCGCCAAGCGCTCAAGCCGGCGTTCCGGCCGAGTCGAACACCGCAGCGATGGACGAGGATCGTGCCCCTGACGCGCTGGGAACCTTCACTCCGGGACAGCGATGGAGCTCGTGGTCGCCCGCCGAGCTCGTGATCCCGGGTCGCAGCAGCCTCCTTCCACCTTTCGAGCCGCCCGTGCTGCGCGAGCTTTCAAAGTTCGCGGAGGCCGAGCTGAACGCGAGCGATCTCGTACTTGGGGGAGGCACCACCTCCATCCTCATCATCGTCACGTCCGCCGAGGTCCTCGAGGAGGGTGAGGTCTTTGAGCACGTCGCGGATCTGCAGGCATTGTGGCCGAGGTGGCCGACGACGACACTCGCGCTTGTGGTCGCGCAAGATCTTGCGACCGGGAGTACGCTGACCCAGCGTGCTGCGGTCCGGCGAATTTTACGACGCACGCACCTGCCGGTGCTCGTCGTCGACGCAAGCACCTCAGTCCGACTCGCAGCCGGCAAGGATCACGCGAGTGGGACCGAAGCTGCATCCCCGCTGACTGACGCGAAGCTCGTGTTGCCCGCGCGTGACGAAGACGACCGCTGCCGCGTCGTCGTCGTCGATGCTACCGGTGAGGTCGTCAGCAACACCCCGTGTTCGCACAGCGTCGCAGAGGTCCACGCACGCCTCGCGCCTCCGGCCGCGCCCTGAAGGCAGTTCTGTTAGCTCAACGACTGCGGCGCCACGGGACAGTGCACCCCGCCTGGCTGATCCATCGTGACAACACAGAGATTGCAGTGGGTACACCCCGAACGCGCGTCCTCGCCTCGCAGCAGCGACGCGGCGAACGCGGGGTCATAAAGCAGCGCACGGCCCAAGGCGATGCCATCGATGCCGCGCTCAAGGGCCGCTCGGGCATCTCGTTGCGACGTTACGCCCCCGACCAAGATCAGCGGCAGCCTGCACGCGTCACGCACTGCGCTGGCGCCGTCGAGAAAGTAGGTCGGCTCGAAAGGCACCTGCGGAACCAACACCCGACCGAACGCTCGCATCGCGACACGTTCAAGGGGGCTCTTTTGCACCGCGGCCATCTCTTGCAGCGGGCGACCGCCTCGTAGAAGAAAGAACGCGCTCCGATCAACCATGCCGCCGGAGAGCACGAGGCCGTGAATGCCGTCCTGCTCAAGCATTGTCGCGGTCTGGCGGGCGTCCTGCGGTGTCACGCCGCCGCGGACACCATCGTCAACGTTCAGCTTTGCCAGGACCGCGACGCGATCACCCACGGCGTCGAGGACCGCACGTACGACCTCGCGGGGAAAGGCCGCGCGCCGCTCAAGGTCACCGCCGTAAGCGTCACGGCGCCGATTGGTCAGCGGCGAAAGGAACTGGGAGAGCAGGTAGCCATGTCCCAGATGCAGCTCGACGGCGTCGAAACCGGCCGAAGAGGCCAACTTGGCCGCGGTGACGAACTCGTCGCGAACGGCAACGAGGTCGTCGCGAACCATCGCACGGACCCACGGCATTCCGGTGGCGACGCCGTAGGCATTTGGGCGCGCGCTGGGTCCCATCGAACTACGGCGACTGACGCCCTGCACCGATCCGCGATGCTTTGAGAATCCTCCGCAATGGCCCAGCTGGAGCATCACAGCAGCGCCTGCTTCGTGCACGGCCTGCGTCAATGCGAGCAGCGGCTCAACGATCGCCGGCGACATCATCAGCTGCTCGGAAAAGGTCCTGCCAGCGTCACTGACAGCGCAGTAGGCGACCGTGGTCATCGCCACCCCGCCGCGCGCAATCGCGACGTGATGGCGGGTGAGCGCGTCGCTCGGGACGCCGCCCGCCGTCATGCCCTCATAGGTCGCGGTCTTGAGGAGCCGGTTCTTCAGCGCAAGCGGCCCTAGCCGCCAAGCGTCGGAGAGTGCTGCCCCATCTCGCCCCTCATGCTGTGGTTCATGGATCGACATAAGGTGCGTCCCCCACTCTCTCACGCTTGGCCCTTTGGGTGCCGGAGTCGACGAGCCTGGCGGCGAAACCACATTCGAATCAAGGGCGCCAGTGGCCGAATGATCCATCGCAGCTGCGCGTAGGCGCGCGTCAACTCGGCCCGAATCTCGCCTGCGCCATGGTCTTGAAACTTCAGCAGCGCATTCGCGGGTGCAGAGTCCAGCCAGCCGGTGTAGTAGCGCTCCTGTCCAAGTTCGGCATCGGCCAGCGTACCGATGCCAGCGGCGTCGAGCGTGAGCGCCCAGAGGTCTCGAGTGCGGATCCGACAACTGGGGCCGCCACCCAGTAGCAAGACCTTCTCTGAGGCTTCGTCGCAGTGTAGCCAGTTGTGAACCGCCGTCGCCACGTCGCGCGGATGCACGAGCTCGAGTGGGACATCGGGATGCACACGCAGTAAGGTCCGGATGTTCGCGACCGACGCCTTGGAGTCAAACGCCGCGATCGCGACGCCAACGCGCGCGATCGTCCAGCGAAGCCCGCTGCTTCGAACCAACTGCTCGGCGGCGAGCTTGGTGCGGGTGTACGCATCTGTCGCGACTGTCGCGTCTTGGCTACCAAGAAGCTCATCGCCATGCTCGGGGCCATAGACCGACACCGACGACGCGAAGAAGAATCTGCACGCACCCTCTTGGGCCTGCGCGATGTCGAGCAGATGTCGAGTGCCACCGACGTTGACCTCCTCGCAACGCGCCACGTTGACTTCAGAGTGCGGAGGAAGCATCGCCGCGAGATGGACAATTGCATCGATGCTGCCGTCCAAGCGCAGGGAGCTCAGCGTGGCCTTGAGTGCGGCCTCATCGCGCAGGTCGACGAAGACATTGCTCAGTCTGCCCCCTTCGGACTGCGGCCGATCCCCGGCTTTCGCGGATGTTTGCGCATCACTCGCGCGCACCGCCAACTGGCGAGCGCGGCGCTGGTTCGAGCGGCTCGGGAGGTCGAGCGCGATCACGTGGTGACCAGACCGCAGCAAACGCAGCACGGTTTCGCGCCCAAGCGTGCCCCACGCCCCGGTCACCAGAACGCGCAAGGGCATCATCGCCGAGACGCACCCGGTTGCATGGGCTAGATGCCGTCCAGTGCCTGGATGGCCGCGCGGACCGGCGGCGGAACGGTGACTGGCGTGGCCCCGTTGTTGTAGTCGACCACGACGATCACGAAGCGCGCCCGAATCACGCTCCGTCGAAGCGAGAGGCTGTAGATCTCGTTGCTGAGATCGAAGCTGGAGTTGCCGATCCGGACGGTGCGGGTCCGTATCAACATGCGGTCAGGGAACAGCACCGGCGCGAGGTAGTCGATCTCCGTGCGCGCCAGAATCGGTCCATGCCCGTGTTCTCGGCCCCACGCAGACAGCCCGACCAGTTCGAAGTAGTAAAATCGGGCGTTCTCAAGCCAGCGCAAGTACACCGCATTGTTGACGTGTCCCAACGAGTCGAGGTCGGACCAGTTGACCCGCTGATCGACAGTCAGCGGTGAGCTCGCGGTAAACGGCGCGCTGTACCCCTCGGGGAGCAACGAAGGTAGCGGGCAGGGATCGATATCCATGGCGATCGGTGGATGGGTTGCGAATCTGGGCGATGTGCGGCGGAGGGAGCGCCACAGCTGCGATGACCGTGGATGGCCGTGATCACTCGATGCGTGGGCTTAGGGATCGACGTAGTACGTGTCGTCGATCTCGAGCGGGGGTCCCTGCGGCGGGCGAGTCCCGTCCACGGCTTGCGTCGGGGTGAGTTGCAGCGGCAGCCGCTCCAGCTCAAGGATTGTGCGGGCGCCGACGCAGGCAACGACGACGCAGACGGCGGGGAGCACAACGACCAGCGCCCGCCACCACGCGATCTCATGCGTCTGCGAAAATGCACGTGTGGCGCCGATGAGCACGGCCAGCGCGCTCCCAATCAGCAGCCAGAGCCATACCTCCGGCATGACCGCGTGGAGCACCAGCACCGGCTCAAGGACGTACATGAGGCTCAGTCCAGGCAGCGCCCCCAAACCAAAAGCCCGCATGCTCGCCCCGACCGAGCGCCGAGCGCCGCCCGTCAGCGCGAGCGCCAAGTGACACATCAAGCCTGCACCGACGTAGGTCAGCAAGACCAGGAGCGGTGCCAGCCAAAACAGCCATCGGCTCAGCGCGTGGATCATTCCGCCGTCCACGCTGCTCGCGAGCCAACCGAGCGATCCGACGCGAAGCGGGCTTCCGCTGAGCCACGCGGCGACGATCGCAATCGCTGCAACCGCCCAGGGCACAAGCCGGAACGCCGCCACGGTGCAGATCACCGGACCGTGGTCGACCGGCTCCAGGATGCGCCGGAAGCCTGAGGCTGGCCTGGCCGCGACCTCAAACCAACTCTTGAGATAGATCCACGGCCAATGAACGAGCCTCGGCCCTGCGCCTGTCCCAACACTCGAACGCGCCCACTCGCGCTCTACGAGGAAGGTTCCGGCGTGGGCCGCCTGTGGGGCTGCCTTCATCGCTCGGGAGTGTAGCCGACGCGCTCTTGCGCCCAAGCGCCCCGACACGGCCGCCAAATGGCGTCTTGAACTACCCCCACGTGCGGTAGATCTCGCCTTCGTAGGACCGCGCTTGAGGGTGGCCTCAGGGTGTGCGTACGCTCGCGCCATGCTTCCTGCCCCAAATCGCCGCCTACAGTCGCTTCGGAGACTGTTGGTCGTGGCGCTACCCATCTGCGCGCTCTTGATCGGAGCGTGTAGAACCGAGGGTGGATCGCGCCCACCTGGTGGACGTCGCGGGCACAAGGACATCGATCCAAGCTCGCTTGAGGGACCCGCGCGCGACGCCTGGGCCAAGCCGGATGACGTTGTTGCGGCGCTCCCGATCGAGCGTGACGACTTTGTTATCGCAGACATCGGGTCGGGCAGCGGCTACTTCACGCGGCGTATCGCGAAACGCGTCCCGAACGGGACGGTGTTCGCCATCGACATTGACGTGAAGCTCAAGCACTACATCGAGGCACATCTTGAAGAGTGGGGCACCCCCAACATCAAGACACGGCTCGCGGTCAACGAGCACCCACTGCTGGCGCAAGGAACCTTCGACTTAGTTTTCATGTCGAATACCTACGCGTACATCGATGACAAAGTCGGGTACTTCAAAGAGATCGCCCGAGCGTTGCGGCCCGGCGGATACGCTGTCGTGATCGATTTCCGTCCCGGCGTGGCGTGCACACCCGACATGTCCTGTCCGGACGAGCAAATGCGCTCAGCTGAGCAGGAAGTGGTCGACACCCTGAGCAAGGCGGGCCTTGAGCGCGTCGATTCGCTAAGCCTTCTCTCGCATCAGTACTTCCTGGTCTTTCGGCTTGCGGACTAGGACACCACAATCGGCGCAGGACAGATTGGCAGACCAACGATGGGCGCAAGAATCACCGCCGAGATTCCCTCGATGAACCAGCGGGTCGACGACGCGTGCGTTCGCGGACTTCGTGCCCTCTTTGACCGACAAGATGCCCGCGGTGCTTGGGCCGGCGAAGTGGTCTGGAACGTGATGTTGCCCTGTCAGTGGGTCATCACGCATCGGATTCTTGGCCGCGAGGTCGATGCCCGACGGGCCGCACAAGTTCTTCGCTGTCTTCGCGTGTCTCAACTTTCTGACGGCGGCTGGGGCATGCACCCAGATAGCGAGACGTCGTGGCTCTTCCACACCACGCTCGCATACGTGACGATGCGACTGCTCGGCGTCGATCCGAACGACGAACTGGCGCTGCGGGCCCGCAGTTGGATCGAGGGCCATGGCGGCTTGTGGGAAATGCCGAGTTGGGGCCGAGCCTGGCTCGCGATGTTGGGTCTTTATCCCTGGGACTTCGTGCAGCCGATCCCGCCGGAAATGTGGCTGCTCCCGGACGCGGCGCCGATGCATCCGCGGCGGCTGTACTGTCACATGCGGCTCATCTACCTCGGCATGTCGGTCGCCTACGGCCTGCGAATTCAAGCCGGTCAAAAGACGGGGCAGAGCGCTGATGCAGTAGCGCTGGGCGTCGACCTTGGGCAGATTCGCGATGAGCTCTACCCGTCGGGCTACTCGATGGCTCGGTTCGCGGCCGCGGAGAACCGCATCGCCAGTACGGACCTCTTCGAGGAGCCCAAGCCAGCCCTACGGGCCGCCTTTAAGATGCTTCGCGGTGCCGAGCGCATTGTTCCGGGCATGGTCCGGCGCAGGGCGATCGCTCGCGCCATGGAGCACATCCGCTTTGAGTTCGAGAGCACCAACGGCATCTGCCTAAGTCCGGTCAACGGAATGCTCTTTGTCCTTGCGCTACATGGGACCGGCGCTCCCAGTCACGAGATCGAGCGCGGCCTCACTGGCATTGAGTATTGGATGTGGGACGACGACGTTGAGGGTCTTCGTATCGCAGGCGCGCGCTCTGATATTTGGGATACCGGATTTGCGCTTCAAGTGATCGCGCAGGCTCCTCCCGAACTCCTCAAGCGCCTCGATGCGACGAGCAATGGAACGAGCGTCGTTGGCTCCCCCGCTGATGCGCAGATGAAGTCGGAGAGCCGCGACCGAGTGACGCGTGCGCTGAGCTGGCTCGCCCGTGCACAGATCCAATCGGAACTTCGCGACGGAGCCAAGCACTACCGAAGCCCGGCACGAGGCGGCTGGGGCTTCGCCGATGAGCGTCATCCCTGGCCGGTGAGCGACTGCACGGCGGAAGCGCTCGAAGGCATCGTTCGGTGCGGCGAGGTGCACGAGACACGACCCGAGCAGTGGCACGGCGAGCGCGCGAGTCTTGCGGTCGAGTTCATCCTGGCGCGGCAGAACGACGACGGGGGATTTGGCTCCTACGAGGCGCGGCGCGGCAACATGGCGCTGAAGAACTACAATCCCTCGGAGATCTATGGGAACTGCATGCTGGAGTATTCCTATGTGGAGTGCACCGCATCGTGCGTGCGCACCCTGGCCTTCGCGCGTAGTCACCTCGCGGATCAACTCAGCGCGGACGTGCTCGCAGTCATGAACTCGGCAATCGAGCGTGGGGTTCGATTCATTCGCGACCAACAAGACCCGTCGGGAGGGTGGCCGGGATTCTGGGGCGTCAACTTCACTTACGGCACATATTTCGCAGTCACCGCATTGCGGGCCGCCGGGGCGAGTGAGCAGGATCCGGCGATTACGAGGGCCTGCGAATTCTTGACTCGCATGCAACGCAGCGACGGCGGATGGGGCGAGCACTGGCGTGGGATGTTGACGGGAAGCGTCGTCTCAATCCCCGCCCGCGAAGTGAGCCATCCGGTCCAGACAGCCTGGGCCACGATCGCCTTGACCATGGGCGACCGACAGAAGTTCGCCGGCGCACGCGAGAAGGCCAAGAGCTTCCTGCTCGCGTCTCAGCAAGAAGACGGCGGCTGGCCAAGCCCACGTAGCGTCGGGGTATTCTTCAACACCGCCGTGCTCGATTACCGCATGTACCGCAACATCTTCCCGCTCTGGGCGCTGCCCCAACTGCGCTCGATGGACGAAGGCGCAGCGCACTGATCGCGATGATCGTTTGGTTTGTCCGCGTTGATCCAAAGCGGCATCGATTCCGAGTCGAGCGCGCTCGCCTCGACCTCGTCGACGTGCTGCT
>CAZVEM010000179.1:0-12434 GCA_964626165.1 uncultured Nannocystaceae bacterium
GTGGATCGCGGGCAGCGAAGGATTTCCGATGAGCATCGGCGAATAGGTCATTCGGGTCAGGCGCTCGCCTGCGATGGCCTCCACCCCAATTCCCATGAACTGGGCATAGGGCACGGCAGCGAGCACGGCTCGCGTGTCGCCGGCGGCGCGCGCGTTGGCGACGAGCTCCCGGTATGGGGTCTCAGACGGCATTGGATGCTCCGGGCCCCGGACGGGGCGTTCGGCTCTTGGCTGTGGAGAGCATGAAGGTTCCGGCCGCATGTGCAATCGGATCGTCGACGTTGTCGTGGAATGCAAAGCCGCGCACGAAGGCCACGTGCTTGGTCACCTTGAAGCAATGGGCTTGCGCGAGGACGTCGCGATCCGGGGTCGCGGGACGCAGATAGTCGATCCGCAGATCAAGCGTTGCGATCGGTTGGGGGACCCGGAGCGCCTGAAACACCGCCGCGCCGCAGCATGCATCCATCAGCGTGGTGATCACGCCGCCGTGGAGGACGCGCGTCTCTGGGTTGCCGATGTACTTCTCATTCCATGGCAGCCGCATGGTCGCGCGGGCATCGCCGAGCTCAACCAGCTCCATTCCGAGCGCCATGTTGTGAGGCACCAGCTGGAAGAAGGCTCGATTGATCTCGGTCAGCTTGCGGAGGCGCTCCGCGTGCGCCGTGGCCTCGTCTTGCATCGCGGCACGCTAGGAGGGGCTCTCGGCTCCGTCAACGCGCATACCCCGTAGCGGGGTGTGATCCGCTTCGCTCGCCGGCCGCTCCATCAGCATCGAGATGACCTGGTACTCTGTCATCGCGTGGCGTCCAGCCCCCTGACAGAGCGCATTCGGGCTGCTTCCAGAGCCGGCGCCGCCTTCGCATGGACGGCAGGTATGACCGGTGCAGTGGAGCTCACCCTTCGCATGACGCCTCCCGTTGCGCGGTACGCCACCTATCAACCGTGGATCAAGCGCTGGGCAGCAGGTGTGCTCCGTGTGACTGGCGTGGAGGTCCATGTCGTCGCTCCACCTCCACCACTGGACGCGTCTCGACCACGGCTTGTGGTCTCCAATCATCGCACCGCGCTCGATATCCCCACGCTCTTGTCGATCTTCGGCGGTGCCGTCGTCAGTCGGGCAGACCTCGCGACTTGGCCAATCATCGGCGCCGCGGCGACGCAGGCCGGCTGCATCTTCGTCGATCACGAGTCCAGCACGAGCGGACGCGAGGCCATCCGCACGATGCGTCAGCGGTTCGAGGCCAAGCAGACGGTCTGCATCTTCCCTGAAGGCACGACCTACGGTGGCGATGAGGTTCGCGCGTTTCAAGCTGGCGCCTTCGCGGCCTGTGCGGGCTACGACGTCGAGGTGATCCCTGTGGGATTGGCGTGGGAGCCCAAGGAGATCGAGTTTGTCGAGCACGACTTTGGCAAGCACGTACAGCGTATCGGTGTGACCGCGGGTATCCGTGTCGGCGTCGCGATCGGTTCTCCGGTCGCCCCCGCCGCCAACGCGCGTCAGCGGGCACTCGACGCGCATGACGTCGTTCAAGAGCTCGTATACCGGGCGCGCGAGCGCCTGAACGGTAGATAACGGCCCACGCGTGAGACTGCGCCCGGAGCCTCGGGCGCTCGGATTGCGTCAGCGCAGCACGTCTGCGTTGATCTGACCCGCGCGTGCCAAGGCACGTGCCTCGACCGACTGCACCTCGACGTACCCCTGAGAGCTGTTGGGATTGAGTCCGTCGCTCTCTTCCATCGACGAGTCCGCCGCGTTGTAGAGGCTTGAGCCGAGCGCCGTCAGCGACTCGAAGTAGATATTGCCCTTATGGAGGCCCAATCGCACCGTGCCGGTCGCGTGGCGGGTCAGCGCATCGATGCCGGCAATCGCGGCTTGCACGACCGGATCAAAGGCGCGCCCGTCGTAGATTGCGTCGGCGACGACCCGTGAGAGCTGAGCAAAGTGGGCGCTGGCCCTTCGATCCATGCTCGCCTGGTACACGCAACGCACTGCGTGGCCAAGTAGCTCCATGCCCGGCGCCTCGTAGACACCGCGACTCTTGGTACCGATGACTCGGTTCTCGAGCGCGTTGCGCATCCAGATCCCGTTGCGACCGGCGAGCTGGTTGGCCTCAAGCATCATCGCCAGCGGTCCCTTGTGGGCTCCGTTGAGTCCCACGCACTGCCCCGCCTCGACGCGAACTTCAACGCTCTCGATCGTATCGGGTGCATCGACCGGCCACACGCCCATGATCGGGGAAACAATGCGCGCGCCAGTGGTCAGCTCTTCAAGATCTTCGGCCTCGTGGGAGAGCCCCGCGAGGTTGGCGTCGGTGCTGTAACGCTTCTTGCCACCCACGTCGGCTTCGATACCCCGTGCCTGGAGGTAGGCAGCCATCTGCTTGCGGCCAGGGAACTGCTCTAAGAGCATGGGGTCGCGCCAAGGGGCGTAGACCTGCATCTTGGGCTCGAGCACGTTGGTGTAGCGCTCGAAGCGGAGTTGGTCGTTTCCGCGACCCGTGGCTCCATGCGCCAAGACGTCGCAGCCAAGCTCGCGCATACGCGGCAACAGGCCCCGAACGGTCACTGCTCTGGCGAGCCCCGTCGTGTTCCAGTAGCCGCCGTCGTAGGTCCCCTGTGCGCGGACGAGCATGAGCGCGGCCTGGGCCATCGGAAGCTTGAGATCGACGACGTGGGTGGTGGCTCCCGTCGCGGCCATGCGCCGCGGAATGTCGTTGATGTCGCCCTCATCGGGCTGGCCGAGGTCGGCCGTGAAGCAGAGAACGTCCGCACCTGCTTCGATCAGCCGTGAGGTCACTGTCTTGCTGTCGAGACCGCCTGAGACGCAGATGCCGACGCGCTTGCCCTTGAGATCGCCGAGTTGCACGGCGCGAGCCTACAAGTTTTGCCGCCGCGTGCAGCCGTCGCCACGCACGTCGGCGCCCGGTTGGCCAATTTCTTGCCTGGCCTGGGTATGGGGGGCAGGGTCGCGTTGCCGCCGCTGCGGCCAGGGACCGCCATGTCGCCAGAGCATCGATCCAGAGTCTTGTTTCCACGCCGGGCGCCACGCTCGGTCATGGCGTGGTCGGCCGTCCTCGCGCTGGGCGTGGCATCCGCGCTGCTCACGGCATGCGGCGAGAGCGACGCGCCCGGACCGACTGCGAGTCTCTCGGTCGACGAGAGCGACGAGGATCTCGACGGCGCGCGACCCGATGATCTCCCGTCCCACGAGCCGGCCGTGCCGCCGACGGAGATCGACTTCTCAGAGGTGACCTACACGATCCAGCGTTCGGGGACGATCGCACGCGTGGCCAATCTCTACATGATTCCTCACCATGAGGTCCTTGCGCTCAATCCCGGGAAGTCGCTCGACACGCCATTGAGCGCGGGCGCGCGTGTCGTGGTCGCGAAGGTCGATCCGACCAGCCCAAGCCATTCCATCGGAAGCCCCGGCGCGGGGAAGTTGGAAGGTGGCCTCCCGATGCTTGAGGGGCCGGGGCGGATCATCAAGGCCGAGCGCTGGAAAACTTGGGGAACCGCGGAGACGGTGGCGATTCTCGACGACGTGCTGCGCGCCTATACGGAGGAAGAGCCCCACTCGCACCCGATCCTGGTCGGCAATCTGTCCGCCCAGCATGGCGGCCGGCTTGAGCCGCACGGATCGCATCAGAGCGGGCGTGATGCCGATCTGTCCTTCGTCCAGCTTCATGACGGAAAGGGTCCCAAGGGCGATCAAGAACTCGACTGGCGCGACATGAATGCTCTCAACCTCGATGGGGCGCGCACATGGACGCTGCTCCGCCTGTTGATCGCCACCGGGCGCATCGAGGGTATCTACATCGACACCGGCGTTCAGAAGCTTCTGTACGA
This sequence comes from uncultured Nannocystaceae bacterium, assembly GCA_964626165.1. Lineage (GTDB taxonomy): Bacteria > Myxococcota_A > Polyangia > Nannocystales > Nannocystaceae > CAZVEM01. Next base: position 3,850 of record CAZVEM010000179.1, read on the forward strand.
CCACGCGATCGCAACGGGGACACCGACCAAGGGGCAGCTTGAGCAGTGGCTGGAGTATCCCCGCGCTCCCGGTACCACGCATGCCGTCATTACTCATATCCCAGGGCATGACGATCATCTGCACGTACGTCTGACCTGCAGTCGAGGCGACACCGGCTGCCAGTCCAAGCGCGACGCGATCTAGACCGTCTCCGCTCTGAGGTGGCTCCGCGGCCCCTGCGGCTTGGCACCAAGAGGCGACTTCGAACCCGGCGCAGCCGCGTCGTGTGGAGGCAGCACCTGCATGGTGACGAGCACCGAGGATGGTGGTGGTCCGGGGAGTTGAATGGCCGGCTGATCTCGCTATGTTCGCGCGCGGAGCGATGGACCGCGTTGGTCACAGCGCCAAAGGCAGACAACGATGCGCACGACGATTCTCGAGCTTGACGCTCGCGTCGAGGGCCAAGCTCTCGCGCATGCGCTGGATGACCTTCGACACTGGGCCGGCAAACATCGGCGACGGATCACCGCGCAGTGGATTCTCGGGCCATCTCATGTGATGACGATCGCGCTTCCTGAGGCGCTCGACGACATCCCGCCTACGTGGAGGAGCCAGGAATACCCGCGAACGACGCGCTGGGCGGTCCTCGCAGATGTGGTCGAGGGCGGGTCGAGCGTGCTTGGCCGTGAGCACAGCGTCGTCGTATTCCCGCACGCTACCGTGGAGCCCGATCCGGGCGCTGTGATCACGCGGCTCTTGGTACTCGGCATCGGTCTCGATGGCGCTGAACTCTTGCGCGTGAAGCTGCCGCAGGAGCGATTGCGGCGCTTTCGTGTTGGAAAGCTCGATCATCCCGCCCTGCTCTGGGCAATCGAGCATGATCGTCGCTACTGGGGGCGGGACACCGACGCAAAGCTCGACGCGATTCGCCTTGTCGAGCGAGTGGAAGGACGCCGCGTCGTGGAGGATGAAGCTTGAGCCGGCAGATGGCGCCTCGATCTGGCTTTTGGGAGACGCGCCACGGCCCGGTGCACGTTCGCGTCAGCGGATCGGGCTCGCCTGTCGTGCTGCTTCATTCGGCTGGGCTGGCCTCGACGCAATGGCTCAAGCTGGCGGGTCTGCTGACGCCCTCGCATCGGGTCATCGCTCCTGACCTCTGGGGATTTGGCCGCAGCCCGCATCCCGAGAGCACACGGGCGCTCCCGCTGGAGGCGGACGTCGAGCTCGTCGAAGACATCCAGAGCCAGATCGGAGAATCGATCGCGCTCGTCGGCCATAGCTACGGCGGCGGTGTGGCCTTCGCGTACGGCCGCCGCCGATCTGCTCGGCTCACCAGCCTGTTTGGCTTTGAGCCGGTCTGCTTTGGGGTGCTGCACTCGATGCACGACGAAGAGGCACTTGAAGAGCTCCACCAAGCGAGCGTGCGACCACTCGCAGACGACGAGCTGTGGATGGAGCGCTTCATCGATTACTGGAGTGGCGCCGGCCACTGGCGGCGCATGTCCGAGCTCCAGCGCGAGCATGCGATTCGATACGCGACGCGGACGCGCGAGGTGGTTCAAGCCCTGCTCGACGACCGCGCAGCACACACGAATTACAGCGGTATCGAGGTCCCGGTCACTCTGGTCGGTGCCCTGCGATCGCCGATCGCAGCACGGCGCGTATGTCAGGTCTTGCAAAGCGTGTTGCCGGACGCCGACTACGTGGAGATCGATGCGGGACACATGGCGCCCTTAGAAGAGCCAGAGCTGGTCGCCAGGCTGCTCAAACGGCATCTCGAGCGCGAGTCGCAATAGATCCGCTCCGACTTGAGCTACGTTCGCATATTGATTGAATGAAGGACGCCGCTTAGGATCGAGCCATGTATCGCGTTCGCCTTGCCGTCATGTGTGTCGCCTCGACCTTGTTGCTGATTCCAGTCGCGTGTGGCGACGGCGGATCCGGCTCAGACCAGGACGCGGGCGGAGATGGAGATGGAGATGGAGATGGCGATGGGGATGGGGATGGAGATGGAGACGGCGATGGCGACGGAGATGGTGATGGCGATGGCGATGGCGACGGCGACGGAGATGGCGACGGAGATGGCGACGGAGATGGCGATGGCTGCACGCCCGGCCCGGTGACGACGCAGCAACCCAACAGTCGCACTCTATCGCCCACGTCCGATCCCAACGGCATCTTTGCGGGACGATGTGGCGCCGCGGTCGGTCAGATCTTTCCGCCCGACGCCCCTTGGAACCAATCGGTTCGCAATACCTGCGTGTCGCCGCAGTCCGACGACATCATCACCTATCTTGAGGCGACCGTGCAGGGTGGGCAGACCTTCCGTATCGACCTTGGCGGTGCCTCGGACTTTTACGGGTTCAATCCGCTCGCTGCGGATGATGGCGTCCCGCACTCGCAGTTTGACCCGCGCATCGATGAGGATCTCTTCTACGTCCCCCACTGCGATGAGGCACTCGTACCGGTTGTCCCTGGCGGGCGCTTGGAAGGGGAGGCTGCGTATCAGTGCACCGAAGATGGTGACTGCCATCTCACCGTCTTTGACACCGAGGAATGCCGCCTGTTTGAGATGTGGAAGGCCGAAAATGTCGACGGCAACTTTGCCGGAGGATGCCTCGCGGTGTGGACCGTCGACCAGTCTGTACCCGACGAGCTTCGCGGACTTTCCTGCACGATCGAGGACGCGGCGGGGCTACCAATCATCCCGCTGCACGTGACGCCGAACGAGATCGCCAACGGCGGCATTCAGCACGCGCTGCGCTTCATCCTCCCCAACGAGGCCGTGGCCCGCTACGAGTACGTTCGGCCGGCGACCCATAACCCGCTCAATCCCGACTGGTCCGGCGATCCAAGCCCGGGACCTGGCACGCCACCGCCCTATGGCGTGCGCCTCCGCTTGCGCGACAGCTTCGATGCGAGCGGCCTTTCACCGGGCGCTCAGGCGATGGTCGAGGCGCTCAAGGAGTACGGGATGTTTCACGCCGATGGTGGCAACGTGACCTTCATCGCCTCGAACGACGTCTACTCGGACGTGAAGTGGGATGACCCCGAGGTCGGCCTTGGCCCCGACGATCTGCGCGATGCGGGCATCGCCTGGAGCGACTTCGAAGTCGTCTCCGATCTCGCGATGGTCGAATCGATGGACCAGATCGAGTGCGACCGCACGCCGCTCAACGAGTTCTAGCAGGCTGTCGAAGAACCCCCTTGGAGCGCATGGACGCGCTGGGCTCTTCGACCGGCTGCGAGCGGTATCCCAGCTGAGTTGATGCGATGAAGTGAGGAGGCGCGAGGGTGCCATCTGAAGCACGCTGCGTGGACGAGCGTCGCGGCGTGCTTTCGTCCCGTGGGTCGCGGACTCCGAAGGGTGGCGGGAGCCAGGTAGGTCGCTGGCCGACAGCGTCGTTGACACGTTGTCGGGGCTCTGCGAGCGTCCAGCGGCATGAATCGCGCCGCAATTTCCCAGACCTCGCTGCTCGCCCTCGCGCTCGTGCTCCTCGCGCAGTTCGGATGTGGCGGCGATGACGGCAATAGCGATGCATCCTGTGCCACCGACGGCGCAGCCGAGAACTGTGGAGACGGCGACGGAGATGGGGATGGAGACGGCGATGGGGATGGGGACGGAGACGGTGATGGCGATGGGGATGGCGACGGGGACGGCGACGGAGATGGCGACGGCGATGGCGACGGCGATGGGGATGGCGACGGCGACGGCGACTTCGACGTCTGCGTGCAAGCCTGCAGTGTGCCGGCTGATTGTGCTCAGCCGATGGCTCCCGCGTATATCGACGCCGATAACTGGAGCTGCGATGGCGGCTGCGCCTACCTCGGATGCAAGGAAGGCGAGTGCGGTCCGGGGACGGTGTGCGCAGCCGCGGCCGGAACGACGATCACGTCGTGCTTGCCGAGCTGCTCGGCGCCCTCCGACTGCGTGGTGCCGGGTTCGATGCCACCCTATGGCGAGCAAAACTACGCGTGCGAGAACTCGGCGTGCGTCTACAAGGGCTGCAACTCCACGGCCGAGTGCACGACCCTTGGCAACTACGTCTGCTACGACTACGGCGCGGGCACCGGAAAGTTCTGCGTGCCCGGATGCGGCGATGTCAGCGACTGTGGATCGCCCGCGGCCGGCTCGGCCTATGACACCGACAACTATCTTTGCGAAGACGGCGTGTGCAAGTATCAGGGTTGCAACTCGGAAGCCGAGTGTGACGACAACCCCGCGGGCATCGACTACGTCTGCCAGTGACTCAAGTATCGCTCAGTCTGGGGGCTCACGCAGCGCCGGGCCGTGGCGCGCGAAGGCTTGCCTATCGCGTCGCCGCGTAGACGATGACCGCGATGATGGTGACGATGATCCCAATCATCCACCAACCAAAGCTCCGATCGTGACGCTCATAGCGGTCCAGCGCGATCTCAAGCTCCTTGGCGGCCTTGAGGACCGAGGGATCGTCGGCGCGCAAGCGAAGCTTGATCGTGATCGCGCGGAGTCGACCGGCAGCGCCGTCTTGCGCGACCGCGCCTTCGAGAACCGGAAGCATGCGAAGACCCGCGTTGATCAGCACTTGGACGTCGTCAGGAATGAAGGCCTGCTTGAGGATCTTGTCGCCGACGTCGCTGCGCACCAAGCTGCCGTGAAGCTCGTCGAGCGCCTCACGCTCTTCCTCGGCGGTCAGGCCGCGACGGACGGTCGCACCGCAATGTAGGCACACCAGCGCGCCGACCTTGCCGCCGCAGGACCGACAGCGGTCGTCGGAGTGCTGTTGCTCGTCCATGCCGGACACAGTCTACCCGCTGGCGTGCAGCGATGCCTAGGCGGCGGCGATGGCCACGGTCGCCCACGCGCCAGCGCCGGGGGCGGTAACGCTCGGGCCGACACCGACGCCTTGCGTCGCTGCGCGGACGGGCGGACAGTTGCGGCGCGCGGCCCATCTTGAGGTCACGCACCCAGCCACGTACGAGGAGACCATCATGACGATCCGACTCGGAGATATCGCTCCAGACTTCACCGCCGACACGACCGAAGGCAGCATCAACTTTCACGACTGGAAGAAGGGGTCGTGGGCGGTGCTCTTCTCGCATCCCAAGGATTTCACACCGGTGTGCACGACCGAGTTGGGCTACACCGCCAAGCTCAAGAGCGAGTTCGAACGCCGCAACGTCAAGGTGATCGGGCTGAGCGTTGACTCCGTCGAATCCCATCATCGATGGGAGAAGGACATCGCTGAGACCCAGGGACAGGCCGTCAACTTCCCGATGATCGGTGATCCAGAGCGCAAGGTTGCCTCGCTCTACGACATGATCCACCCCAACGCGAATGACACCTTGACGGTTCGGAGCGTGTTTGTCATCGATGCCAACAACAAGGTTCGCCTGACGATCACCTATCCGGCGAGCACGGGCCGCAACTTCGACGAGATCTTGCGCGTCATCGACTCACTGCAGCTCACCGACAAGCACAAGGTCGCCACGCCGGTGAACTGGAAGTCGGGTGAGGACGTGATCATCGTGCCGTCGATCTCCAACGACGATGCGAAGGCCCTGTTCCCCGGTGGATGGGACGAGCAAAAGCCCTACCTCCGCGTGGTCAAGCAGCCCAGCTAGCTGGTGCGAGGATCAAGCTAGACCGCGACCGGGCTCGTCCCGCAGGTGCGTGGCACGACTGCACAGCCCCAAGCGTCTCCCCAATCGCGGCGTCCTGGTGACCTAAACCGGGGCGCCGCGCTGCCGTTGTCGAGGCGGGCAAGCGTCGTCCTCGCTGCGGATCGACCGACCCTCACGGCTGTGGCGGCTGGGCTCAAAGATCCCGAAGGTCGTCATGTTGTCCTCGCCATCAACACCGTCGATCAGAACACGCAGCGAAAAGTAGCCGGCAGCTGCGCTCGTGGTGACCGCCGCGCAGCCGGGCTCGCGGGCCGCCAGGCGGGCGGCCTCGCCATTGCTGGTGGCGAAGTCGATCTGTGCGTCGGGATAGCGTCCGGCGACCTGAGCTCTGCTGGCGAGCCACGGTTCTAGTCGCGTGAAGATTCGTCGCACCGTGGTATCTCCGTCGCGACTCGCGAGCACGTGGCGCACGGGCACGTGACTCCAAAGCACGGGAGATACCGTGCGACCGACCTCCGTGAGGGCCTGGTGGGTCTCAAGGACGGGACCCGAGAGGTGGTTCCACCACGGTACGACCGCAAGGTCCGCGTCCGTGCCGACGCAAAGGACCGTGTCGCGCAGGGTTGGACAAGGCACGAGCGTGGCGCGAGGGAACCAGGCCCGCGACGCCGCCTCGCTGTGCGTGCCAACCGGTCCTAGATGCGCGACGCGGAGCGCAACGCCGGATTGCACCGCTCGTGCCGCGCGGAGCATGAGTTCGGTGTGGACATCGAGCAGCGCGGCCGGGAGCCGCTCTTGCGCGTGGCGATGCGCGTTGAATCGCACCTCGCGTTCCCGCCCCGCGTCGACGATGCCGCTCCCAAGGATCGCCTTGTGTTCTCCGATCGCGGAGGCGACCGCGATCCGTCGAGCCATCAGCTCGACGAGATCGCGATCGAGCGCGTCGATCTGTGCTCGCAAACCTGCGACCTCACCACGCTGCTTGGACGGGTCCATGGAGCTCCTTGGCGAGTCGCGACCATTGGTGAAGGCGGAGCGCCTGTGGCCCGTCAGAGAGCGCTTGCTCGGGATCGTTGTGAATCTCCACCACGATGCCGTGGGCACCGGCTGCCTTCGCGGCTCGCGCGAGCGAAGGGACCAGTTCGCGGGTCCCGGCCGCGTGCGACGGATCGACAATGACTGGCAAGTGCGTCTTGCTGCGCAGCACAGGAACGGCAGCGATATCGAGGGTGAATCGCGTCGACGACTCGAAGGTTCGGATCCCTCGTTCGCAGAGCACCACCTGCTCGTTTCCGCCATCGAGGATGTACTCGCTGGCCCCGAGCAGCTCATCGACCGTGCAGCCGAGACCGCGCTTGAGCAGCACCGGCACACGCACCTTGCCCAGCGCCTTGAGAAGCGCGTAGTTCTGCATGTTCCGTGCGCCGACCTGCAACATGTCGGCGTGCCGTGCAACCAACGCGACATCGGCAGAGTCCACGACTTCCGTCACGCAGGGCAGTCCGATGCGTCGAGCGTGCGCCGCGAGCATGACGAGGCCCTCTTCGCCGAGCCCCTGGAAGGAGTACGGATTGCTGCGCGGCTTGAAGGCTCCGCCACGCAGCGCATGCGCGCCGGTCTCTCGTACCGCGTCCGCCACGACACGTAGCTGCTCTTCGTTCTCGACCGAACACGGACCGGCGATCAGGACGAAGGTATCGCCGCCGACGTCAACCTTGCCGAGGCGCACGCGGGTCGCCGGGCGATCCGCCGACTGTCCCCAAAGAGGACGCGGCCGCGTCGTCCCGGCCCCACGCTCCTGGGTGGGCATCGCTGCCGCGACCGCTGAGGGTGGCGCAGACCCTCCCACAGGGGCAGTCGCGGGTGGAGCAAGGGTTGGGATGGAGAAGGGATCGACGCGAGAGGATGGGGTGGAGAGGGCAGATCGGGGACGATGAAGGGCGGTCATGACACGTCAGGCTTTCCGTTGCGCGGGATCCGGCTCCGGTAGGCGAGGCGAGACGACCTCTGGCGGAGCCGGGACCTTTGAGGTCCTTGGCTCCGTCTCGATTCGTGGCAAACAGTCCGGCTGGATTACGCGACGTCTGCCCTGCCCCGAGACGGAGCATGGGTAAACAGATACGCGTATCGCCAGAGGGACATGAGTTGCCTCTCATTAGCCGAGCAAGTTTCTCGGCGCAAGAGAAATTTCACATCCGGAGAGAAAAAGTCGGCCCGTCTCCTCGGCGTGTCGATCGGCCGACTGCGCGGGGAACTTCAGGGCGCGTCCGGAGTGCCCCAGTTCACCGTACACGCGACCGTGACCGACCGCGACCGACCTGCCTCGGCCTTGACCGCTCAGGGGCAGTTACGCGGCTCTCGTTCGAGTCGAACGTTGTCGAAGTTCACTTCAAGTCCCGGCGCTGCATCGAGGTTCCACAGACGAATTCCCAGTGGAGCGCCGAGATTTGGATGCTCCGAGCCGACTTCCACCACCAAGCTGCTCGTGGTGAACGCCCCTTCTGCCGGCAGCAGGACGTTTTCCTCTACTGCGAGCACGGCGTCGCCCGCCAGCAGCTCGACGCGATATCCGGGGAATCCGTCGAACTCGAACTGGCTATGCGGCGGCGATGCATCGTTGCCGATGTTGCCGACCTCAACTCGGAAGTAGTAGCGGGTCGAGGGCATCAGCGACTCGCGAAGCGTTTGCGTCAGCCCGGCCGGACTGTTCATCGCCGTGAGGCCAAGGAACACGACCCCAACATTCGCCCCATCGGGGGCGCCATCGGGGTAGAGCGTGGTTTGGTCAGGATTGAGGACGCCAACCGCCCGCGCATTGAAGTCGATGGTGCCCAAGGCTGACCAACCGACAGGGGCGACGGACGTGATGAAGGTGCCCGGCTCGGTCATTGGATCCTCAAAGCTCGCATTGAGGATCGGCACCGGGGTGGGAGGCTCGCCCCTGCAGCCATCGCCGTCGCCGTCGCCGTCGCCGTCGCCGTCGCCGTCGCCGTCGCCGTCG
>CAZVEM010000180.1:0-12424 GCA_964626165.1 uncultured Nannocystaceae bacterium
GCGTCCGGGACCTTCGGTTTGTCGAAGTGGTCAGGGAGCAGGACCTTCGGTCTGTCAGAAGGTGATGCCGACGTCGAAGACGAAGCGGCCGTTGCGGTCGTCGGTGGGGCCTACGTTGGTCTTGCCGGGGACGAGCCAGGCGTAGCCTAGGGCGAGGGTGACGATGCGGATGTCCCATTTGAGGACGTTGACGCCGACGCTGTGACGGTAGTCGCGGGGGAGACGGACCGAATCCCAGCCGCGGCTAATAACGCCAAAGTCATAGAAGACCGAGTGCGCCAGCTTGCCGCCGAGGAAGTCCTTGACGCTGATCACCTGAAACGCGACGGTGCCGAGCGCTCGCATCAGCCCGCCTTGAGCGCGAGCGCGGTAGATCGTCCCGCCGTAGGGGAGCTCTACCTCCTCGATGTCGAGCAGCATGGTCTCCGGCAAAATGCCGCGAAGGCCGAGGTCAGCCGTACCACCGCCGTAATAGCGCCACACCTCGGGAACCCAGGGCGAACGTGCACCGGGCCCCGCGAAGGGGATCGCATGGCCGTAGGTCAGGCTGTAGCGAAACGCGAGACGGTCTCCAGCCACACCCTTGAGCGGGATGAAGTGCTGCCAGTTCAAGTCGGCTCGCGCCCACCAGTCTTCGCCGCCAAGCCAAGGTGAGGCGAGCCGAACCTCCGTGGAGGCGATGAAGCCTTCATTGGGATTAAACGCGTTGTCGACGTGCGCCCAGACCAGTCCGCTCTCAAACAGACCTGAGCGCGCCTGAACGATGCCCTCGGTGCGATTGATCCAGGCGTCGGTGGTGCCGCCGAGCGGCTCAAGCACATCCTTGGCCAGGTTCGCGAGCTGGATCAGATAGCCAAAGTAGAGGTTCCACTCTGGCTTTTCGGCGCGCTTGGTCTTGAAACTCCGGTTGAAGCGAAGGTTGCCAAATGCAGTGTCGATCCGACCGCGCGCAGGCGTGACACGGACCTGGTAGCCGCCCGACAGTTCGGCATTGAGCTTGGAACCAAAGATGTGGCGCCGCCCTAATGTGCCGCGGATCGAACGCTCGTAACAGCGCTGGCCCGCGCAGATGGTGGTTCCCGCGAGCTCTTGGCTCAGGTCAAAACCAAAAAGACCGTCGATGGAGAAGTCGATCGCGGTGCCAAAGATGTTAGGAAACTTCGGCCGGAGGAACGCATAGAAGGGGTTGAGCGTGGCAAGTCCGACGCCGTACTGAACCTCGGCAGCCACGTCCTTCGCCTCTTCCATGCTCACGACGTGGTGCACGACGCAGCGCTTTTCGCTCGGCACCGACTCGGGCGCGTTTGGGTTGGCGGGGCCGCCGTCGCGGGTCGGAGTCTCGCAGCCGACGGGATAGGGGGTGACCTGTACGCCGCGCGCGACACCCAACTCTTGCAATTGGGTGACGCTGGTCTCGACCTTGGCCGCCGTGTACGCCTGATCGGGGGCAAAGCGCAGCTCTTTTCTAAGCACACGGCGGCGCGTCTTGAAGTTGCCGCGGAGTCGCGTCTGACCAAAGACGCCGCGCTCACCTTCGTAGACATGAATCACCGGATCGACGAAGGCGACCGCATCGTTGGCATGGTCGCGGCAGACGCCGATCGCCGAGTCGCCGATGTCGCGAAGATCCGCGAATGCGAGGACTTCGTCCGAATTGGGGACCAGGCCAGGCCCCACGCCTTCCGCTCCCTCCTCGCCGGCAGCGTCGAACTGCATCGATGATGCTGACTCCTGCGGCACCGCGCGCGATCGTCGGTACTCCCAGGTAATCTCAGCGTCGGCGATCGGAAATCCGTTGCGGCGATAGTTGCTGCGGATCTCGTCGCGAATCTTGCGGGGTGAGTCGGTGTTGAGGGGGACGTTGCCGGGCGTGTCCGCGTCGCCGTTGCGCCGCAACGAGCCGTTCGCAAGAATACGCCGTGCACTCCAGGCGCTCGCCCCATCGCGGGTCTCTGCTTCCATCACGTCGCGGGTACCTTCGATCGGACGGGCGAGGTAACGGATTGTCTCCTTCTTGGAGCTCAGCACACGCGGGCCTCGCTGCACGCGGATACGCACGTAGAGCGGCAGGTTTGACTCCTCACGGAGACGCTCGGCGCCGGCCGGATCGAGCTGCGACAACCAAAACGGAGCGCCCTGCGATTCGACGAGGCGCTGCGCATCGAAGGTGGCATGGGCGCCCGGTTGGTCGACACCGCCGGGCCAAAAGCCTAGATCGATGCTGACGGTCGTGCACAGGTAGCCCGCGTCATTGAAGGCTGAGGTGAGCAGGGCGATGTCGCCTAGGGCGGAAGCCTCCGAGAACGAGCCACGGCGGTGCAGCGCGGCGTCGGCCCGAAACTTGCGACGAATCGCTCGTTCGACGTCCGGAGTGAGTCCGTCGGGAAGCTGCAGGTCCAGCGCCACGATTCGACTGCGCGGCCCTTCGTCAACGCTAAACACCAGCTTCTGGATCGATCCGAAGTCGTCGTAGCGGCCGCGAACCCGCGCGAGGAGGTAGCCCTTGCTCTGGTAGAAGGCGCGAAGATTCTCGGCCTCGCGCTGTGCCGTCGCCTTGGTGGGTGCCTCGTGTCGCTGAAAGATCTGCAGTGCGCCGTTGAGCTCGCGGCGCGAGAAGTCGAGGGCATCGCGGCGCCGCCCCTTGGCCTGCGAGCGTTCGGGGATGAACGCGGTCTCAAGTCCGCGCCCAAGGTCGACATCGATCGTCATCGGAAACTCGGGGGTCTTGGCAATCTCATCCCGTCGCGCAAAGTCGAGGTCCTCGTAGCTGCTGTGAATGTCCGCCTGCGGATAAAAGGTCTGCCCGTTCGAGCCCCGGAGCACGCGGCCATCAATGCTCGGCTCGCTGTACACTCGCGTGGCACGCTGCTTGGCTTTCTCCATGAACTCGCGCGTGATCCGGCGGCGGAAGAGCAGCAAGGTACGTGGCGTATACGTCCTTGCCAGCCAAGGCTTGTCTTCTGGCGCCGCGCCGCTGATCCGTGGGTAGCTGCGGGCGACCTTGTAGGCCTTGCCCTTGTCGAGATACACCTCAAGGTCGGCTTCGTCCGCGGCCCGGCCACAGCGCAGGCCCAATCGGACGTGCGCCCCGAGGTAGCCAGCGTCAAAGAGGTAACGCTCGACGCGATCGATCTCGCGCTTCTCCCACTCGCGGCACTCAAGGTCCCCCGGCAGGCACATCGGGAGGTTGTCTTGCTTGCGGAGCTCGCGGGGCTGCGCACATTCGCCGTGTGCGATGGCACCCGGACGGCCCTCGATGCTCAGCGCACGCTGGACCTCCCGCTCTGCGATTGGCCTCGCCCCATGCACGCGAACGCGGCGGAGGAGCCGGCCCGGACGTATCACGTGCTTGAGGAGGCCGGGGCCGGACGGCGCCGTGGTGGCGCGGTAGCCGAGGATTGAGAAGCGCGTGCGGACGTCGTCGGGAAACACCTCAGTGGTCTGCAGGTTGCCCATGAGCTTCGCGATCCGGCCGGCGTCGTCGCCGGGGAGAAACTCGCCCGAGAGTTCGACACCCGTCACCTCAAAGAAGGCAACCCCGCGCTCGATGGTCCGCGTGGGTTGAATCAGCGCCTCAAGGCTGCCGCGGTCGCGGATGCCCAGGCCGATCGTAAATCCGTCCTCGGCGAGCTGCTGAAGCACGTAGAGCATGAGCGCGTGCGAACTCTCGTGGCGCTGCTCGTTGGCATCGCCGCCGGGCCCGAACTTCGACTCGATCGAGAGACGGAGTGCGCGCTGCCGAAACGCGCCCAGCTCCATCTCGCAGGAGGTCACCTCAAAGCCGGCCGGTCCAAGGAGGGCAAGCGTGCTGAGCACGGGGCCCAGCTCGTCGTCCGGTGAAATCGCATCGCAGCTTGAGAGCGTTGGTGTGGCCCCTCCGTCGTCCGCTCCACTCCCGTCGACATTGTCGGACTCCGCGGGGGCGGCTGGCCCGACCTCATCCTCGGGCGGCCCGTCGCTCATTGTGGTTGCGCTTGCGTCGTCCGAGACACTCGCCGCATCGCGGGCGGCATCGGGATCCAGTGGGGGCACGTCCCCCTGCGGGCCGTCCGGAGGGCCCGTGAGTTCGGCTTGGTCCGCGCCGCGTTGGGCGTCGCGGGATTGTCCACCCGTCGCGGCCGCGTCCTCTGCGGGAGGAGACGCGGGAGGAGACGCGGGAGGAGACGCGGGAGGAGACGCGGGAGGTGCCGCGCGTGCGACCGGCAGCACGCCGAGTACCCAGAGTGCGATCGCGAGCAGCCACACCGGCGCGAGCCGAGGCGCGCTCGGCAATCGCGGCGTGGTTTGCCGTGGCTGGACCGCGTTGGCCCTGTGGCGAGGTCTAGCGCGCACTGGGCACAGTCCAGGATTGGACGAGGTCATACGAACGATACCGCAGGGGATCGAGGATGAGGACGCGGTTGCTGTAGCTGCGAGCTCCGAAGGTGGCCTCGAAGGCGGTGTGGTTGAGGATCTCGAGGCGGGCCGTGAAGGCCTGGCTGTAGCGAAGCAGACTGCCCGGATAGCCGCGCCGGTAGCCGTAGTCAAAGCCGAGATGTCCCCAGTCCCAGCGCAGCCATTCTGGCCGCGTGGCAACATCCACTTCGATGCCCAGCTGACCGACGCGCGCGGTTGTGATCGGGAAAAGTGGCTCGATGCGGGGAGTCTCTCGGGTAAGGACGTCGTTGAGCTTGAGGGCGGTCGCGTTGCCGATGAGCGCAAGCGGGCGTCCGTAGAGGGGATTGCTCACGCCCGCGCGACGCACATCGCTGGCCGAGAGATCGGCGTTACCGCTGTCGAGGAGCACGAAGTCAAAGCACTCGCGAGTCGAGGCGACCTTGGTGCCTGCGCTACCGGCCGTGGAGCATGCGAAGGTGATCTGATCCAGCGAGCCGCGCAGTGCGAGCGTGAGGTACTGAAGCTGGCCGTTGACCTTGACCGCCTCGGTACCCACCGCGACCAAGTCGATCAGGCTCTGGCGTAGCTCGCTTGCGAGGGAGATCTTACCGCCGACGATCTCGTAGGGCTGCTGCAAAAGCGTGATGTTGACCTGGCCGCGCTGAACGTCGACGCTGCCGGTAATCTCCGGATCCGCGAAGGTTCCGCCGATGTGAAGATCGGCCTCCGCTTCGAGCCCGCTGACAATGTTGATATCGGCGCGGAAGGGCGAGCCGGTGGCGACGTCGAGATCGAGACTCAGGTTCTGCAACGTCGGCGAATAGACCACCGGGGCCGCCGGGACCGGATCGGCGAGGGAGATCAGGCCGACACGCTCTTGAGCGTCGCGCAGCCAGCGGCTGCGCTCGACCAGTACATCTCCGCGCAGACCCAGCGAGCCCAGCGCAGAGGACGTGAGAGTGAGCCGATCGGAGCTGATCGCAATCACAACCTCGGGCGCACCTGAGTTGTCGGCCTTGGTGAAGGGGACCTCGCGCAGCCGTGCGTTGATCTCGCCCGCGCCCAGGGAGGTCAGGTCTGCAGGCATCGTGATCCATCCCCACAGGTCGGCCTCACCACGCTCGCCGACCCGTGCCTTGATCGCCGTGCGCGACGGCGAGGTCGCGCGCGCGCCGGTCTCGCCGCCAAGAAACAGCGCGTAGGCGCCCTGGCTGATGTCGCTAAAGCAGCGGCGAGCTGCCGTACAGCGCCTCAGTTCGACGACACCCGATTCGAGCAGGAAGGTCTCCGAGTCGATGCGGATCTGGCCAGGCTGGCCACGGTTGCGGGAGATCGCGAGCCTCGCATCGAGTTCTCGCACCGCGTTGGCTTGATTGTCCGGATCACTCAGTGCGTTCGCGTCGCCGTCGAGCGCGAACTGCTGCACCTCAATGCGACCCGAGCTGGCAGTGACAAGGTCAGGGGCAAAGACGCGCGCGAGCGCCAGGTCCAAATAGCCGTTGAGCCGCAAGCCAAAGCGACCCGCACAGCCGCCGAGGAAGGTGTACCAAGTCTTGGCCTTGTCACTGCTGTGCAGGTTGAGCGTCTGGGCGAAGACCTCAAGCTCACCATCGATCTCGACACTGTGGCCGTTGAGTCGAGCATCGAAATCGCGTAGCGCCAGAGGAACCGCGACGGCTGGCTCGTCGGGGGAGGCCGCCGCCTGCATGAGGTCGGCGCGCAGCACGGTATCGGTGTACGCAGCCTTGATCGTGCCAAAGAGGCTGGGCGCGTACACACTCCCGCGCAGATCGACGTCCACTTCAACACGACCCTCGGCGCCGCGCACCACCGCGGGATCCAGGAACAAATCGACGAGGCCGAGGTCGAGCTGCCCCTCAAGCGATGCGTTGCCGTCGCCGGTCGCCGATGCGGCGGCGCTCGGGTCGCTGCAGGCGGCCTGTTTTGCCGACGGCTGCTTGAGATCAAAGTCGCCATGAAGGCTGAGCGAGGCCCCACGCAACCCCCCGGAGCGAATCATCCAGGTGTTGGCGAGCGTGACGCGATCGGGGACGATCTGCGCCGACATCGGCTGCGAGGGATCGGGCGCGGTGAGGCACACGCCGCGCGCATCGTCGCAGACATCGATCGAGCGACGCTGGCGTGGAGCTTCGCCACCACGATCCTTCCCGCGATCCTGCCCGCGTCGACCCTGTCGGCTCGCGGCCGAGCGGGCTTCCGTAGGGCGCAGCGCTGCCTTTTGCAGCGTCATGTCAACGCTCCACGCCGGATCGGCACTCTTCGCACCGCCCTGCGTGAGGCCTCGATTCCGGCCGCGTTCCTCCCGGCAGCTTTCGAGCATCGAGGTGCCTCGCTGCTCGCAGACGTTGGTCGAGAGACTCAGGCCGTAGAGCGCACCCTCGACGCCGACCTCGTCGGGGTCCTGCTCCATCATTGCGAGAAGCGTCGCGATCGGGAGCGTCGCGAAGCTGAGCTCGACGGCGGCCTCAACGCCGCTCTGCCCCGGCGGCGTGCGGTCGGCGAGTCCCACGAGGGCGTCGACACTCCACGCCAGATCCTTGTCCGCGCGTTGGCCCGCGAACTCACCTGCTGCGCGGACCTGGCGGAAGGGGACGGGGCCCTTACCGTCGGAGGTGGAGAGGAGCACTGTCCCGCCGCCGAGGGGGAGGCCACTCGCGCTGAGACCTCGAAGCTCGACGGTGCCGTCGATCCTCGGCGCGCGAAGCGATCCGCTCAGCTCGATCGCGGTGCCGCGCGCAAACGAGCCATGGACCGGGCTCTCCGCCATCGCGAGGCCCGACGCCGCGCTGATCGGTAGGCCTTCGACGGCGACCTTGACCGCGAGATCTTGCCGCGCATCAAGGCCGATCGAGCCCTCTGCGTGGACGCGCCCAACCGCGACTTGTGTCCGCGGTCGCGTCTTGGGCGACACGGCGACATGGTGGACCATGTCCAGGCTGGTCACGTGGAGCACGTCGTCGTCCAGGAAGAACCCAACCTGCGCGTCGCCGTAGTCGGTCGTCCCGAGGCGAACGTTGTCTGCGCTTCCACCCCCGCGTACACGCAGTTTGTCCATCGCCACCGTTCGATCCTTGCTGCCGTCGTCGACGAAAATATCGAGACGACCGTTGGTCACGACCAGCGGCGCTCCAAAGGGCTTCGCGAGCTCAAGGCCTTCCAGAGATGCTCGCAGCGCGATCTCGGGGGTTGTGAGGAAGCGGCCGCCACGAGCAAAGGCAAGCTTCGCCACGGCGTCGCCGTTGCCACCGAGTGCGCGAAGCTCAGGCACGCGCGCGCTGAGCTGGCCATCGGAGAGCTCAAGCCGCGCGTTGAGCTGGGAGCTGATGGTGAGATCGCCTGAGCGAAGTTGCTCGACCACGAGGTCGCCGTCGCCACGAGGTGCCGTCAGCGGTCCCTGCACCGCAAGCTCTGCGCTCACGCTTCGGAACGCCGGTGCCATTCCGATCGCGCGGGCGAAGGCGTTGCCGTCGGAGATGTTTGCTCGAACCACCGAGGGTCGC
Source organism: uncultured Nannocystaceae bacterium (assembly GCA_964626165.1). GTDB lineage: Bacteria > Myxococcota_A > Polyangia > Nannocystales > Nannocystaceae > CAZVEM01. Next base: position 7,899 of record CAZVEM010000180.1, read on the forward strand.
AGCGTGGCGAGGTCCGCCGCGAGGCTTCCTGTCCACGAGACCTCGCCACCGGCGAAATGGACGCTGAGCGCGCGCGCATCGACGCCACGCGCGGGGCGGTAGCGCAGGTCACCATTGAGGGTCAGCGAGCGCGGGATCGAGTCCGGTTCGGGCTTGGAGCGCTCGAGCTTGACGCCGCGGAAGCTCAGGTCGAGGTCGTCGAGTCCTCCCGCGCCACCTTGCGGCAAGACCACCTTCGAGACGCGAACTTCACCGGTCGCAAAGCCGGCCAGGAGTTGTGACGCCTCGGGTGTATCGGCAAAGAGCACGCTGGGGTCGACACTCTCGACGTCGAGGTCGAGCGATACCAGCATCGGGTCCTCTGGGGTGGACGCGAGCACGATGTGGTCCGCGCTGCCGCGCCCGTGCAGCCGGAGATCGCCGCCATTGAGGCCTGTCGCTCGCAGGCTCTCAAACCAAATCACCCAACGATCGGGCGCAGGTCCGCTGCCATCCGCACCGCGGACGCCCCACATTTCCGGCAGAGGGTCGCGCGCCATCACCATGCTCAAATCGACATCATCGAGCGCCCACGACGGATCCTCGAAGAGGTCGATCGTCAATCCTTGGGCCACGACGCGAATGTTGGGATCGCTGAGGTACCCGCTCAGCTGGACCATCGCGCGCACGTCGTCGCCACCGATCATCTTGCGCGGCGCGTCCTTGCCTGAGCCGAGGTTGGGCGGCAGCGGCACGACCGCGTCGATCAAGGGCTCGGCGTCGGTGGTGGCGAGCTTGGCCGATATCGCGAGTGGGTGAGAGCTGGAGAACACGCCGCGGAAGGTCGTGTCGAGCGTTGCGGGGGCCTGTGCGAGCGTGCCGTCGCCGGTGAGGTGAATGTCCCCCAAGGGCGCGAGCATGCTTCCCGAGCTGATGTCGTTGAACGTGAAGTCCTCGAGGTCGAGCCTTCGCCCCATGGCGAGCACGGTTCCCGACAGCACCTTGCCGCGAGTTTGGAAACGCAGCGGGAGCTGGGTGGAGGGCGCCTCCGGGAAGGTGCCCTCGTACTCAAGCTGACCGCGAAAATTGTCAAAGCGCAGATCGGTGCCCCAGTTGCCAACGTCGAGCCAATCGAGCTTGAGGCGCAGTCCGGGCAGCGAGATGCCCTCAATCACAAAGCCAATGCGGCGCACACCTGGTCGTGGTGGAAACGGTACCGGTGGCTTGAAGGCATCCCGAAGCGTCACCACCGTGTGGTCGCCATCTTGGTAGGCTCGCGCGGTGATCCAGATGTCGCCGCTGCCGACCGCGCGGCGAAAGTGCAGGTTCCAAGGGATATCGAGGACTGCCGGTACGCCGAGTCGGTTCCAGGGGATGATCTCGTGAAGGACGAGGTCAACCTCGACGGCTTCCGCGTAGACAGCGAGTTGCTTTTCTCGCTTTGATTTCTTGTAGGGCTCGTAGATGCGAACGCCCTTGACGGTCACCGTGTGCGGCCGACCGACGAGCAGGTCGAAGATCAGCCACGGATTCCAGTGGATGCTCTCGATCGCGAGCTCGCCGTCAAAGTTGCGGCTCAGTAGGCTACCCAGCGTGCTTCCGAGCCGGGCGTCGTTGAAGAAGAAAAACGCCGCGATGTAGACGACGCCAAACAGGATCGAGAGCGCCGAGGCGATCCGGACCGGCAATGCAACGAGCATCGTGCGTGCGAGCGGGAATCGGCGCCGCAGCGGCATGGCGCTCTCGAGGGCCCCGATGTACTGCGGGTGGAGGCCACGGATCAGATGCGGGCTACGCAGCGCCGCGACGAGAAAGGCCTCGCGGAACTGCGAGAGGCCACGCCGCATCCTCGACGAGAGATCCGCAGCCGTCTCGCCGTGTGCACCCTCGCCCTTGAGCCACTCGCCAATCCCGTGTCGCACGTCGTCGTCGACGGCTTCCAGCGCTTCAAGGACGAGTGGGTGATGCGGTCCGTGCAGGAGGTGCTGGCGCGGCAGCGGGTAGCGAACGCGGACGCGGCGGTGTCGCGCGTCGATGTCTCGCTTGATTCGGCGATCGAGCGCCGCCAGCAGCCAGCGTCGCTCGACCCGGAGGTTTCTGCGGCGGAGCGCCTCGTCGCTGCTTCGCGTGTGCTCGTAGATGTCCCGCCAGCGCTCGAGGTCCTGATAGGCCATCAAGAGCAGGCTGTAGTTCGCACCCTCGGGGTAGAGCGAAGCGCTCCGCCAACTCTCGCACGCACGCTCTAAGCGAAGACGCGCTTGTGCGAGCAGATCGGCGTCCCGCTGCCACAGCTTCGTTGCGCGGCTTGCCGAGATCGGGGTCCGGTTCGGCTCGCTGCTCTCGTGCTCATGGTCGAGCAAGGGCCCTTTCGCGAGAAGACTTTAGCAGGGGCGGGGCCCCACTTGGATGGCGGGCTAGCCCCAATGTGGGCTACGAAGGGTGATAACCGGGTCTTCGTCCTCGCGCAGCGAGGCGAGGGCAGGGTGGACGCGCACGGTGCAAGCCAAGACCGTCGGCGTAATCACCGTGGCCTGGCTCGCGCTGAGCAGATGCTCGCGGCCGTTGATGACCTCGACGACGCACGCGCGGCAAATTCCCTGCCCGCGACACGATTGGCCGAGTGGGACCCTGGCCCGCCGCAGGACGGCGAGCAGGGTGGGCCCACGTCGATGCGGTGCAGCCGGGCTCAAGAGCGCCTCCTCCCCGATCGGGTCCACGTCTAGTTCGCTGGCCGCGGCGTCGGTGAGCTCTAGCTGCCGGGGCGGCTCAAAGCCCGCCAGGATCAGTCGGGTCACCACCTCGCGAGCTTATCGGGATCTTCCGACCTTCACGGGCCATTCATCTCTCGAGGCGGACGGCGCGGCGCGCCGAGTTGGAGCCAGTGGAGGAGGCCCCGCGCCCGGCGTCGCGGGCAGCTCCGCCCCGGGTCCCGACGAGGGATCGCGCGTCTCCGGCGCGGGGCATTGCCGCACAGGCGCCGATGCGGCACCCAAACACGAAAGGCGCCCGATCCAGTCGCGGCGCCTCGGCGTGTGTTCGACAGCAGAGTTGGTCGAACGAGTTGTAGCGGGGACAGGATTTGAACCTGTGGCCTCCGGGTTATGAGCCCGGCGAGCTACCTGACTGCTCCACCCCGCAGCAGGGAGGCAGCTTTTAGTCCTCTTCGATCTCGGGGTCAAGCCTTTCCGGCGCGGCGACGGACTGCGGTCCGTCCCATGTCGTGCAGGGTCTGGCAGGGCTGCGATGGCCGGCGCGGCGCTGGGCCGGGGCCTTGCGCGGCTCACGGTTCGACCGCGAGACTGGCCAGCAACACGCGTGGTGCGCCTGCTTCGAAGAGTTCTGCGATCACCGCGAGAGGCCGGTTCAACGCCGCGAGATCCATGACGTTTTCGCTCCGGAGCGGAGCCGCACCTCCGGGCGATGGTTCGGCCGAAAAGTTGAGCTCGCAATGGACGATCGGGAGGCCGCGAAGTCGACGCGTGCCGAGCCGCGATGGCGCGTCGCTCGAAGCGTCGGTCGCATCGCTGTCGATGGTCGGCAGTCCGTGGGTCCTGCAGATCAGCGGGCGCGCGGCATAGACCGCGCACCGATCATCGACGAGCAGCGGACAGTGGCTTGGGAGATCTTCCTGCCCCTGCGCGCGCACTCGGTCGCGCAGCTCGGGCGCATGTTGCTGCAGCTGCCTCAGCGCAGCGCGCAGCGCAACGGCCTCGGCCGTGAACACGCTCAGGCCCGGGCGGCAACACGAGGCGCAGCCCGGCGCGCAGCGCATGTCATCCGCGTGCTCGCCCAAGACCCGCTCGAAGAAGCCGTCGGCCCGGCCACGCAGCACCTCAAGCGCCGCGAGTGCTTGGTTCGGCGCTGGCTCGTCGGAGGGCACGCGCGATGGATAGCAGCGGGCGCCGGCCTTGTCCCGCCGTTTTCTTGCGTGCTTTGCCGTCTGCGTCCACCGTCCGAGTATGGCAATGCCGCGCCGACTCGCGTTTCGACAGCCCTCTCGCCAGCAGGCCGAGGGCCCGCCGTGTGCATCGGCGCCTCCGCGAGCCCGGACCCGCGGGGTCGGTTGGCGCGCGCACGTCCTTGTAGCGGTGCTGGTCGGAGCCACGGTGACGGGTTGTGCGAGTTCAGGCGGGGGCAAGGCAAAGAGCGCGGTGGCGACCGCGGACAAGCACTACGAGGTGGCCTTGGGCTCGTTTCACAACGGGATGATCGAAGACGCGAAAGTGCAGCTCAAGCACGCACTCGATGCGTCGCCCAATCATGCCGAGTCGCTCTACCTCAGCGGCCTGATTGCGCTCAAGGAGGGCAACGACATGGTCGGCTCGCTGGAGCAGGACATCTGCCTGGTGGATGCATCCGCAGAGATCCAGCGCGAGCGCGTCGATGACCTGCACCGCAAGGCCTTCAATTCGTTCAAACAGGCCGCAGCGGCGTTCGAGGCCGACAATCCGGGTCGGGGTCGCGCGCTGAACTCGATGGCGGTGGTCTCACTCTACTTCCACGACTACGACGCTGCGCCGCTTCTCATCGTCAATGCGGCCGTGATC
>CAZVEM010000181.1:0-12357 GCA_964626165.1 uncultured Nannocystaceae bacterium
GTCGCATCGTGTCGGCGCCGTAGCGCTTGACGACGTCGTCCGGATTGACGACGTTGCCGCGGCTCTTGCTCATCTTGTCCCACTGCACGATGACCGGCTCGCGGGTGATGCGGTGCACGAGCGCTTCCGCGCCGGCGCTGACAGGCTCCACCTCCGCTTCGGTGTAGGCGACGGGGCGGCCCTTCTCGTCGCGGCGGCGGTCCGCGGGCAGGTACGTCGCGCCGAGCACCATGCCCTGATGAACAAGACGCCGGAATGGCTCGGGCGTGGAGACGTAACCAAGATCAAACAGCACCTTGTGCCAGAAGCGCGCGTAGAGGAGATGCAGCACCGCATGCTCTGCGCCACCGACGTACAGGTCGACGGGCATCCAGTAGGCCTCGCTCTCCTTGGACCAAGGGACGTCGGTGGCGTGGGGATCGCAGAAGCGGAGGAAGTACCAGCAGGACCCGGCCCACTGCGGCATGGTGTTGGTCTCGCGCAGTGCTCCATCGCCGTAGCTTCGCCAGTGTGTCGCGTTGGCCAGCGGTGGCTCGCCGGTCTCACTGGGGCTGTAGTCCGCGAGCTCGGGGAGCGTCACGGGGAGCTCTTCTTGCGGCACGGCCTGCACGGTGCCATCGGCCGCGTGTACGAGCGGGAAGGGCTCCCCCCAATAGCGCTGGCGGGAGAACAGCCAGTCTCGGAGCTTGTACGTGACTCTGCGGCGACCCATGCCGTCGGCCTCGAGCAGCTCGATGGTCTTCTCCTTGGCCTGCGCGGTTGGCAGGCCGCTGATCGGCCCCGAGTTACAAGCGAAGCCCGGTCTCACGAACGCGGACTCGAGTATCTCCGCGTCTTCTCGGGCCTCGAGCTCCGCGTCGCCCGCGACGTCACTTGAGGAGACGACGCGGCGAATCGGCAGCTTCATGCTCAGCGCGAACGCGTGGTCGCGTTCGTCGTGGCCCGGAACGGCCATAATCGCGCCCGTGCCGTAGCCCATGATCACATAGTCCGAGATCCAGATCGGCAGGGCCTCACCGTTGACCGGGTTTATCGCATACGCGCCGAGAAACACGCCGGTCTTCTCGCCTTCGGCCGCAGCGGCTTGACGCTCGCGCTCGCTTCTACGCGCGGTCTGGTCGACATATGCCTGCATCGCCTCGCGCTGTGCGGGGGCGCAAATGCTGGCGACGTGCGGATGTTCCGGGGCCAAGACGAGGTAGCTCGCACCCCACAGTGTGTCCGGCCGCGTCGTGAAGACCGTGATGTTCCTATCCCCGGATCGCGGATCAGCTCCTTCCGCACCCGAGTCGGCCGCGATCCGAAATGTGACCTCGGCGCCGTCGCTGCGCCCGATCCAGTGGCGCTGCATGTCGAGCGTGCTGCTCGGCCAGGTCACGAGATCGAGATCGCGCAGCAATCTCTCCGCGTACGCGGTGATGCGCAGCATCCATTGCTTCATCGGTACGCGCACGACCTCGTGCCCCGCGGCGACGTATTCCGCGACCTCCTCGTTGGCGAGCACCACGCGTTGATCGACGCACCAGTTCACCGGCGCTTGCTGCAAATAGGCCAGCCGGAAGCCATCTCGATAGGCCGCGACCGCGCGCTCACCTTGGGCCGTGACGTCCGCGGGGATGCCCAGCGTCTCGATCGGACGCGCGCAATCCTTGTCCTCATCGTAATAGCTGCCCCAGAGCTTGAGAAAGATCCACTGGGTCCAGCGAAAGTACTTCGGATCTGTCGTGTCGATCTCTCGGCTCCAGTCGTAGGAGAAACCGAGCCGCTGCAGCTGGCGCTTGAAATTCGTGATGCACTCGGCCGTGCGGGTCGCCGGATCCGTGCCCGTCTTGATCGCGTAACGCTCCGCGGGCAGGCCGAATGCATCCCATCCCATCGGATGCAGCACGTTAAAGCCGCGCATTCGCTTGTAGCGTGCGACGATGTCGGTAGCGGTGTAGCCCTCCGGATGACCAACATGCAGCCCATCCCCTGAAGGGTATGGGAACATGTCAAGCACGTAGTACTTGGGCTTGTCGTGCTCAACCTCTGAGCGGAAGGTGCCCTTCTCCTCCCAGTGTCGCTGCCAGCGCTGCTCGATCGCCGCAAAATCGTAGGCCATGGGCGGCGGACACTATCACAGCGCTCGGCGCTAGCGCCGGACCATGCTCGCGCCGCTGCGCGTAATCTTGATACGACACTTTGCGCCGCTGCCCTCGAGGTGCACCAGCGCGCGCGTCTTGAGGGAGCGCACAATCAGCCGGACCTGCTCGCTGGAGAGCCGAGTCGCGCGGGCAAGCTGGGCTTCGCCGAGTGGACCTTGCGACTGGAGCGCACGTAACACCAATAAATCACCGTCCGGCACATCCGCGCGCCGCCGTACGATCTGTGGCCCGGCATCGAGCGCCAGCATTGGGTTGCCGTCCTCGTCGTATGAGATCTCGGCATCGGCTCGGTGCTCGCCGTGCCTTCGGTCGTCGCGGGGCCGTGACGTGACGATGTCGATGAGCTCTCGGACAGTCAGGCGGTTTAGGAGCGGCAACATCTGTGCGCTGCCGGTCGCGGCGTCGACGATCTCACCGAGCGTCGCGGTGGCGGGGAGGGTGTGGACGACCTGCGCGAAGACGGCCTTGAGCGAAGCGTGCAGCTCCGCCGCGGCACCGGCTGTCGCGTCGTGGCCTCCCAGTGCCGCCGAACTCGCGGCTGCGCTTGTCGCCGCCGCGTGGTCAGAGCCACCGTTGGGACTCGGCTTTGCTCCGTGCTCGTGGTCCTCGGAGGATGTCCTTCGCGTGGTCGCGGCACCGTTCTTCTTTGCAGGTGGAGGCACCTGCGCCGTCACTGCTTCTTCAGCTGTCGCCTTGGCCCTCGCCTTGGAGGGACGCGTCGCCGTGACGGTGACGTGGTCAGAGTGGGACCGTGCTTGAGGGATCGCCATGAGCTTGATGTGAGGGGAGCAACGTGGTCGAGCGACCAGAGGACGCACCGCAGAATGTCGGCGATTGGGCGCGGACCCTTGTGGTCTCGCGCAGCAGCTATCCGGTTGTCGCCTATCCGGCAGTCACAGCTTGGAGCGGGGCGACGCGGCCTCCGGGTGGAGTGCCAGCCAGGTCGCCGAGTGGACGGGGCCGTCACACTCACCAACTGCAAGGAGAGCCTGCAAAAGTCGGGTAGCTCTGTCAAGCGCCGAGTGCGTGGCCGAGCCGCCGATCCGACGCTTCCGCGCGCCATCGCGCCGCGCGGGGTGGGGGAGCCCTCCGGCGGGCCCACGGAGATCGTGTACCTCGTCCAGATCCCAGATAGCTGCGCGTTCACCTGCCAGACGCGCGGGATGCCACTTTGGCCCTCGCGCGCGCAGGTTGACAGCGCCAGGCGCCCGCGGGAAAGAGCGGCCGTGCCGGTCCATCGCATCGAGATCGAGACGCGCGCCGACCATGTTGATCCGGTCGCCAGTCAAACCAAGCAGCGCCTCCGCGAATGGCTGGGACTGGAGGCCGACGCGGTTCGGACCCGCAAGGTGTTCTTGCTGGACGCGGACATCGACGCCGCCACGGCGGATCGCATTCGCGCATCCCTGACCGATTCGGTCGCCGAAGTCAGCGCGCTTGGTGCCCTCGCGGATCGAGTGGAGGGCGAAGCGGCGACCACCTGGCTTGAAGTTGGCTTCGCGCCGGGAGTGACCGACGCGGTCGCCCGCTCGGTGATGATGGCGATCGACGATGTCCTCGATGCGCCACTTCAAGGCGAGGTCTACAGCGCGACGCTCTACCTCTTTCGGGGCCTACGCGTCGAGGAGGTTCGGCGCGCTGCCGACGAGCTCTTGCACAATCCACTGATTCAGCGCGCCAAGTTGGGAGAGGCGCCGCGCCAGCCTGTGACCCAGCCACCGAGCGTCGGCGACGACGATGCGCCGCAGGTCGCCTTGGTTCCGCTGCGGAGCATGGGCGACGACGAGTTGGTCGCGCTCTCACAGTCCGGCATGTTGGCACTGAGTCTCGCGGAGATGAAGGCGATTCAGAGCTTTTTTGTCGAAGAGCAACGCGAACCGACCGATGCCGAGCTTGAGTGCCTGGCCCAGACTTGGAGCGAGCACTGCAAGCACAAGATCTTCGCCTCACCGATTCACTACGTTGATCCCAGTGGCAGCGCGCGCACGATCGAGCGCGGACTGTTCCGCCAGTTTATTCGCGGCGCCACAGAGAAGATCGCCGCCGACCGGATTGAGGCAGGGGTCGATCCTGCGCAGCATCCGTTCTTGGTTTCGGTCTTTCACGACAACGCGGGCGTGGTGCGATTTACCGAGCGCGACCACCTCGTCTACAAGGTTGAGACCCACAACTCGCCGTCGGCACTGGACCCCTACGGTGGCGCCATGACCGGTATCGTGGGGGTCAACCGGGACAGCTTTGGCACTGGGCGCGGCGCGGATCTGCTGACCAACGTGTGGGGCTATTGCTTTGGCGACCCGCGCTACAGCGGGCGCTTGCCTCGTGGCCTGATGCACCCCCGTCGCATTCGCGACGGCGTGCACGCGGGTGTGATCGACGGCGGCAACCACTCTGGCATTCCCTACGCGCGAGGCTTTGAGATCTTCGACGATCGCTACGCGGGCAAGCCACTGGTCTACTGCGGGACGGTGGCGGCGATGCCCGTTGAGCGTGCGGGCCGGCCAACGCACGAGAAGTACATCAGTGTCGGCGACGCGATCGTGATGGTCGGTGGCCGGATCGGTAAAGATGGCATCCACGGCGCCACCTTCTCCAGTGTTCAGCTCGACGAGACTTCACCGGTACAGGCCGTGCAGATCGGCGATCCTCTGATCCAGCGCATGACCTTCGACTTCCTCGCGGAGGCCTGCGACCGCGGCCTCTATAACGGTCTCACGGATAACGGTGCCGGAGGCCTGTCGAGCTCGGTGGGCGAGCTGGCGCAAGCCACCAACGGCGCGCGCATCGACCTCTCCAAGGCGCCGCTGAAGTATCCGGGTTTGATGCCGTGGGAAGTCCTGGTCTCCGAGGCGCAAGAGCGCATGACCATCAGCGTGCCGCAAGAGCACCTCACAGAGTTCATGGCGCTGGCCAAGCGCCGCGAGGTCGAAGCGAGCGTGCTTGGAGAGTTCACCGATTCGGGCCTCTTCGAAGTGCGCTGGGGCCAGACCTTGGTCGCCAAGCTACCGCTAACGCTGTTGCACGAGGGCGTGCCGCTCCCGACGCTCAAAGCGATATGGAGCCCGCCTTCGCCGACCACCCGGGGCGACGCAAGCGCTGCAAGACCCTCGCTGCGCGACGCGTTGCTCAAGATGAGCGCGCGCCCAGGCATGAGCACTGACATCGATCGTTGTCGCAGCTACGACCACGAGGTCAAGGGCCTCAGCGTGGTCAAGCCGCTCACGGGGCGATTTCAAGATGTTCCCTCGGGTGCGACGGTGCTGCGGGTTCGGCATCATCACGACGAGGGCGTCGTGCTCGCGGAAGGCATTCACCCGGCCTACTCTGACGGCGACACTCTGGCGATGGCACACGCGTGCGTCGACGAGGGAGTTCGCCGAGTTCTCTGCGCAGGCGCCCGTATCGACCGTCTCGCCGCGCTCGACAACTTTTGCTGGCCCGATCCGATCGAGTCCTCGAAGACTCCCGACGGTGCGCACAAGCTCGCCCAGCTGGTCCGTTGCTGCGAAGGTCTCTTTGATGCGTGTGTCAGTTACGGCGTCCCGCTGATCTCGGGCAAAGACTCGATGAAGAACGACGCGTTCCTCGACGGCGTCAAGATCTCCATTCCGCCGACCTTGCTCGTCAGCGTGATTGGCCAGGTCGTGGACGTTGCCAAGATCCCGGCGCCCTACTTCTCGGGCACCCAGGGCGTGCTCTACGTGCTCGGTGCCGATCGCGGCGAGCTCGGCCACAGCGAGTACGAGCGCATGTTGGGCGTGTCGCTCGGAGATGCCCCAAAGACGGATCTCAGTGCCAATGCGAAGCGCTACGCTGCCTTTGCGGAGCTGGTGCAGCAAGGGATGATTCCCAGCGCAACGGCGATTGGCCGAGGCGGTTTGCTCTTTGCTGCCGCCGCGCAGACCCTCGCGAGTGATGGCGACCTTCGCCTGGAGGTCGAAGACGGGGCAGATGCGACGAGCTGGTGCTTCTCCGAGAGCACCGGTCGCATCCTGATCATCGTCACGCCGGACCAGGCCAGCGTCGTGGAGCAGGTGCTCGCACCGCACGGCCTGCTCAGAGTCGGCGAGCTAAGGGTCGCCAGCGATTCGACGGCCACCCGCAGTGATCGACGCGGCCAGCTCACGCTTGTCGCACCCCCGGGTGAGGGTGGGGGAGCACGTGATACCCAGGTTCTCGCTCGCTGGCAGGCCAGCGAGCTCATGCAGGCAAGAGAGGAGGCGTGGCATGGCCTTTGATGCAAGCAAGAGCAGGCTGCAGGTGACCGACGCACGCAGGCAGGTCGTTCGTCAGGCATTTCCAGATCTCGATCCCAATGCGGTGCGGGACGTCCGCGTCCTGGTGCTCACGGGCTACGGACTCAATTGTGAGGACGAGAGCAGCGCGGCATTTGAGTGCCTGGGGGCGGACGTTCGCCGCCGCCATCTCGGCGACGTCTTCACGCAGATTGAAGGGGGCGTCGATCCTTTCGCCGATGTCTCGGTGCTGGTGTTTATCGGCGGCTTTTCGTTCGGCGACCACGTCGCCTCTGGACGGATCCTCGCGAACCGGCTGCGGCATCGAGCGGGGGACGCAATCGCATCGTTCGTCGATCGCCGTGGCCTGGTGATCGGGGTGTGCAATGGCTTTCAGACGCTGGTGAAGCTTGGCCTGCTGCCCGCACTGGAGCGCAAAGCGGGGGAGCCGCTCGCGGAGCCGTCGTGTTCCCTCGTCGCCAACGTTCGGCTTGGCTACCGCAACCAGTGGGTCCGCGTGCTGGCGCAACCCGATTCACCGTGCGTGTGGACGCGCGGTCTGAACGTACTGGAGTTACCAGCCCGCCACGGCGAGGGGCAGCTCATCGCGCTCGACGACGCGACCTGGCAGAGCCTTGAGTCGCGCGCACTGATCCCACTGCGCTACGTGGACGCAGCAGGGCAACCCACACAGTCGTGGCCCGAGAATCCCAACGGGTCTCGTGGCGGCGCGGCGGCGCTTTGCGATCCCAGTGGGCGTCTCTTCGGCCTCATGCCGCATCCCGAGGCGAACATCTACAACGAGAACCACCCGGCCTGGTTCAGCGCCGGGCGGGTCGAGGCGACGGGCCAGACGGGCGGCGTCGGGGCGGGGCTTTCGATCTTTGCCAACGGCGTGCGGGCAGTCCTCGCAGGATAGCGGCGGGCAGGGGGACCAGAGTTCGCGGAGACGCGACGTTACCCAGAGCGCGGTCGGTGCCCAGAGCGCGGTCGGTGCATCGTCGCGTCCTTTGTTTGCCGGTGATCTGGCCGGTGATCGCAGCGCGAAGCGACCACCAACGACACGGGGAGCTCTCTGCGAGATCAGTTCGGGCCGATTCGCGTCGGGGCGCTGCGGCGATGGTCGCCAACCAGCACGCTATAGGCCGGCGCTTCGCAGATCACGAGGCTATCTCCGCCCTGCGTGGTGGCGACCAGCACCCGCGCCGGCGGTATGAGCTCGTCTGCGCCGCAAGGGATGTCGAACACAAGCTGCGAGCGCTCATCGAGCAGCGGCAGACGGACGGTGAGCTGCCAAACCTCGAAAGCCTGTCCCTTGGCGGGGTATCGCGTGAGACGCTCGCTGCTGAGCACCGGCAGCCATTTCGCCGGTGCCGCTTTGATCGCATCGACCAGACTCTTGTCGCGCGCGATGATCGAGCGAAAAAACAGCCGGAGCGGCAGCAGCACAAAGAGCCCAAGACCCAGCGCGCTCCCGAGTGTGGTGCCGATGACATCCTGCGCGTAGGCCCGCCCGCGGGCGAGCGACACGAACGACACGACCGCATAGATCAGCCACGGCACCACGATGATCCCCTCAACAATGCGGCGGCCGATGATGCCCGAGCCACTCCACGACTCGAAAACCTCGAGGAGCTCTCGCGGCAAACCATGCTGAGTGCGCGGGAGCGGGCGCTGGAAGTAGTCCAGCAGCGCTGCGAGCTTGGATTCGCTCAGCTTGCCGTGCATGGCGAGAGCTTATGCGCTGTCGTGCGCGGCTCGGCGTCACGGCTGCGGGCACGTTCTGAATGAGCGCATATCACGCCGTGCGAAGATTCACGCAAAGGAAATTGAAAACGCCTTTCAATTTCTAGGCTAGAGCGTTATGACACACCTCGATGCAGCGACTCTCATCCTCCTCGATCACCTGGCACGGCGACGCAGCGACCCATCGGCGCACGACCACGCTCCGGATGTCCATCGCGTTGGGCAGTTGTCTCGCGCTGCTTGCCAGTCCCCTCCTGACGGCCTGCGCTGACGACGACGATGACGCGGGCGGGCTCGACCAAGGCGACGGCGATGGTGACGGCGATGGCGACGGTGATGGCGATGGGGATGGCGACGTGCCGGGTCTCGGCGAGACACCGAACGTCGAGTTTGAGGCTTCGTTCGCCAATCTGACTGCGATCGCAGCGCAAGCGAGCTCAACTTCGCCGGATCTCGCCGTCGTCAGCAGCAATTACCTCGATGCCTCGCTTCAAACGACCGTGCAGCGCGTCGGCGTGCTCGCGGGCCGTGTCGAGGAGGGGGTGCTGCTCGATGACGCGGCGATCCTCGAAGCGCTCGCGAGCGGCACCGACCTCGACGTCGTCGATGTGCATCAGCATGCGCTGGTTTCGGTCGCACTCTTGGTCCGTAACGACATCTCGCAGATCGCCGCTGCGTTGCCGGACCCGAATCGGGACCCCGCGCTCTTGTATGCGCAATGGGATGAGGCGTGGCTCTGGTGGGATGCTGCGCTACGGCCCCTCGCGCAGGAGGCCGATGCCTTCGATGTCGAGATGGGTTGGGACTACGAGTCGACGGAGTCCGAGATCGAGGCGGCCTTCATGGACGGGCACCTTGCGATCCAGGGGCCGGTCGAAAGCTGGGCGCCCGACGAAACCGCCACTGGCGCAGCGAAGCAGCGCATCGAGAAATCGGGCTTTACGGTGCACCAGCGGCTCGTGCTGGCCTACGCGGCGAAGGCGGCCCAAGGAGATGCTGCGGCGGCTCGCATCGCGCGCGGCCAGTTTCTCCAACTCGTAGATCGAATGGAGGGGCGCAATACCCCGGGCATCGAGGTCGTGCTTGCGATGCTGGAGGGACCGGCTGCGAGCATCGACGTTGATGCCATCGAACACGAAATGGCGCTCGCCTTCGCCAAGCGCACACGGAAGTATTGCGATCACGCGTTGGCAGACGTGGAAGGGACGATCGGCACAGCTCCTGGCGTGATTGGAGCGTATGAAGGCCGCACCTACGCCAAGCTCATCGTGCCGGACATGGTCGACTTGGTGGACGGATTTGACCCGGAGGCCTTCCTTGCGACCTGGGATCGCTGGATCGACGCCGTGAAGGCGGACGACGCGACCGCAGCTGCGGCTGAGTCTGCGCAGCTGGTATCTGCGGTCTGCGAGTACCAAGCCGCCCTCGGCATCGCCGAGTGCACCTCGTCCGCGGATGAGGTGCCCGCGCCGTAGCGGCTTGGGCCTTTGATACCAGCCTCGCGGCACTGCACCGTGCTCGCGCGGAGCGGCCGCGGGGCGCTTCTTCCTTCCGCGGCGGGGTGCCGCGGAGCCTTCCGCTTGCCGATGAGGGGCGCCCAGCGTCGAGCCGGGCGCCAAATCTCAGACATGTGCCACGCTTGAGGAAGTGCGACGGCGGAGCAGCTCGGACATCGATGTGTTGGCCAGCAGCCGCCGCGCCGCACCGGCGCTGCTGGGCTTGGTGGTCCTCTCCTCGCTGGGGCTTGCCGCGTATCTGTGGTGGCAACCCGACGGCATCGGAGCACACGAAGATCCGCGTCGCGTCCATCTGATGTGCGCGCCCTCGCATCAACTCGAGTGCGAGGTTGACGTTGCCACTCTCGTTCGTGAAGCCGGCTTTGTTGTCTCGGTCGCGGACGCGGTCGCCGGATCGGAGACCCCCGTTCAGGACGCGCAGCCACGCGACGCGTCGCGAAACGGGCAGAGTGGATCGCGTCGGAAGGACGCTGACGGCGGAGCCCGCGAGGAGGTCGCCACGCAACTGCGCGACATCGCCGGCGCCCTCGAGCGGGCCGACGAAGACGGCGTTGGCTTCCTCGCGATTCAGCGACCGCGCGCCGCAGAGTTCGCCGACATCGAGGCCGAGGGGCTCAAGCTCGCGACCCTCGAGAACAAGGAGTGGCTGGTCTTGAGCGTGGGTGACTTTGCCGCGCCGCGACACGCGACGCATGAAGACGCGCTACCGGCCGTCGCCGCACACCTACGAGGGGCCGATCTCCTGAAAGCCCTCTACAAGCAGCCGCGCATCGCTCCGGATCGGGAGCAGTACGTCCACCGTCCCTCGCTAGAAGAAATTCAGCTCCAACACTCGATCTCTCCCGGTCTCGCGTATTTGGACAACGTGTTGCGCGCCGCCGAGGTCGCCGGGGCAGTCTCCCGCGGCGTCATCGATGCGGCTTCGGTCGGCGAAGGCCTTCCGCTCGCCGACCTTGAGAGCAGCGGTTCTGCTGTCGTGCTCTCGGACGATACGCTGCTGCTGGCCTACCAACGGGTTGCCCTGGAGACTGACCTGCATGGTCGCCTGCAAAAGAAAGTCGAGGATCTGCTCCGGCTCGAGTGCATCGAGCTGAGCACCGACCTCAGCGATCCCGCGATCCAGGGTGTGCAGCGCTGGTCCTTGGCGACCAAGCTGGCGCCGACGGGTGGGCTTGAGCTCTCTCGCCAGCCGCTGATTCGTACCTCGCCGACGGGACAGACCGTTCTTGTCTGGGACGCGCAGGAAAAGACCAGAGTCTTTCGACACGAGCGGGCTTGCGACTTCACGCAGATCGGCGGGGCGATCGAGCGCTCGGGCAACTACGGTACGCCAAGTGAAGGCGGGTCGATCGCGTGGTCGGCGGTGTCGCCCGACAACGGCGATGCGCTGTTATGGGTGGATCTGCCCCGGGCCTCTACGTCTCTCGACCCCGAGGCGACGCCCAGTTCCGCGCCCACCTCGGCCAAGAACGGCGCGGAGGATGCTCGACCTGCGAACGCATCTCCGCGGGGTCCAGCGGGCGTCGGGCAGCGTGAGGAACTCTTGCCGGCGGCGAGCGGAGCATCTCGCGAGGATGCGCGCACGGCCTCTGCCCAGGAGATGGGAGAGCGTGCCGACGAAGCTGCACACCCTAGCGAAAGACCGCGGCCGGCACAGGCAAGCTGGACTTCGATCCCGCTGGCGCGTGTCGGGGCTAGTGGTGCAGGGAGTCCAACCTGGATGAACGAGGATCTCTTTGCGGTCAGCATGCGCGGGCTGGACGAAGACGGTCTGCCCGTACAGGACATCTTCGTGCTCTCGCCGCACTACCCCGGAGTGGCACTCCGCCTCGACTCGGAGACCTTCCTCGCCGGCCGGCAGCTCAGGCAGATCGCAGCGATTCGCGACGATGGTTTGCTCGCCGTCGTCGGCGTCGAGGGCGAACTGATCGTGACGCTGCGCTTCGTCGAGCCGCCGCTGCTGACCTTGCAGCGGGTTGCGGCCCTGCATGGCCTTGTTCACAAGGCGGGGGACACGAAGCGAGGTCGCGCCAAGACACAGACTGCGTCGCACACTCCAGCCAATACCTCGAAGCCCGACGACGCCAAGCAAGGCGAGGGATCACGCGAGAGAGCGGACGAGGAGATGCGTGGCTCGGATCCAAGAGCCGACGCTACCCGCGTGGACGCCGACGACGAATTCGCGGCGACGCTGCGTTTTGTCGCGACCTTCCCCGAGACGCACGTTCGGCTCATGCTGGCCAACGAAGTCGAGCTCGCATTCCTTGAACTCCCGGGTCGAGTGCAGGACCCGGTGGTCTCGCCTGACGGAACTCGAGTCGCCCTCGCTCTGACGCGTGCAGGACGAAGCAGCGATCTCGCGCTCTTGAGCCTGCTGCCGACCCCGGCGCTGGAGCAGATCTTGGAGTGGGAGAGCGAGGACTCACGGCCACGCTGGCTGAGCGACAGCTTGCGGCTTGTGTACTCGAGCAGAGTCGCCCTTGGCGTGGGCGAGGACTTGGTCTCGATTGCGAAGCTATGGTCGCCAACGACGGCGGCGGAGCAACCCTAGCCCCTACCGCGCCGAATCGGCGCGCTGCTAGCGATGTCGCACGAGGAACTCGGCGTGCGAGGGCCCGCTTGAGCACACGTCCACGACAATCGCGCCCCGTCCCGAGAGCTGGCCAAGTGCTCGCAGTGAGCCGCGGGTGAAGTGCACATAGGCCGGGTAGCGGA
>CAZVEM010000182.1:0-12357 GCA_964626165.1 uncultured Nannocystaceae bacterium
CCATCGGCAGATCTGGCATCCCCATCCCATCATCCGTGGTGGTTCCCAGATCATCGGTCGCGCTGTCATCGTCGGCAAAGAGGTCACCACCGGGGCGCTCGTCAGCCTGTGAGCTGCAGCCAGAGGCGACCGGCAGTGTGAGGGCAACAATCGTCAGCCCGAGCAAGCGGGCTTTGGCAGCGCGTAAGGACATGCCGCGGAGCGTCCTTGGACCCTGTTCCAGCCAGGTGCGAGACTTGAAAAATCGCGGCTACGTGTGTGTCGCACACGCCGTCACGTCGCCCCGCTCTACGGCGACGTGGACGACCGGTACCGCGAAAGGCCGCATATGGAGTGGGCTTGAGCAGCCCTCCCGTACGAGACTTGGCGGTCGAGGTGGCCCTACCCCCGAGCGTGCCTCCTCACAGGCGTTCGTCCCAATCGGACATCTAGCCCACGCCGGAGCGATCTCTCCGCATCGCAGAGCCCCTCACGCACGAGGTATCCGCATCTTTTCCGCCCGAGTCCATCGCGGCGAAACCCTTGCGCGCCCGACCTTGGAACGGAGCGCAAGGGCCCGCATCCCAGCCCTTCATCGCCGAGCCGCGTCGCCTCATCCTGCGGTGCAGATTGCGTTCATGCTGCTTCGGCGCTCGCGCTGCTGTCAGCGAGCCCTCGGAGGTGCTGGCACGCTCGCGCGTTCCTCCATCCGATGGGGCGTCGGCGACGAACGTCTCGGCGTACTTGCCAGCGGGGCGATCTACGTGCTTGGCACCAAGCGAACAAACCGAGTCGGTGTAGCTGTCATGACGGCCCCCCTCGCGCGGCCTTGACACGATGCGTCGCTCAGTCAGCGCGACGCACCTCGCCACGTAGCGGCGGAGTCACTCGAATATCGAACCCAGAGAAGAGTATCCGCGCGCGGGGTCAAACAGTCCCTGACGTGATGTGTCCCGCGGCTCGGTCGCTGCGTCCCAGCCGGTGGCCGCCCTGGCCAGCCCGCGGACCGTCAGCACTGGCACCCCTCAGTACGCGGGGCGATCTCGTCCGCCGTCCGTCGCGCCCACCGCCCCAAACGTCGTGCGCTCGAACGGCAGGCACGTCCCGTTTCGCCTCGCCAGTGCAGCCTGAGTCCCGAAAGGTCGACATGACCTTGTCATGAGTCTTCCGCGGCGAGCCTGTGCGGCATCAAGGCACGTGTTGTGTGATCGCGCCCGGCCCAAAGGTCCGTCGCCGACTACTCCGCGACAACTTGCGCTGCTCGTCTCGTCTGATGGCCCCGCTCCCACCCGCGAGCTGCCGGCTCTTCGCGGACCTGGTCTCGAGGCTCAGCTTCGCGACCGCGCTCCCTCGCGCCTCTCGTGGCTCAAGCTCCTTGCACGAGTCTTTGGCATCGACCTCGTCTGCGTGCACTGCAACGTCGCCCTGAAGATCGTCCAGGTCGTTGCGGCATTGGACCTCCACGGCGAACGCAATCGACAGCGTGGGCCGCCTGCCTTGCGAAGCTCCTCACCACAGCAGCTCTCGCGTCCGCAACGCGCCAGCGGGCGATGCGGACGCGGGCGCCATGATTGCCACGGAATCGAGTATCGGCGGCAACGATTCCGCGACATCGCGGGCGAGGGAGCGGGACTGGCCCTCATCTGTGGCAGCGTGCCGGCATGATGACTGCCCGCCCGCGCGTCCTTGACGTTGGCGCAGCGCGGTCGCGGTAGATTCGTCACACACGCCGCGTTCCATCGCGGCATGTCGCGTCCGTCGTTTCCGTTATTCCATGGTGAACCGCACTCCGGCGGCAGCGAGCTGCTCCAGCCCGAGGTCGCACGCTCGACCGCCGCACCGGTTCTCCGCGTCCGCTGCATCATCCACGCCGCATGGCTCGCACTGCTCGCCCCAACCGTGGCCGCCTGCGGAGCGGATGATGGTTCGCCTTCAGACGCTGGCGCCGATGACTTGATCGGTGATGGTGATGGCGACGGCGACGGCGATGGCGACGGCGACGGCGACGGCGACGGTGATGGCGACGGCGACGGTGATGGCGACGGCGACGGCGACGGCGATCGTGATGGCGACGGCGACGGCTGCGTTGCCGTCAGCGAGACCGCAATGAACACGAAGCTGCCGACCGACATCCTGATCGTCGTCGACAACTCCGGCTCGATGGGTCCAGGAAACAGCGCGGTGCAGTCCAACCTCAACTCCTTCTCGAGCTACATCGCGATGCAAGGAATTGACGTGCGGGTCACGCTCCTCTCCCAATATCCCCCCACCGGTATCGAGTGCAGCATTCCTGGGGTATGCGATCCCGGAATCTGCATCGCGCCGCCGCTTGGTTCGGGTGGCTGCCCGACGGTTGACAGCAACCCGCCGGAGTTCCTGCACATCGATCAGAAGATCGAGAGCCATGATGGGTTGGAGCGCCTGATTGGGCGCGCCGCCGATTGGCTTCCGAATCTGCGGGCGGAGTCGACCAAGCACGTCGTCGTGATCACCGATGACGACTCCGATCTGAACGCAGCGCAGTTCGAGGCCATGTTTACGGCGCTCGACGCGTCCCTTGAGCAATACACGGTGCACGGCATCGTGAACCTGACCGGCGCGCTCAACTGCGCGATCACGGGTGGCTCGCAGAGCGATGTCTACATCGACCTCATCAATGCAACGGGTGGCGTCGGTGCGGACTACTGCCAGGGCGACAACGCAAACTACGGTGCCGTCTTTACCGAGATCGCGATGGCCGTCGACACGGCAACGCCCATCAGCTGCGAGTGGGTGATCCCCGAGCCTCCGCGCGGCGAGACCTTCGACAAGAACAAGGTCAACGTCGTCTTCTCGGACGGCATGTCGACAACCACGATCGGCTATGTACCGAGCGCAGCCGACTGCAACGGCGTCCCCGACGCCTGGTACTACGACAATGAGGCCGCGCCGACCAAGGTCCTGGTCTGCCCGCAGACCTGCGCCAAGATCCAGTCGGCGCTCTCGGCGACGATCGATATCCAGTTTGGTTGCGCGACTGTGCCCGTCGGCTGACGTTGCGCTCACGCCCGCCACCGCGACGTCGTGCCGTCGCGCCTCAGCGGTGGCCGGCGCTTCGTCCGAACTTGCCCAACTGATCTTGCGCCTGGCGCCGGCCTGCTTCGCTCGCGATCACGGTGTGCACACGCGCGCCGCCACGGACCAGCGATAAGTGCTCTCCAACGCGCCGACGGGGAACTGCTGCGGTGGCGGCCCCGGCGGTAGCCCGTTGTCGTATCGCTCGGTGCCGAAGACCGTGTCTTCGAACCTTACGGCGACCGTCGCGCCGGGAGCGGTGACCATGCCAATCCAGATCTCCTCGCCCGCGTTGACCGCGACGGGGTCCACCGCGACCTCGTTCCACCCGACCTTCGGCACGAAGGAGGGGGTGGCCACGAGAAGATCGGTGGGGGCGTCGTTCATCGACCGGTAGGCGACCACGTACACCTCATCGGCGGCAGGATTGTCGGCAACATCGATGCGGAGCGACACGAGCTCTCCCGCCTGACTCGTCGTGAAGCGAGTGACCTCGATGAGTGCGTGGTTTGTCTCAATCATCGGGCCTCGGCCGACGACGCCGACGAGCGACGATGTGCCTCCGTCGCACGGGTCGCCGTCTCCGTCCCCATCTCCGTCTCCGTCCCCATCTCCGTCCCCATCTCCATCGCCGTCTCCATCTCCATCTCCATCTCCATCTCCATCTCCATCTCCATCTCCATCGCCATCTCCGTCGCCATCTCCGTCGCCGGAGTCTGAATCCGTCACCGTGTCGTCGCCCTCGCCGCGATCATCGCGGTAGATCGAGCGGCAGCCGGCGAGGGTCGAGAGCCCCATCAAAGCGAGCAACGACGTGGTCAGCCCGCATCGGCGTATGACCGCGACCACGGGGCGAGACGGCGACGGTCGGATCACTCGGGCGGCGTTCATGGCGGCCAGACATCATAGCGACGCGCGCTGGACGTCCGCAATCGGACCGAAGCCCATCGACGGGCGCACACCTTCTTGGCAAGGCTGTGCGCATTGGTACCGCCTCCCCGATTTCACATGGCGCGGTTCTACGGGGTGTTGGCAGCACTGCATTCGCTGTGTGACCGCGTCCGGCCCACCGCTCCGTCGCCCAGCGCACCGCGACAGCTCGCTCAGCTTGTGCCGCCGAATGCGTCCGGTGCCCTTCGCGAGTTCCCGACGAAATCCCCGTCCGCGTCACGAGGCTCAGCTTCGCGGCCACCTTCCCTCGCGCCTCTCGTGGCTCAAGCTCCTTGCACGAGTCTTGCGCATCGCCCTCGTCTGCGTCCACTGAAACGTCGCGCTGAGACGGCGTAGGACCTTCGGTCTGTTCGTCGGTTTGTTTGCGGACGTGAAACGGGGGTGGCACGGTGGGGGGGTAGGGTGCGGACGCGAGGGCAGAGCGGTGGATCGACGCGACTTTCTTGCCGCGCTGGCAGCACTCCCGGCGGTTGGGGCCTGCGGGCTCGGCTGTGCCGCGATCGATATTCGTGGCTCGGACTCGGAAGTGAGTCTGGTCGAGAGGCTTGCGGACGCGTTCATGCAGCGAAATCGCGAAATCTCGATTTCGGTCACAGGGGGCGGCTCGGGGGTGGGAATCGCGGCGATGTTGGACGCGACGATCGATATCTGCACCAGCTCTCGCGAGATGCAGCCGCTAGAGCGGCTGCTGGCGCTGCGCAAGCGGGCCGAGCCGATCGCGACGGTGTTCGCCACCGACGCGCTCTCGGTGATCGTGCACGCCGACAACCCGCTCGCATCACTCGACCTAGACTCCCTTGGTGCGATCTACCGTGGCGAGCAGCGGGACTGGTCGTTTCTCGCCGGTGCGCGCGGCGGCCCGGTCGTCTGTTACGGCAGGCAGTCGAGTTCGGGGACCTACGGCTTTTTCAAGAGCGCGGTGGTCAAGGGCGAATACGGGTCGGAGATGCGCCAGATGTCTGGCAACTCGCACATCTTGGAGGCGATCGCGCGCGATCCAGGTGGCATTGGCTACGTCGCGGTTGGCGTTCTCGGCAAGGCCCAGGATCTCGCGGTTCGTGCGATCCCCGTCCGCAAGAATGCAGGAGGACACGCCGTCTCGCCGCTCGATCGGCCGGCCGTCTTGGCCGGTGAGTACCCGATCGCGCGCCCGCTCTTGCAGTTCACCAACGGCCAACCGCGCGGTGTCGTCCGCGACTTCCTGCGCTTTGAGCTCTCGCCTGATGGCGAGGCGCTCGTGGAAGAGATGGGCTTTTATCCGGTTGTCACGGCCTGGCGCGATCGCAACGCTCATCTGCTCGGGGTCGCATGAGCAAGCTCGAAGATGTTGTGGGGATGAGAAAGAGCGCCCAACGTCAGCAGATGGATCGGGCCGCGCGCGTGGTCATGACCTCCGCCGGACTGCTGTCCGTGGTCGTCTTGATCGGGATCTTCGCGCTCCTGCTGCGCGGTGCAGTGCTCGCATCGCTTGGCGGCATTGAGGCGCAGCCTCTGACGGACAGTGAGCGATCACTGCTGTCGCCGAGCGATGTCGCCGCGATCGAGAAGATCGAGGCCAGCCGCCCGACGCCCTCACACCTGATCTTCGACGAGACCTGGAATCCCACGGCCAAGCAGCCCGAGTGGGGCGTCCTACCGATGGTCGTGTCGACCTTGCTGACCACCTTGGTCGCGATGGCGCTCGCGATCCCCGTCGGATTTTGCGCTGCTTCGTGCATCGCGTACGTGCTGCCGGGGCGGTGGCGCGACTGGTTCAAGCTCGCCGTCGAGCTCTTGGCCGCGATCCCAAGCGTCGTGATCGGCTTTGTCGGACTTCAGCTCATCGGCCCCTGGCTCGGCGCGTGGACCGGAAAGCCGGGAGGGCTGAGCGCCTTTCACGGTGGCCTGCTGCTCGCGATCATGGCACTCCCGACGGTCGTCTCGGTCGCAGAGGATGCGCTCCGTTCGGTCCCGCGCAGCCTCGTGGAGGCCTCGCTCGCTCTGGGTGCCGATCGCTTCCAGACCTTGGTGCGGGTCGTTGCGCCCGCCGCGAGATCGGGTCTGCTTGCGGCGGCAATGTTGGGCACAGGGCGAGCCGTTGGCGAGACCATGACCGTTCTGATGGTCACGGGAAACACGATCGCGATGCCGGGATCGCTGTTCGATCCGGTGCGGACGCTCACCGCGACGATCGCGATCGAGCTTGGCGAGGTCCCGGCCGACTCCACGCACTATCACGCGCTCTTCGGGGTGGGGCTGCTGCTGTTCCTCATCACGCTGGCCGTCAATCTAATCGCGAGCTGGGTGCTCAAGACGGAGCAGGCATGAAGAGCTGCGCCACCACCTCGCCGCGGGCGCCGCAAGACGGAGCAGGCATGACGATCCACGTCGCTGCCGCAGCTCGAGCGCGCGCCAAGACGGAGAATGCATGAAGCGTCGCGGCACCATCCGGGAGCGCGCGGGGTTCGCCCTGATCGCGGCGGCAGCGTTCTTCGTGCTCGCGATCGTGATCTCGCTGTTTGGATTCATCACCGCGCAAGGAGCAGGTAAGGTCAGCTTCGAGCTGCTGATCGAGAGCCCCCGTGCGGGCATGACCGAGGGCGGGATCATGCCCGCGATCTTCGGTACGGTGCTCGTCACCCTCGTCACCGCCGCGATCACGATCCCGTTGGGCGTCGCAGCCGCGCTCTGGCTGTCGGCGTACGCACCATCGGGGCCGCTACTCCGGGTCGTGCGCTTCTCGATTCGCAACCTGGCAGGGGTCCCAAGCGTTGTCTTCGGCCTGTTGGGTGTGGCCCTCTTCGTGCGCGGGATCGGGCTTGGCCTGGGTGTTCTCTCGGCTGGCTTGACCCTCGGCTTGCTGACGCTGCCCTTTGTGATCGCGGCCAGTGAGGAGTCGCTGCGCGCCGTCCCGCGGTCGCAGATCGAGGGTGCGCTGGCCCTGGGCGCGACCAAGTGGGAGGCGCTGTCCACTGTCGTCCTCCCGGCGGCCTCGGCAGGGATCACGACCGGCTGCATCCTCGGCCTCTCGCGAGCGGCAGGAGAGACCGCGCCGCTCTTGTTCACTGGCGTCGCTTTCTCGCGGCCCGGTGTCCCCACCGCGCTTACGGATCGCTTTATGGCTCTCCCTTACCATCTCTTCGTTCTCGCGACGCAACACCACGACCTCGACGTGGTTCGGCCGATCGCATACGCCACCGCGCTCGTGCTCCTCGTCTTGGTCACGCTCTTTGCCGGTGCGGCCGCGGTCTTTCGCGCAAGGATGCGCGTCGAGGTGGCATCGTGACGGAACCGGCTCCGCTTATGACGGCGCGCGACGTCGGCGTGGCGTACGGCCGCAAGGTCGCGCTCCGTGGCGTCAAGCTCGAGATCCGCGACCACGAGGTCACGGCCCTCATCGGCCCGTCGGGCTGTGGCAAGTCGACTTTTCTTCGCTGCCTCAATCGCATGCACGACACGGTCGCTGAGGCCCAAGTGTCGGGCTCGATCAAGCTCGACGGTGAAGAGATCCTCGATCCACGCGTCGACGCCGTGATGCTGCGCCGCCGCGTCGGCATGGTCT
This sequence comes from uncultured Nannocystaceae bacterium, assembly GCA_964626165.1. Classification (GTDB taxonomy): domain Bacteria; phylum Myxococcota_A; class Polyangia; order Nannocystales; family Nannocystaceae; genus CAZVEM01. The sequence goes on from CAZVEM010000182.1 coordinate 7,526, forward strand.
TTCAAAAGCCCAATCCATTCCCCAAGTCCGTCTACGACAACGTCGCCTATGGTCTTCGGATCGCAGGCGGTCTGCGCCGCGACGAGCTCGATGAGAAGGTCCAGCGCGCGCTCGAGCAGGCCGCGCTCTGGGAGGAGGTCAAGGATCGCCTGGACGATCCAGGTACGTCCCTGTCTGGTGGTCAGCAGCAGCGCCTCTGCATCGCGAGGGCGTTGGCGGTGGAGCCCCGCGTGCTCTTGATGGACGAGCCGACGAGCGCGCTCGATCCGATCGCCACTGGCAACATCGAAGCGCTCGTGCGCACTCTGGCCGAGCAGGTCGCGATCGTGATCGTGACCCACAACATGCAGCAGGCGCGCCGCGCCTCCGATCACGTCGCGTTCTTCTATCTCGGTGAGCTGGTCGAGGACGGACCCACCAAGATGCTCTTCGAGGACGCGAAAGACCGGCGCACGCGCGACTATGTCAGCGGAGCGTTTGGCTGAGTACCCGCGCGGGGATCATCGAGTCTAAGCGAACCTGCTCGGCTCACGGGCCGACGCGCTCACTGCCCATCGGGCGCTGAGCTGCGAGCGGAACTCAAGACCTCTGAAGCAGGCGCCGCAGAGCTGCGACCCATGGCGCCGCCGATGCTCGGTCGCACTCACGGCGGCAGCGTGACGGTCGCCCAGACGGGCGCGTGGTCCGAGAAGGGGCAGTCGCTGAGCTTGCAGACGGCAGGCGCGCTGCTGCCAGCGTCCCGAACGCTCGACGAGCAGGCTCCAAGTAGAGAGAGCGCCGTCAGCAGCGGAGGAAGCTTCCCACGCCGCTTGGCAGACTGAACGGGACGTGAGAGAGGAGGGAGCATGGACGGCACGCCGGCAGGCTACGAGGCTCGGTACCGCGTCAAGTGACCTGAAGGTGACAAGTGGAGCGGCGCGGCTCGGGAGCGCGCCGGGCGGCGGCCCTGGAGCGGCGGATCTGGTCGCGGTCGTTGACCGCGACGCGACCGCAGCGACGCATCATTGTGACCAAGCTTGGGTGTTATCGCCCGATGAAGCGCCTCCACAAGCCGACACTTTCTTTTTGCGTGATGGGCCTCCTCTCCCTGGGCGCATTGGCCTGCACGGGCCTTGTGGCGTGCGGCGCGGATGACAGCGGCGACGCAGCAGGCACCGATGATGTCGGTGACGGTGACGGTGATGGTGATGGTGATGGTGATGGCGATGGCGACGGAGACGGCGACGGCGATGGCGACGGAGACGGAGACGGAGACGGAGACGGAGACGGAGACGGAGACGGAGACGGAGATGGCGATGGCGACAGCGATCCGGTCTCGATTCAGATCCTCGCGATCAACGACTTCCACGGTCACCTCGAGCCTCCCGCGGGAAGCTCGGGACAGATCGAGGGCACCGATGCCGGCGGCGCGGCGCACCTGGCGGCTCACCTCAAGGAGCTGCAGGCACGTAACGAGCACACGATCATCGTCTCGGCCGGTGACCTGATCGGTGGAAGCCCGCTGGTCTCGGCGCTCTTCCACGACGAGCCGACGATCGTCGCGATGGACGCGATGGGGCTGGCGCTCAACGCCGTTGGCAACCATGAGTTCGATGAGGGCTACGCAGAACTCTCGCGTATGCAGGACGGCGGCTGCCACCCCGTGGACGGCTGCCAGCTCGACGCGACCTTCCCTGGCGCGAGCTTTGAGTTCCTTGCCGCCAACGTCGTCGACAACACGACCTCCGAGACGATCTTCCCCGCGTACCGAATCGTCGAGTTCGGCGCGGCCCGCGTGGCGTTCATCGGAATGACCTTGGAGGGCACACCTGCGATCGTGAGCAAGCAGGGCATCACGACGCTGAGCTTCCTCGATGAGGTGCAGACCGTGACGGATCTGCTCCCCGAGATCGAGGCGCAGGGTGTCAACGCGATTGTCGTGCTGGTGCACGAGGGTGGATTTGCCAGCGGCGGCTACAACGGCTGCAGCGGTGCCAGCGGCCCGGTGATGGACATTGCGGAGGCACTGCCCGACACCGTGGACGTCGTCATCAGCGGCCACACCCATCGCGCCTACAACTGCGTCGTCGACGGCAAGATCGTTACGAGTGCGGCGTCCTTCGGTCGCGTGATCACGCAGATCGAGCTGGTCGTGGATCCCACTGTCGACGAGGTCACGAGCAAGACGGCCGACAACCGCATCGTCACCCGTGACATCTCCGACGCCGCGATGGCGTCGCTGGTCGGCGACTTCGTCGGCCTCGCGGCTCCGCTGGCGAATCAAACATTTGGCACGATTGCTGCCAGCCTCCTCAAGGCGCAGGGCTCTGGTGGTCAGTCGCCGATGGGAATGGTGATCGCCGACGCCCAACTCGAGGCCACGGAGTCGATGCAAAACGGCGGGGCGCAGGTGGCCTTCATGAACCCCGGCGGCGTGCGAGCGGACATGATCTACGCCAAGTCGGGTTCCGAGGCGGTCGATGGGATCGTGACCTACGGTGAGGCCTTCGCCGTGCAGCCCTTCGCGAACTCGCTGGTCGTCATGACGCTCACCGGGGCGCAGCTTGACGCGCTCCTCGAGCAGCAGTGGGGCAATTCGACGATGCTGCTCCAGGTCTCTGATGGCTTCTCGTACGAATACAGCAGCTCAGCGCCGCAAGGCAGCAAGGTCGCGCCAGGCGCGATGAAGCTCAACGGCGTCACGATCATGCCGAGCGATGAGGTGCGCGTGGTCGTCAACAGCTTCCTCGCCGGTGGCGGCGATAACTTCACCGTGCTCACTGAGGGCACGGATCTGGTCGGCGGTCCAGTCGACCTCGACGCACTCCAGACCTACTTCCAGGCGCACTCGCCCGTGTCGGTGCCGGTCAACAACCGCGTGATGTCGATCCCCTAACGCCGCCGCGGGCCGCCTCACTTGGCCATGAGCCGTCGGACGAGCTGCGCGGCCACGAGCAGCTCGCACTCAAAACCGCCAAACGAAAGCCGCGTCCCCGAGGTCACAGGGCTCGGTACCGCAGGCGAGATACGACGGCCTGACACAAAGGTGCCGTTCGCCGAGCGCTGGTCGACGAGGCGCAGCGTGTCGTTGCGGTCCACGAGAAAGTGCGCGTGCAACTTCGACACGTGCGCAACGCGGATCACCACATCGCAGGTCCGCGATCGACCAATCGAGATGCGTTCGGGGTACGGATTCCCGAGGCGCTTTCGGACGCCCACCACCGCCAGATCGGTCGCAGGCGAGTACACCGAGCCAAGGTGGAGGGGCGACACTGCGTACGAGGTCTGGAACTCGATGCTGTCGTCCCAGGCGCCTTCAAGACCGGCAGCGCTGCGCGTCAGGAACCACGATCCGCACTGATCGACGAATCGCTCGAAGGGCAGTGTCCGCGCGAGCTCTGCGTAAACTTCGGCGGATCGCACGGCGCCTGGACGCTACTCCTCGGCCCTAAGCGTTCTCAACACACCGCGGTGGCATCCGTGCAACGACTGCGACATACCGGCGCGCTGTCCAACTTGATGCGGCACCGACGCCGAACGCCCGCCACGTAGATGCAGCGGACAGCGCACACCGAAGATACCTTCGCGACGCACGAGGGCGCGCTGGCGTCGGTTCAGACGCGTTGGGTTCACCGTTGACGCGGTTCCCGGAGCCGAAGACCGGCGCGGCGCACCCGGTGCGAAACGACATCGGCCGGCAAACCTCGCATGAGGCACCGGCCGACATGATCACTTGGCCGGGACTGTGATGGACACGACGAAGGCGCCGCCGGGGGAACCGACGGCGCCTTGGCGGTGGGACTCGATGTCGGAACTAGGGCACGAGAACCTTCATTTGGAGCGTGACTGCTGCCTTTGCCATCAGAGCATTGTCAGCGCCCCCGTCATTGTTGGAGTCGATGGGCATCCTCAAGCCAAACTGCGTGTGTGTCTTGTCCGCTTCGAAGTCAGCGACCACGCTGTCCGTGACGTCGACGTTCCCAGTGTCTGGGTTGTTCTGATCGAGGATGACGCCAAACTCCGCGAGGGCCGGTGTATTGAATGAGCTTGCATCGATCGCGGTGAACTCGATGTCGCTGACGAAGACCCCGGGGACCTCGTTCGCGACCGACCAGGGATCACCCACCCCACTAAGCGTTTCGGCAATGTCGAACGTCGCCTCCTCGATAACGATCAGATCGGCGGGGAATGCAGCAAGGGCGAAACTCACGAAACCTCGTGTTGGTTGGTTCGCTGCGTTGTCACCGATTCGCAGCGCGCTAACACCAGTGGTTGCGACACCGGCCGGATCGATCGAACGAGTCAGCGAACTATCCACTGCGACCGACACCGACTGCCGGCGTGCGGTCGTGAAGGCCGCTGCAAACTCCGGCTCGAGTGAGTTGCCGGCGAGATCCGTCGCCGCGGAGTTGATCGAGAACGAGTACTGCGCAGCAGGCTCGTTTGCGTTGGTGAGTTCGACGATCTCGAGTGCGTCGTTTGGCGTGACGGTGAGCACCGTCCCATCCGTGTTCCATGAGAAGGTGACGACTGCACTTGGAAGATCCGCCGACTGCCACGCGGCCTGCACCGACGCCTTGTCCATGGGCTCGCTGAAGGTGATCTCGATCACCGCGTCGGCAAGAACGCCAGTCGCGTTGTCAGCGGGAAAGGTCGTCGCCACGTTCGGCGGCGTGACGTCAGCGTCGCCGTCGCCGTCGCCGTCGCCATCGCCGTCACCGTCGCCATCACCGTCGCCGTCACCGTCACCGTCGCCGTCGCCATCGCCATCGCCGTCGCCATCGCCGTCGCCGTCCCCATCGCCGTCGCCGTCGCCATCGCCATCGCCGTCGCCGTCGCCGTCGCCATCGCCG
>CAZVEM010000183.1:0-12258 GCA_964626165.1 uncultured Nannocystaceae bacterium
CGACCGCGAGTCGTGGATCGATGCCTCGATCCTCACCGTCACGGGGATCTGCGTGCCTTCAAAGACAAAGCGCTCCTCGGCGATGATGCGACGCAGCTTCTCTGCAAATTGCCGCGCGCCGTCGATGTCGATTTCGGGGAGGATGACCGCGAATTCCTCCCCACCAAATCGCGCCACGATGTCGACCTTGCGGGCACGCTGCTGCACCAGTTCGGCCATCCTGCGAAGCACGTAGTCTCCGGCGCGGTGTCCGAAGTTGTCGTTGGTCGACTTAAAGTGGTCGAGGTCGAACATCAATAACGCAAGCGGGCGATCGTAGCGCCGGGCTCGCGAGAGTTCGCGCTCAAGCGTTTCATCAAAGTATCGGCGGTTGAACGCCTGCGTGAGCCCGTCGACGGTGGACAGCCGGAAGATCTCCTCGTGGTAGGAGCTCTCGATGTTGTCGCCGGTCAGGAACTTGAAGATCGAGCGACCGAGCTTGAGCAGGTCTCCGTCGCGGAGGTAGGCCTCGTGCACGCGATTGTCGTTGACGTAGGTCCCGTTGGTCGACCCGTTGTCGCGAATCTTCACGCCTTTTTCGTCCACCGTGACGTAGGCGTGCACACGCGATACCGCGTCTTGACTCAGCACGATGTCGTTTTGGGTGGCTCGACCCAGGGTGAGCTCGCGACCATCGATATTGTACTTACGGCCAAGATCGGCGCCGTAGATGACGACTAGGCACGCGTCCTTGCGGCGACGCGCCCCCTGCGAGGTCGTGTCCTCGGGGCGAGAGTTGATGACGGTGACTATGGTCTCGTCGCGCATGGCCGGCAGGTCCTAGATGCGGCTCCGCGAAGTGAGATGGTCGCCAGATGACACCCAACTGGGACGACTTGCGTCGCTGGCGTCAGCACTGCGCACACAAGCTCGGCACTCGCTGCGGATGAAAGGTATCACCGCTTGCCAAGCTAGCAGATGGAGACCGCCCAGGAAACTGAATCTCCAGCCGGGGGCCATTGCGGCGCCCCGCCTCCCCTGCCCACGGGAGGCCGCGCACCAGCATTCGCAGGTCGAGCGCAGATGGTGCGCGGATGGTGTAGGAATACGACCCAGACTCACCTGCACGCGTGGCGGGCGGACGTGAGAACTCACGCCAGGACGCCGACGCGTGGTCGATGCTCCTTCGCAGGGCTCCCCGCGATGGCAGCGGCTCGGCCGTCTCGCCTTCAGATGCGCGTTGGCAATGCTTTCGCCGGCAGCAAGCGCTTGGTCCCCCCGGGTACATCGGACATGCGCACTGCTCAGCAAATCTCCGATGTGACGCGGAAGCGCCGACGAAACTGGTGTCAACGAATGCCCGCTGCTCGGATCCGCGCCTTGATGAGCTCCACCGCGGGCTGTCCATAGGGATCGATCTCGTCGAGCTGCGCCCAAGCCACCGTCTCGATCATCGAGCGCAGACAGGCACGCGCGAGCCCTTCAAGGCTGGCATCGATGACGAGCTCGGCGGTGGGAACACCCTGTGCGGCGAGAGCGTCCGCGGTCGCGCGCAGCTCGATGTGCCGGAGCGAGGAGAGACCGGGAAGGTCCGCGTCCGCAGGGAGCGAGCCTCGGTCCAAAAAGGACACCCGCGCGTGCTTTGGACCTTCGAGCAAGAGCTGCGCGACGCTGTGCTGATCGGCGGGGCCACGCAACGGCGTGACCATGTCACCCACCGGGTCGCGACCGGCTCGTGTCCGTCCGAGGCTCTCGCAGTCGAGCTGCTGGATCCACGCGGCGAGCGGCAACCAGGTATCCGCGTACGACCACATGACGCTGTAGGGCGCGGGATGACGGGCGCGCCAGATCATCGCCTCGACCAGCGAAGCCCTCGCGTGCGCACCTTCGTCCTCCGATGTCCCACCGTCGCGCGCCCCGACCGGCGAGCCCGTCAAGGCCCTCCATGACTGCTCTGCTGCGCGACAAAGCACGAGTGGATCAAGCCCAGCAGCGGCCAGGGGTGCCTGCACCACCGACGTGAACATCGAGTAACGGCCGCCGACGCTTGCGGGCATCGAGAGTCGCAACACACGAACGCCCGCACGTGCAAGCGCAGCGTCGAGCGGCGTGGGCTCGGGATCGCTGACAACGACGATGGTTCCGCCGGCTTGAGCGGTGTCGCCGTCGCTTGCAGGCAACGCCGCGGCCACGCGCAACCAAGCGTCGAGCAGCGCGGAAATTTCCACGGTCTTGCCGCTCTTCGAGACCACCATCAGCGTGGCGTGCCGCTCCTGCGCCCACTCGAAGCTCTCCTTGGCCGTGATCGGATCGACGGTGTCGAGGACTCGGATCGGGTGGGCCCGATGTCCCTGCGCCTGGATCACGCTCTCGACACAGCGGGTGCCGAGCGCACTGCCGCCCATGCCGAGCACCAAGGTCGGCCCGCGCGGCACGGCGTCGAGCTTCTCGGCATCCCGTGAGGCCAACGCGAAATCGGCCCAGGGTGGGACTTCGCCGCCCAGAACCGCCCGCACGGCCGCGTCGGCACGCCCGCCCAAGGCAGATACTGCCGCGTCGCGGCCACCTGGCCAGGAAAATCGTGGGATCGGGAGGACAGAGGCGCCGCGCACCTCCGACTCCGCAAGTGCGGAAGAGCCGCTGGCGCCGTCGGACACGGCCGGATTTTGGCGCAATGCGCCCCCCACTGCTATAGGCCAGCAGCATGTCTTCCTCCGCATCCAAGAGCGGAACCTTGGGCGGTTTGGGTGCCCTCTTCTTCCTCGCAAGCTTGGGGGCAATCGCCTACTACGTGCAGCAGCAGTCGATCCCGGCTGAGCGCGAAGCACTGCGCGCCCCGGCGACCGTGCTCGATGAGAACGTTGAGGAAGCGCCGGTCCTGGCCCTTCCGTGGGAGGATCGCCTCGATCTCGCCAACGCCCAGATGATGCCGTTTGGCGCGTTGCCCGCTGCGACCCCGGGCACGGCGCCCGTGCCCGCAGCTGGCAGCGAGGGCCGGCTCGTGCAGACCCTCGAGGACGGACATCGCGTGCTCTACACGCTCGATCCCGTCCTTCAAGATTCCGCGCTCACGATCTTTCGCAACCGCGAAGTGCCCTACGGCGCCGCGGTCGTAATCGACCTTCGCGACAACTCGCTTCTCGCGTTCGCGGGTCATTCGTCCGCCGACGCGCAGGTCGACCCGCTCGAGGTCCTAACGACGCCGTGGTCGCCGGCCGCGTCGGTCTTCAAGCTGGTGACGGCGGCCGCCCTCCTGGAACGTGGCGTGCCCAGCTCGCAAAAGGCCTGCTTTCACGGCGGCCTGCAGGGCATTACCGACGACCTCCTCGTCGATGATCCAGCGCAGGACACCCGTTGCGAGAGCCTCTCGAGCGCCGTGGCGCACAGCCACAACGTCGTGATCGCCAAGCTGGCGATGGCGAACCTCGACGAAGCTGCGCTGCGTCAAACCGCGCAGAATCTGCTCTGGGAGCAGAAGATTCCCTTCGAGTTTGCCGCGGAGTCGAGCCCTGCTCTCATCCCCGCCGATCCCCGTGAGCGCGCGAAGGTGGCCGCCGGCTTCTGGCAGGTCGACATGAGCCCGTTGCACGGCGCGGTGCTGGCCTCGATCTTCGCCCGCGAAGGTATGTATCAACCGCCCCACATCATTGCGCAGGTCGTCGGACCCGACGGCAGCGATCTCACGCCCCTCCCGATCGCCCCCAAGCGTGTGCTTGGAGCGCCTGCCGCCAAGCAGGTCGGCAAGATGATGGTCGGCACCACCACCGAAGGCACGGCCAAGAAGTCGTTCTTTGAAGACAATGGCACGCCCTTCATCCCCGGCGTGGCCGTTGCCGGCAAGACCGGAAGCCTCACGGGCAAGCGCGCACCGGCCTACAACTACAACTGGTTCGTCGGCTTTGCCCCGGCCGACGATCCGCAGATTGCCTTTGCGGTGCTGATCGCCAACGAGGCCGACTGGAAGATCAAGGCCCACTATGCAGGCCGACGGCTCGTGCAGGTCTGGCTTGAGCGCCGCAAGGCCATCGATGCGCAGCGGCACGCGAAGATCCAGGGTGAGTCGCTGGTTCTTCCGGCGCGTGACGAGAACTCCGGTGCGGTGATCTCCAAGGGCCCCTCCCTGCCCCCGATCGCCGCAGGCTCGTCGGATGCACTGCCCCCGGTTCCAGGTGCCGTGGCGACGCCGGCAGCCGCGGCGCCGCCGGCTGATGCCAAAGCGGTCGACTCCGCACCTGCACCGGCGGCCGAGCTCCCCAGCGTGGGCGAGCCCGGCTAGGCGGCCGCGGCCGCGTCAGCCGATGCGCCCTTCGGCGCACCTCGGTAGCCAACATGGTCGTTCGCTTTGTCGGCGCCCGAACCCGTGCACACGTGGGTCACGGGGGCTCGCTGAGAAGCTCGGCCGAGTAAACCAGCTTGTCGGGGTGGCCCTTCTCAACTCGCAGCGTGCGACGCAACGGGTAGTGGCCGGCCTTGCGAATCTCGATCCGATGATCGCCGACGCGCAAGAGCACCACCCCGGCCTTGCTGCCCCGGCTCTCGCCCACGGTCCCTACGTACTGACCGTCGATGTAGAGATCGGCGTCAGCATCCTCGTCCGCAATCTCCAACCACAGCTCTGCGCCAGGATCACGAGACGCCGCGCCCGCACAGGCGACCGGGGCCAAGCACGCCAAGGCCAACGCGATCGCTGCGCTGCGTCGCGCGGTCGGCCGGGTCCCACGAGCAGGACCTGAGCCGGCCTGCGAGGCGCACGCGCTGCGAGCGGCGGCATTGCGGCTTGGTTGCACGATGCGGGACGGTAGGGGGCGTTTCGCATCTCGTCAACGCGCGCCGCCGCCATTGCGTCACTGCGGGTTGTGTTCAATGGTTCGAGTGTGCAAGCGCGCCCACTGATCCTTGCCTCTGCTTCGCCGCGGCGGCTTGATCTCTTGCATCGGGCTGGGCTTTCGCCCGAGGTCATCGTCGCGGATATCGACGAATCCTACTTGGGCGGCGAGTCGCCCGTGGACTATGCGCGCAGAGTCGCGGCCGCGAAGGCGGCCCACGTTGCCGCCTCGCTCGATCGAGACGCGCTGATCCTCGCGGCCGACACCACGGTGTGGTCTCGCCATCATCCGACCCCCTTTGGCAAGGCGGCGGACCGCGAAGAGGCCAAGCAGATGCTCATGAACTTGGTCTCGCTCCGCGAGCACTCCGTCACCACCGCGTGGGTGCTGCTCGATCCGCACAAGCGTCGATCCCTGATCGACCACTCGACGACTCGGGTGCGGATGCGCGCTCACATGCCCGGTGAGCTCGACCGCTACCTCGAGAGCGGCGAATGGCAGGGCAAAGCCGGCGCCTACGCGATCCAAGGGGACGCGCTCACGTTCATCGAGCGCGTCGACGGCAACCTCGGCGCAGTCATCGGACTGCCGATCGACCGGGTCGCGGTCGTGCTGCGCACATTTGGCCATGGCTCGCCCGCGGCGCAGACCCGCGGCGTCCTTCTGGACCGCCACGATGGGGGCCGATGAGCGAGCGAGCCCCAATGTCGGGCAGTGGCGACGTGCCGCCAGATCCCGTGCTGGTCGAGACGATCGCCGCGCGGCTGGCTCGGATCCGTGAGCGCATCGCGAGCGCCTGTCCTGCCGACCGCGATCCGTCGGAGATCACGATTGTCGCGGCATCGAAGTATCAACCCGCGGCCGTCGTGCGTGCCGCCTTCGCTGCGGGCGTCCGCGACTTTGGCGAAAACTATGCCCAAGAGCTCAGCAGCAAACGCGCCGTCCTTTTGGATCTCGCTGAACCATCGCGTGCGAGCGACGCGGTCGCACTCCGCTGGCATTTCATCGGTGCGCTGCAATCGAACAAGGCTCGACTCGTCGCGGACTGCCGGCTGGTTCACGGCGTCGATCGACTCAGCGTGATGCAGGCACTCGACAAGGCGGCGGCCACCTCCGAGCGCGTGGTCGAGGTGCTCATCGAGGTCCACGGCGGCGAGGTGAGCAAATCGGGCGTCGCCCCAGAGGCGCTCGGGAGCCTGCTCGATGCCGCCGCGTTGACCCCCCATGTTCGCGTGGTCGGTCTCATGGGGATCGCCCCGCTCGCACAGCAACCGGAGCGAGCGGCGGAAGTGAGCGGCCTATTCTTCCGCTCCCTTCGCGCCCTCCGCGACCGAGAAGCCCGTGTCGCCCGGAAAGGCGTCGAGCTCCGCCACCTCTCCATGGGCATGAGCGACGACCTTGAGCTCGCAGTGGCCGCGGGCTCGACCATCGTGCGGGTCGGAACGGCGCTCCTCGGACCCCGTCTGGCCGCGTAGTGCGGACCGGCGCCGCGACACGGTGCGACGCTCGGCTCAGGTCCGTGTGATCCGCTTCACGCTCGAACCGGATCGCCAGGGGCGACGCCTCCCCGAAAAACATCGCCCGTACAGCCCCACCTCTCCGCTCGCTCCGGCTCCCCGGCGGGGTGCCGCCATGCTACGGCTGTGCCGTGAGCAAGCGCGAGCCCGGCTCGAACGACAACACCAGCCCGGCCGCCATGACCCTGGACGGGCGCGAGCGAATCACCTTCGCGCGGGGCGACTCCGTTGCAACCGCAATGATCGCGCATGGCTCACTGATGACGAGCCGCTCGCCAAAGTATCGACGGCCGCGCGGAGCGTACTGCCTCGATGGCGACTGTGGCTCGTGTTTGATGCGCATCGATGGTCGACCCAACCAACGCGCCTGCATGACACGCGCGCGCCCCGGCATGGAGTTGCAGCGCCAAAACACCTTTGAACCCACGCGCCTCGATCCGACCGCGATGGTCGATCGGATGTTCCCCGGTCATTTCGACCACCACCACTTCATGCTCTTCCCCCGCGTCGCGAATCAGATGATGCAGAGCTTCGCGCGTCAGCTCGCGGGCTTTGGAACACTGCCCGACGCAAACTTGCCGCCGGACGACGTCCGCCACCGTCATCACGCACCGCAGGTCCTGGTCATTGGTGCGAGCACAGCCGGGCGCGCCGCGTTTGAGACCCTGCGGGCCGCGGGCATCGATGCGATCATGTTCGAGCGGCACGCTCCCGACACCTGTCGCGAACGGAGAGCCGAGCCGTCCCCCTCCGGCGCCTACGCGAGCCAAGACTCGGGCATGAACTCGGGGGAGTCATCGCTCGACGATGACTCGTCGCTCTACTCGATCCGCAGCTCGCCGCTTGCGAGCCCGTCATCGCCAACGCGTGACCAAAACCGCGAGCGCGACCCCGCCGAGCGGACGCGAGAGCCCGCCTCAAGCAAGGCGCAACGGCGCGAATTCTACAATACCGGCGTATTTGCGGCCTATCCGGACGAGAGCATCTGGGCGGCCAGTGAGCTGCATCCGGGCGTCGAGATCCTGCATACCGTTGCGCCGCGAGCGGTGCTCCTCTGCACCGGCGCGCGCGATCCCATGATTCCTCTGCCGGACAATGACAAGCCGGGAATCGTCGCCGCACGCGGGCTCCTGCGCAGCCTGGCGGCGCGCGAGACCAAGCACCACGCGCGCGTCGTCGTGATCGGCTCAGGTCGTCATGCTGATGATTGCGCCGCCGAGTTACGCGCGTACATCGACGGCGAGGTCGTCACGCTTGAGCCGTCCAAGGTGCGCGGATTCGCCGGCTCGCCCCACGTTCAGGCGGTCCTCACCGATCGCGGACGTGAGGCCTGTTCGATCGTCGCGCTCGCCGAGCGCCCTGCCCCCGCGTATGAACTCGCAGCTCAGGCCGGCGCCAGCGTGTACTGCGATGGGAGCGGCTTTGCGGTCTCCCGCGATGGCCGAGGTTTCGCGGGTCCGTCACGGTGCGGCGCGATCTGGGTCGCGGGAGATGTGAGCGGCTTCATGGGCAGGGAGCGCGCGCTCCAGGACGGGGAGCGTGTCGCCAAGGAGCTCATCGCGTGGCTCTCAGATGGTAGTGCGGTCGACCTTGACGCCCTGCGCACCATGGCGGCCAGCAGCGGCGCGCCGAGTGAATCGGGCAACACCACGCAGGAGGTCACGCCGTGAGCGATCGTCAGTTCGTCTGTCGATGCGAGGACGTCAACCTCCACGAGATCGAGAGTGCCTTGGCTGCCGGGCTGAGCACGATCGAAGAGATCAAGCGCTACACCGGCCTGGGCACCGGTCCCTGCCAGGGCAAGGAGTGCGTCGCCACCTTGGTCCGCATCATGATCGCACGCGGCAGCGCGAGCGCAGAGACGCTGGTTCCGTTTACTTCGCGACCGCCGGCCGAACCGGTGACCTTTGCGGCCCTTGCCACCGTCCCCTCGTCCTTACTCGAGCGCGGGGAGCTGGACCCACTCAATATTCGCTCGCGTCCGGGTGCCGCCTTTGAGCGCCACGCCCCGCGCGGTCACGTCGATGGAGGTGATCCGTGAGTACGGCACTGGTCCCCACAAAGAAGGCTGACCGCAGCGGCAAATCCACGGCCCTCCCCGACGAGGTCGACGTCGCAATCGTCGGCGGCGGCGTGATGGGACTCGGACTCGCCTACGAGCTCGCACTCCGCCAAAAGAGCGCCGCTGCCGGGCGCAAGCCGCTACGCATCGCGGTGCTGGAGGCAAGCCACCTGGTGGCCGGGGCATCGGGACGCAACGGCGGCGGCCTGCGCATGCAATGGGGCGATCCCGACAACGTCCGCGTGATGATGCGGAGCATTGAGATCTGTCGCCGCCTCGCACAGCGCCTGCGGATCAACCTTTGGTTTCGGCAGGGCGGCTACTTGTTCCTTGCGCGGAGCGAGCGTTCCGAGCGCCTCTTGGTCCGCAACCTCGATGTGCACCGCGAGGTCGGAGCGCCGACGCGACTGCTCGATCCGACGCAAGTGCAGCGACTCAATCCCTATATCAATACGCGAGACGTCCGTCTGGCGTCGTACAATCCGCAAGACGGCGTCGTGTTCCCGTGGGCATTTGTTTGGGGCTACGCCGCCAAGGCTGCGGAGTTAGGGGTGCTCATCAAGACCCACCAGCCCGTCGACGCACTGGAGTCGGGCCCTGGAGATCGCATGACGCTACGACTCGCGGGGGGTCGCAAGCTGGTCGCGCAGCGCGTCGTCAATGCGACCGGGGCGTGGGCGGGAAAGCTCAATCGCAGCGTTGGCCTGCACTTCCCGACCAAGGCACATCGACATGAGATTCTCTCGACCGAGCCGCTCAAACCCTTCCTCGATCCCTTGATCGTGGACTTCGACACGGGCTTGTACGCGTCCCAAAGCACGCGCGGGGAGCTCGTCACTGGCATCACCGTCGCCGACCCTCCGGGAGTCCATCGCGATGGTCTCGACAACGGTTCGAGTCTTCGCTTCCTTGCCGAGATCGGCCGCACGCTGACCGATATTCTGCCAATCACGCGATCGCTCCACCCCCTGCGACAGTGGGCCGGTCCCTACGACGCATCCGCCGACGGCGACGCGATTGTCGGCCCCTCCCCCGGCCTGGACAATCTGATCCAGATCTGCGGCTTTACCGGTCACGGCTTCATGATGGCGCCTGCGGTTGCGGAGATGCTGGCGGCCTACCTCCACGACGGTACGAGTCACCCCATGCTCACCCGTTGGGATCCCAAGCGCTTTGTCGAAGGCCGTCAGCGGCAAGGCGAAGACATGATCATTGGATAGGCGTCGCCGCCCCCGTGCCGGTCGAAGTTGGTGTCGGCGACGACTCCGCTGTCGGTGTCGGCTCGGATGTCGGTGTCGCGCCGTCTTGCGGGACTTGGCCACCGGCCTTCGCCCGCGGGCGCTGATCCTCAAAGAGCACCAGATCGCCAAACTGACCGACCCGACGATAATGCGTCCGTAGCTCGGCGAGCAGCTCGTGAAAATCTTCCAGCGGATCGTGGCGAGCGCCAAAGGTTGTCACGTACGAAGGGCTGTAGACGAAGTAGCGCGGCGGAGCAGCGCGAAAACTCTCGATGAAGCGATCGAGGGCGGGGCCCGGTCGGAGCCGGAGATCGTCGCCCGTCGCAAACGCGCTGTCTCGGTTGAACTCTGTCAGGACGCCCATCGGTTTGTAGACCGGCGAGGGTGCGCGCCGATCGGCCCAGTAGTAGACCGTCCACGCCGACCAGCCCCACACTTGGATGGTCTCGTCGGGGGCGCTGTGCTCGTGGATGTAGCCACCGATCGACTGCGCCGGCGTTGCGCCGCCGGTCAGTCGACGAGGGAACACGTCGTATCGATGCGCTTCGCCCCGGATGAGATCGCGGCCGTGAAGCGCAAGCCCGGCGGCGAGAAGACCACCCACCGCGAGGAGGAGCGCGCTCATCCGTCCTCGGCCTCCTTGACGGCGGGGGGGACGATACGCGAGCGCCTCAAGTGTGCCGCTCAGGCGGGGATCCGCGGCCAACACTGCCAGTGCGGGGACTTCTTGCACGAGGTAATGCAGATAGAATCGGTTGCCACCAAGCGAGCATGCGCCGACGGATAAGGCCCAAAAGGCGAAGGCCACGATCCGAGCATCGCGATGGACATCGCGGCTGGGCACCGACGCTGTCGCGAGCGGCGAGGTCGGCATCAGCCGCAGGAGCCATGCGGCAAGGATCGCGGCGTAGGCGAGCGGAAACACGCGAAGCTGCTGCAACGCGACGGCGAGGATCAATCCGCCGCCGGGCCCTCCGGGAGCGACGCCGTCGGTGGCCGGACTCACCGTGGGATTGGAAGATAAGGATGAGTTGCCCGCCGCTCCGGAAGCCCCCACGCCTGGGCTACCGCCGCTGTACTCCCAGATCGCGTCCCAGGGCAACAGCGCGGTGATCGGCCGCAGCGGTTCGCCAGCGCGCACGCCGTACCAGATCACAAGCGGCGCCAGGACGATCAGTGCCCCAGTCATGACGAGCACCAGCAGGCCGAGCATCGGTAGCGGCTCGCGGCAACTGCGATCGGCCCGCGGCGACGCAGGAGTGACCTGTGTCGCCGACGTGCCGGTTGCATCCGCGGATGACGGACGGGCGTCGCGATCGTCGCGTGCGCGCAGGAACACCGGCGCGAGGAACAACAGAGGAGCGAGCAGTGCTGCATGCTGCTTGCAGAGGATCGCGAACATCAACGCAGCGCCACCGAGCAGTGCGCCTGCCCTGGACCGAAAGCGCAGCGCACCTATCAGCGCTGCGAAGGCGCACGCGTAGGGCGTGGTCATCCAAGCCGCGTAGTTGAAGTCAAAGTGCGACGCCATCCACAGGTGGAGGGCAGCGGCGAGGCAAGCCGCGTTGCTCAGCCCACCTCTTCCCGGAACTCGCTCATCTGCCCACAGCCACTGCGCCGCAGCGCCCGTCGCCAATGCACCGAGCACGATCCAAAATCCGTAGAGCACCTGCACGGTCAAGACGCTGCGGCCCCCGATCGCCCATGCGATTGCCCACAAGAACGCAGCCCCTTGTGCCTTGAATTCCCGACTGTCGATCCACGGCAGACCCCCGGCGGCGATGAGATCGGCGTTGTAGGCGATGCCACCGATGTCGGGGTTGGCGAAGTCGTCAAAGCTCAGCTGGATACGGATCCAAAGGGCCAAGAGGCCCGCGACCGCGAGCAATCCCAGCGCCCAGCGCGAGGGTTGGTTCTCCGTGCCGCGAGCCGCAAACCGCCCCTCTGTCGGCACGCTCATCGCTCCGCGACCCCCTCACGACGTGCCCGGGCCCAAGTCACACGACCTCGCAGGACGCCCGCGCCGACAGCAAGCACCTGCGTCGCCGCGCTCGCTCCTGGCATCTCGCCCCGTCCACTAGGCACAGCGACACGGAGGGCGACACGGGGGTCACGGCGGCAGATTATCAGCGGCTTGCGCGGCGGGACAGCGCGGCGAGGTCTGGGGCCCGACACCTCGCCGCTCCCGCCCTGCGACCACACTGGCACACGTAGGTCTGCGCGGTACATCGAGACGTCGCGGCTCACACGCCATGGCTGCGCCGAGCATGTGCTCCCGCGATCGACCGCGAAGGTCGATGCCGGGGGCCGAGATGTTTTTCAAGCTTCTATCGCCCTTCACGGACCACTATGCTTGGCGCCTATGTCCTTCCCGACAAATCGCGTCGCCCGGATTGCCACCGGCACGCTCCAACTCTCAATTTGCATTGCGCTTGGACTGTCCTTTGCAGCCTGCACCTCGGATGGCGGACGCTCGGACAGCGGAGCGAGTGACTTTGGTGATGGCGATGGAGACGGCGACGGTGATGGCGATGGCGACGGCGACGGTGACGGCGACGGCGACGGTGACGGCGACGGCGATGGCGACGGTGACGGTGATGGCGATGGTGATGGCGATGGTGATGGCGACGGTG
>CAZVEM010000184.1:0-10599 GCA_964626165.1 uncultured Nannocystaceae bacterium
GTCGGTGCGAGCCGCGTCCGCGACCTCTTTGAGCAGGGCAAGAAGAACGCACCCTGCATCATCTTCATCGACGAGATCGACGCGGTCGGTCGCCATCGCGGCGCGGGCCTGGGTGGCGGTCACGATGAGCGCGAGCAGACGCTCAACCAGCTCCTGGTGGAGATGGACGGCTTTGAGTCCAATGACGGCGTGATTCTCGTCGCCGCGACCAATCGCCCTGACGTGCTCGACCCCGCGCTGCTTCGTCCCGGTCGCTTCGACCGTCGCATCGTCGTCGGACTGCCTGATGTGCGCGGTCGCGAGTCGATCCTGCGCGTGCACACCCGCAAAGTTCCCGTTGGCGACGACGTCGAGTTGGGCACCGTGGCGCGCGGAACCCCCGGCTTTTCGGGCGCCGACCTTGAAAACCTCGTCAACGAGGCAGCGCTCTACGCCGCCCGTATGAACCGCGATGTTGTGACGGCGCGGGACTTCGAGGTCGCGAAGGACAAGGTCATGATGGGCGCCGAGCGCCGGTCGGTTCACATTTCCGCCGAGGAGAAGCGCGTGACCGCATGGCATGAGGCCGGTCACACGATGGTCGCGGTGATGCTCCCCAAGGGCACAATCGATCCGATCCACAAGGTCACGATCATTCCGCGTGGACAAGCGCTGGGCATCACGCACCTATTGCCGGAGCAGGACCGACTCTCGCTCGACTCTGGACACGCAGAAGGCATCATCGCGATGCTGATGGCGGGCCGCATCGCAGAGGAACTTGCGTTCCAGGGGCGCAAAACAACCGGCGCAGGCGATGACATCAACAAGGCCAGCGACATCGCACGACGGATGGTTTGCGAGTGGGGCATGAGCGACCGTATGGGGCCCATCACCTTCGGAAAAGCCCAGGCCGAGCCCTTCCTTGGGCGCGACATCTCAAGGCAGCAGAACTACTCGGAGGCGACCGCCCAAGCGATCGACGAGGAAGTTCAGCGCATCGTTCGCTTTCAATACGACCGCGCCAAGCAGATCTTGGTCGAGAACTTCGCCGCGCTCGAGCGCATCGCCCTCGCGCTGGTCGAGCGCGAGTCGCTCAACGCCGAAGAGGTCCACGCGCTCATGGACGGCAAGACCTTGCCGCCGCTCAAGCCGGCGCGGCCGCTCGGGGGCAGTGGGAACGCCGTGGCCCCGAATCCGGCGCGTGATCGGGATGATCTGCGTGCGCCGACCGGATTCCCAGTCGCCGAGCCATCCGCCTGAGGCTAGCGAGCGCCAAGCCCTGCTTGGGCCTGCCGCGTGTCCCTTGCCACCCACCGTGTGGCCTCGGCACAGCGCGTTGCGAGGCCATCGGGCCATCCGGCCATCGGGGGGGGCCAGCGGGCGTCGGCTGGGTCCCGCTAGGTGGGCGGTGGTTCGGCCAATAGAGCTCGCACCATGGCGTCGAACTCTTCGTCATTGGGCTCGATGACCCCCGTGCGCCGCCAACGAATCGCTCCTTGGCGGTCGATGAGCACCGAGGTCGGCAGCCCGTCGATCTTAAATAGCCGCAACGTGTCGCTGTTGGGGTCGAGCAGAATCGGGTAGCTCAATGTGTAGTCGCGCGCCATCGCCTCGACGCGACCACGGTTGCGCGCGACGTCGGTGCTGACGCCGAGCACTTTGAGGCCTTCGTTCTTGAGCTCGCGGTGGAGTCCTTCGAGCACGGGGAGCTCTTCCCGACAAGGTCCGCACCAGGTCGCCCAGACATTGACCAACACGACCGATCCACGCTGGTCCTGCAGCGAGATTCGGTCGTGATTGAGTGTCTTCGCGACAAATTCCGGCGCGGGCGGCCCCGAGCTTGGCAGGGCGGCCTTGGGCTTGCCCGTGCACGCCGCCACAAGACCCAGGGAGAGCGCCGCGACCACGGCGACCAGCGAGCTTGGGCGACGTGAACTGCGGCGAAGTGAAAAGCCCGCTCGGCGCGGGCGCGGTGCCGAGCGGGCGGCGAGGTCTCGCCGCCACGTCGGCGTCTTGAGATCCAGGTGGGACCGCAGCGCCGGGGCGGATCCGAGGCTGTCGACATGGCGTGCCCCGGTGTTCGAGGGCTTGGCCGAAACGGCTGCGCGCATCACCGCATTAGTGTTGCACGGATCCAGGGCGGCTCCGATGTGATGCGAGTCGCTTAGGCCGCAAGAAGCTCGCGGCCCTGCGGCGCGGCCTCGTGGCTGGCCGCGAGATCGGTGCGAATCCCGTAGTCGTCGGCGACGGTGTGCAGGGACTCGCGGAGGATGCGGCGTGCGCGGTGAAGTCTGCTCATCACCGTGCCAACGGGGACACCCATCTCAATGGCCGCATCGCGGTAGGCGAGACCCTCAAGATCGACGAGCTCGATCGCGCGACGGTAGTGCTCGGGAAGTTCCGAGAGCGCGGCCATCACGGGGCGAGAGAAGCAACCATGCTCTTGCGCGTGGTCGGGTCGGTCTTGGCCGCGCAGGCGGGCGGGCTCGTAGAGATGCTCGAGCACGTCGGCACGGTCATGCGTGGCAGCGACGACCTTGTGATGGCGATGACGCGAGATGAAGGTGTTGACCAGGATGCGGGACAGCCAACCGCCCACGCTGCCTTGCTCTTCGAAGCGGTGCCAGTGGGTCCAGGCCCGCGTGAGGGTCTCCTGGACGAGGTCTTCGGCCTCGTCGGCCCGGTGCGTCAAGCGCAGACCGATGCGGTGCAGACGCGTCACGTGGGGTGCGGTCATCTCCATGAATCGAGCGGCAGCTTGCGTCGTGGTCATGCACACAAGAAATGCATAGGCCGCGTCAATCATGAAAGTTGAGCGATTTCATTGATCTACGAGATTTGCAGGTCCGCCGGCGCGTTCAAATCTATCATCCATAGCAACAATGCAATCGCTCGCGAGCGATCCGACCGCGAGGCCCGTGCTGCCCGCTAGTCAAAGTTCCACGGCCCGAGCGGATCTTGGACCGGTGGGATGCTCCGGTAGACCGGTCGCCAGTCCGCCGGCAGTCGGACGAGCGACCAACGCCGGGCGCCCCATACGGGTACCTCAAGCGATGCGCCGTGCGGAGATTCGAGCAGCACAAAGCCGGGGCGACTCACGAGATTCGAACCCGGCATCGGATCGCTGATCGTGCGCGGACCTGGCCCCCGCACATGACCGTGATCGCGTCCGAGCGTCGCCGCGTGGTTCCGTCCTGTTGACCGCGGTCGCGTTCGAGCTGTCGTTCCATCCTCGGGGAGGCCCCCATGGAGGGTCGCAAGGACCAAGGCCGCTTGGCGCACGCTATCGCGCGAGTCGTGGGACGCATCGCGTTGTACGGCGCGCACCATATCGCCCAGTCGCACCGAGCCAGCGTCTGCGAGTGTCGCCTCGATCATCGCGAGGCAAACCGAGAGGCGTACTCGCTCGCTTGGGTCTGCAAGCGCTGACCTGATCAGAGCACGCACGGCCCTCCGATTGCGCGCGTGCGCGCTCTTGGCCGCGATCGAGCGTCGCAGGAGAACCGCGATCGAGCACGCGCGCAGCGCAGCCGAGCTGGCGCTGCGCAGCTCTATCAGCGTTTGCTCGGCAGGCCGCTCCACTTCGGCGCCAAGCGCCTGTGTGGCGAGGCAGCGTGCCTCGATCGGACGCTGTGGATCGAGTGCGACGGCGCGAAGTGTGGCGACCCGCCAGCGCTGCTCGCTGCGGCTGCCGAGTGGCGCGTCCCCGACGTCGCGTGAGGCGAGGGCCACGAGCGCGCTTTCGATGCTCGCCGCACTGTTCGAATTCGGCGCGAGCCAACGCTGCGCGAGTGCAGTCGCGATTTCCGGCTCGCTCCACATGCGGACGATCGCGATCTGATCCCGAGTTGCCCGCGCATCATCCTGCTGCTCCACGCTGCCAGGTACCGCGTGGAGGCTCCGGCGCTGCGTGGCCGGGTCGTGCGCGAACTCGGCGGCGGCGCCCGCGTCGTTCTCCTCGCTGCTCCAGCTGGCGAGCAGGTCTGCCAAGGTGGATTGCGTGCTGCGATCGTCGTCGTCGCGCCACTGCGCGCGCACGTGTGGTGCGGCTCCCGGCCCCATCAGTCGCAGAATCGACTCGGCGGGTCCGCGAAGCGAAGGAATGCGCAGCCGCATCACAAGCTCCTCGACCAGCGCCGGGCTTGGATCCCGAAGACCGATTGCGCCGACGAGCTGATCGAGTGAGATGCGAGGGGGCCGCGCTTCGAGCCATGCGAGCAGCTGCGCGTCGGCGGCTTGCCCGGGCAATCGAGCGATCGACCGGAGGGCAAGCTTGACGAGGTTCGCATCGATGCTGCGTTCGGCGATCCGCACGAGCGCGGGCAGTGCCCGTGCGTCTTCCAGGTCGGCGAGACCCTGCGCGGCGGCCTCGACCACACTCGGGTCTGGATCCTCAAGCGCCCGCGCGAGCGCAGGGCTTGCCTCCCGCGCCCGCAGCAGTCCGAGACTTGTCGCTGCGGCCGCGCGGACCTCTGCGGAGATGTCGTTGAGCTTCGCGATGAGGCGTTCGCGGACGCGATCGCGATCGAGGTCGCTCAGCGGGGCACCGCCGAGTGCCCTGATGGACGCGACGCGAACAGAATCCGATCCGAGCGCCATGGCCTCAAACAGCGCCTCAAGCCGAGGCCCGGTCGGATCGAGCGCGACGACGTTGGCGGCGAGCGCGGCCAGCGTGGGGTCGGAGCGCATCTGGGCGATCGCTGGCTCGGCGCAGCGACGGATCCGACGGCTCGAACACATCGTCAAGGCGCGAGACTGCAGCGCATTGCTGGGCCGGCCGAGGGCATAGAGCACGTGGGTCTCAATCACCGCGGTGCGAAATCCCGACAGCTCGGCCAAGGCTCGGATCTGGGCGCCCTCGGTCGCATTGGCGTCGTAGAGCGGTGCAACGATCGTCGCGACCTCGCCCGGCCAGCGAGGCCATCGCGCGGAAGGGTCATCTGCGACGGCGCGCAGGCTGGTCCCGAACAATGCGAGGCCGGTCGCGAATGCGAGCGAGAGGCCGGGCCGCCAGAGGCGTCGACGCGTACACCCTCGTCGACGCGGGTCGCAGGCGGCCGAGGCGGAACTCACCCTCGCAGCCTGCCACAGGATCGGTCCAAGGGCTGCTCTCCTGGTATCGGCGCGCGCTCGCGGTGGACCACGGAGCGGCGGCTCTCGGCCGCTCGCAGGTTGTCGAAGGACCCGCGTGGAGTGCATGGACGTGCCATCGCCACGCAGACCGACGCGAGGAAGGAGCGTACGGGGCGTCCGTCACCGACGAGCAACAAGATGAGCAACAAGCTGAGCAACAAGCTGAGCAACAAGCTGAGCAACCAGGGGGCTGCACGGTGAGTGCGCGGCCATGCGCCGCGCGGGCTTTTTTCCACAGCCTGCTAGGGCTGCGCCTGAGGCGGAGGATTGAGCAGGTCGTCCAGCATCGGCCGCCCCGGCCCGAGCACGAAGTACCAGACGCCACCGCCGACCGCCGCGAGCACCAAAATCAGCGCGAGCCAACCCCGGAGCGACGCACCGGTCGATCGAGCTTGGCCCGCATCGGCGGATGCGTCGACAGTGCGGACAGCCTGCGTCCGCATGAACTCGGGAGGTGCCGCGCGACCCACCGGCACGGCGAACTCAAGCTTGGGTTCCTCGAAGGGCAACGAACCCGGACCGCGCGACGAGTAGCCACTTGTGCCGCTTGCCGCCGGCGCGGCCGCGCCGACGGACGGCGCGTGGCCCCCCATGCCGTACGCGCCGCTACGTGCCGCGGGTGGCGACGAGCTGGTGATCGCGCCAACAACGTCGAGTTGGTCATCGGTCACCGAGTCGAGTCGTCGCCCCATCTCCTCCATCTGCTGCGAGGCAGCCGGCGAGGGCACTCCGCTCGTGCTCATCGAAGGGGCGACGTAGGACGGGTCGTAGTTGCCGATATCTTCGAGCTGCACCTGCTCGCCGTCGACCAGCGAGGCCGTCGCGCGATCGAGTGCCGCCCATTGGGACGCAGAGCTCATCGGTGGCGCCGGCGCACGCCGATACTCCGGGTCGCCATCGGAAGAGAGCGCCAACAGCATCGTCGGTGCATCCGATGAGGCCGCGAAGTCCGGTAGCGCAGGCAGCGGTCCCGTCGGCTCACGCGCCGCGGGTTGTGATGAGCGAATCAGCGTCGGCACGCTGGCAATGGGCGGCGGCGGCGGTGCCCCGCGCGGTGGCGGGGGGGGCGGGGGCGCTGCGCCGCGTGGGCCACCATCGAATCTCGACGGAAGCGGCGGAGGCACGGCGGGACCCCCACGGGGGATCAGGTTCAGGCCACTGTCCTGATCGTGGGCGAATCCGGGCGGTGGGCCATAGCCTGGCGGAGGAAGCGGGGCGACGCGCGAGACACCGTCGAGCGGCAAGGCGAACACGGCCGAGAGCTCTGCGCGGCCGTACTCGCGCAGTTGCTGCAGGGCTTTTGCAAAGTGTGCCGGGGAGGGGATGCGGGCGCGGGGATCGGGATCGATGCAGCGCTGCAGCAGCTCGACCAATTGGGGCGGGCCAGGAACGATGACACCCGCAAGCGACATCCCAGCTCGCTCGACCACGATGCCTGCCAGAATCTCAAGCAAGAGCGCCGCGATCGCGTACGAGTCCGCGGCGTGAGAGTGGTAGGGGCTGGGACCTAGCAGCTCGGGTGGTAAGGGCAGGAGGCCGCCGTTGTAGTAGCGGCCAAAGCCAGGGGACATCGGTATCACCGCGCCTTCCCCCGCTGCGCCGAGCAAGACGGAGTCGGTCGAGTCGAGATAGACCGTGTCCGCAGTGATGTATCCGTGCGCACACTCTGGCCCACGACCGGTACCGTGCAGCGCCTCCAGGGCGCCACAGAGCTGCTCTGCCCAGTACAGTGCTCGATGTGGCTCGATGCGACGACCCGTCGCCATCGCCTCATGGATCACGTTGCGCAGCGTTGCGCCTTCTGGATCGCCGCGCACGGCAATGAGCTGACCGCCGCTCTCGGTCACGCCGAGGGTCGTGAGTAAGTTGGGGTGCGCAAAGCGAGCCGCCCGGCCAATACCGGCGAGCAACAGCGCCCGCGCCCGCGCATCTTCGCAGAGCTCCTCGCTGTAGACGGTGAGCTGGAGCCCGGTCGCGCCCTGCTGTCCGACATGAATATGACCCAGTGGCGTCTCGCGAACGTGCGGGCCAACGAGGATCGGGGTCCCACGCGCTTCTCCGCGCGCGATCGCATCGCCAGGATCAATCTCCTGACCAGCACGCAAGTGACCCATGCCGGCGCAGAGTACCGCCAAGTCCTACCCAACCGCCAACATCTGGCGCAGGACGCCGTGGCACGTGCTGGTCGACCAAACGCTGAGCATGCTCGCCATGCGCGAGCGATCAGTTCGACCGACCGACCCGGACCTGCGCAACTCCGCTCGCGAGACCAGACAGATGCGCGGCCGCTTAGGGGGCCGCGGCTCCGACCTTGATGAGTCCCTCGCGCAGGCTGGCCAGGGGCTCGACGAGGACTCTTGCCGTCGTCGGGTCGGCCTCTGTCTCGGCGATCCACGCGATGACCTCGGCCCGAATTGAGGGGTCGCTCGGTGCCATATTTGCCAATGATTTAATGGTCTTAAGGCCGAGGCTCTCAGCGCGAATCAGGTCGTACTCCTCGCCGGCTCCATCCGGTCGGGCATCGATGCTGAGCTTCTCGCAAGGCGTCGATCGCTCTTCGGGAGTGCTCCGCTCGTACGCGCGAATGATCTCAAGGTTGCTGCGCTCGTCTCGAAGGACACCGAGGCTGTGGACGATGGTGCAGCGCAGGGCGGCGGGAGCTGTGCTGAGCCGCTCGTGCAGGAGGTCGACCGCGACGCGGCCGCCTCGTTGCTCGCCAAGCTGCGCAACTGCCCAGGCCGCCACCGCGGAGACCTGCGGGTCGACGTCATAGACGAGCGTCTTAAGGGTCGGGAGCGTGTCGACGACTTGCAGATAGCCCAGCACCCAGACCAGGCGAATGTCGAGGGTCGCATCCTCCTTCTTCGAGCGCTCAATCTCCGCGGTGATCTCCTCTGCGATCGGTCGGTGCTGCAGTCGCCCGAGCGCGACGAGAGCCTCGCGACGCAGCGCCTTGTCGTCGCTGTCCAGCAAGGAGGCGAGCGGGGCGATGTAATGACGGGCGTGCGCGTCGTCGTTGCGACGGCCCAGCGCCCAGGCCGCCCAGAGCGCGGCGTCGTCGCGCCGCTTGATCACGTCGATCAGCGCTTGCGTCGCCTCGACCGTCTGCTTTCGTGACAAGGCGATCACTGCGGCGCGGCGCTTGTCCTCGAGTCCGGGATCGTCGCGCTGAAGGGTCGCGATATGCTCGCCGATATCGCGGTACCACGAGATGAATCCGTGGTTCACAGCGGCGAACAGGAAGTGGGTTGCAACCCCGCATAACATCAAGATAATTGGGAAGCTGCGTTCGGGGTGCCGGAGGGCCGCCACCGCGTCGAGATCGGCCTGATCTGGATCGACTTTTTCGTTCGCGCGACCGAGCCCCTTGCGCATCGCTTTGCGGAACGCCCCCCCCATCGCGAGTTCGTCGATCCACAGCCCATCCACAACTGCTGCGACTGCGACCAGTGCCCAGTACACCAAGAGCCACGACTCATGCGAGGTGGGTGCGACGCCGCCGCCGCGGATCCGCAGCGCGATCGTGTACGAGCCCATGAGGCCCACCAGATTTCCCACGACGACCAGGCCCCACAGCAAGAGCGCGCTGCGGCTACGGGTACGCGCCGCTGTGCCGGGTCGAGGAGGAGCTGCGGTCATCCTTACAGTCATAGCCGACGCAGCGACGCCGCGGAACGCGACAAGTTCCGTCCTGGCGAAGATCGCGTGCGACCGGGCATTGCCGATTTTTTGGGCGGTCGACCGCGGTGCACTAGCGTCCGCCCATGTTCTCCCCCGCGGCGGACGCAAATCGAGCTGCATCGCGCGTCGAGCCCCCCGAGGGCGCCCGTACGCTCGACGGCGGCGATCTTGCGGAACGACCCTTCGCGCGCTGGCTCCGGGTCGGAGAGCTGGCCTTGATGATGGGGGCGCTAGTCGGCGTCGGGACGCAGTCCTGGCAGGGCTACCTCGCCACGCTCGAGCAGCCCGGCGCGTGGAGTGGCATCAAGGTTGGTGGCGTCGCAGTCGACGGTCTGGCCGGCAGTGAACTCCATGCGGCCATTGAAGCCGCGGCGCTCGTTCGCCTCGATCAGCCGCTGACGCTGCACGCGGGCACTTCGCAAGTGAAGACCAGCGCGCGTGCGCTTGGTCTCCGGCCGGATCCCGACGCCGCGGCCAAGGCCGCGCTCGTCCATGGCAAGCGCGGCGCATTGCTCTCCGACCTTGCGGAGCGAGCCGCCGCCGCGCGCGGCGAGGTCGATCTGACGGTCGGCGCGAGCTTTGATGACGAGATCGCGCTCGCCGAGCTACTGGCGCTGGCGCCGGCGCTCGATCGTCCGTCGCTCCCAACCCGCCTGGATTTCGACGGGCGTCGGGTGCTCGCGGCCGAGCGCGGCAGCGCTCTGTTGGCGTGGGACTCCTTGTCCAACGTCGCAATTGGCCTCGCGCGGGGCGACGCTGACATCGAGCTCGCGGTGCATGCAAAGCCCCCTGTCGACGATCCGCTCGCGGCCGTCGCCGATACCCTCGATATCTCCACGGTCGTCGGAACTTTCTCGACGCCCTATCACAACGACCAAGAGCACGCTGACCGCAATCACAACCTCAAGATGGGCGCCGCTGCGGTCGACGGCACCATCCTCATGCCTGGCGATACGTTCTCGTTCAACGATCGCGTCGGTGACCGAAGCATTGAGCGTGGCTACCGATGGGCCTCAGGAATCACCGCGGGCGAGCTCATCGACACGACGGGCGGCGGCATCTGCCAGATCAGCTCGACGCTCTTTGGCGCGGCCTTCTTTGCGGGCCTTCCGATTGTGGAGCAGCGCCCGCATAGCCGCCCGTCGGCGTATGTGGATATGGGGCTCGACTCGACGGTCGTTTACCCGACGGTCGACCTCAAGTTCCGCAACGACTTCGACTTCCCGATCGTGCTCCACATGACGGTCAATCACGGCAAGGTCGAGGCTGAGATCCTTGGCGCACGGCGACCCTATCAGGTCGCTTTTGAGCGCAGTCTCGATGAGGTCACGCCCTTCCAGACCATCGTGCGCAACGATCCAAACATTCGCGTCGGGCACCAGACCGTCTCGCAACGCGGAATGCGGGGCTTTAAGCTCACGCGTACGCGCAGGATCTACAGCGCCGGGAAAGAGCTGGTCGCGGAGCCTGTCGAGCTCAAGTATCCCGCGACCACCGAGATCGTCCGTCAGGGTACGTCGCCTGATGGGGAGATCGTCGAGAACACGGCGGCGCCGAAGCTTCGTGATCCGGCTCCCTCGCTCCGGATCACGCAGTAGCGGCGGCCCGCGCCGCGCCGCTGCGACGCTGCGCGGTTCAGGTGGGGGCCGGAGCGGCGTCGCCGAGAGCTGCGGGCACCGGTGGCGCAGGGCGATTGTGGCGGCGAGTTGCGGTGCGGGCCGTCGTTGCGGCCCCCGGCGCGGCCGCTGTGGGGGGGGCAAAGCGAGGGTTGGGCGGGGGCGCGGGGTTGGGGGGGGCGGGTTGGGT
>CAZVEM010000184.1:10609-11159 GCA_964626165.1 uncultured Nannocystaceae bacterium
GTCGTTGCGCGCCGCGGCGCGCGAGATGTGGAGGGCGAATCGCGATGAGTTGCCGTTCGCTCGTGTTGGGAGGAGCGAGTTGCGATAGGCGGCTGGGCGTTGCGCCACGGGCCGGCCTGGATCTCGCGAAGCTCGGCGCGCCTGGCTGTTTCGCCGTTTCGCTTGCGTCGCCGTCGCCATCGAGCGGAGGACACTGTGTCTCTCGCTCCTGCGGAGCGACTTCGACGTCTCGTTGATCGAGTCGATGGATCGTGCGGCCTCGCGGATTTTTGGGGCCAGACCTCGATATACCTGCGATGCGCGTGCACTGAACGGACACACAAGCGTTCGGCGCAATTGGCCCCGAATTGAGCGCCGCAAAGACGGTGATTAGACGATTTCTTGCGTGTGACTGTCGCAGGCGTAGGTAGTGAGAGCAGGAGGCGTGCCCGGTACATCGCGGCACATCAGCACCATGCGAGAGATGCATAAGTGGAAAGACAAGGTTGAGCTGAGCCTCGACAATCGCCAGATCTTCTTTCTCTTCTTCGGGCTGTCGGTGGTCGGCTGC
>CAZVEM010000184.1:11169-12124 GCA_964626165.1 uncultured Nannocystaceae bacterium
ATGAAGCTGTTCGGCTCGCTGGTCACGGTCGCGTTCTTTGGCGCCAGCGTGGTCGGCTGCTTTGTATTCGCGCTCGGCGTAATGGCGGGGCGCAGACTCGAAGGTGGCCAAGAGGGGGGGGCGCATCCGCAGAGCGAGGTGAGTTCGCTCCAGGCGCTTGATGCTGAGCCGACCCACGAGGCGTTCGTGTTCGAGAAGGGACTTGCAGAGTCCGAGCTCGACGCCGTGCCGCCGACTCGCGATCCCTCGGTACCGCCGCGTAGCAAGGAAGAGATTGCAGCTGCGATGGCCGAGGAAGCGGATGGCGAGTTCGCGGACGCGACTCCGGTGAGCCCCAAGTCCGCGCCGCTTCCAGATAAGCCCGCGCCGAAGAGCGCGGGTCCTGCCAAGGTGATCGCCGACGCCGATCAGGCGAGCAAGCCGGCGGCCGCTCCGGCCGCTGCCAACAAGGCGGCGGAGAAGCCCTCGTCAAAGCCAGCGGACAAGGCCGCCGAGCCCGTGCTCGCCAACGCCACACCGCCGAGCCAGCAAGCACCCGAGCCCGCCAAGGGCACGCGCACGTTCACGCTGCAGATGAAGGCCTTCGCCGACGCCGCGGACGCTGACAAGCTCGCGGAGACCTTGCGGGGCAACGGTCACGACGTTCGCGTCGACGTGCAAGAGGTACGCGGCCGAGTGTGGCATCGCGTTCGCCTCGGCAAGTACTCCAGCTGGGACGACGCCGTCGCCGCCAAGATGGAGTTCGAGAAGCAAGAGAAGATGATCGCGTACGTGATGACCAACTAGCCGCGACAGGGCGACTGCTCCACGCAGCCCCCCGAGGGCGGACCTCGTACCCGCGAGGCTCCGCCCTTCGCCAATTCCCAGACCGAAGGTCCTGCGCAGCAACGCGTCGCACCACAATTCCCAGACCGAAGGTCCTGCGCACGCCAGACCGAAGGTCCTGCGCACCCCG
>CAZVEM010000185.1:0-10650 GCA_964626165.1 uncultured Nannocystaceae bacterium
CTTTTTGCAGATCGTCCGGGTGCACCACGCTCCGCCACGTCTCGAACGTGGCGAGGTTGTCGTACCCGGTGCCGAGCAGGTGTCGCGGGAGCCGGGTCATGCGTCCACGTCCTCCCGGGTCACCGCGTACACCCCGCGGCGGGCGACCGACACCCGGGCGACCCGCTCGGCGTGCCCGACCGCGCCGACCAGGGTGTCCCAGACGAGCGGGTACGGGTCGGCGGCCAGGTACGTCGCCAGGGCCGCGGTGACCGAGTCCCCGGCCCCACACACGTCGACGGCCGTCGTCGCCCCGGCCGGGACGTAGACGCTCGCGTCGCGCCCGGCCACGGCGATGCCGGCCGGGCCGAGGGTGAGGACGACCGCGGCGAACGCGGTCCGGCCGATCGCCAGGTTGCCGGCGACGACTCGGGCCTTGTTCGCGTAGTCGGCGAACATGCTCGGGTCGGCTGCGCCGCCCTTGCCCCGCTCCCGCAGCCCCTCGAAGTGCCGCTGGGCCTGGGCGAGGTTGGCCCGGAAGACCGTCCGCGGCGAACCGAACCGGTCCCAGGCCCCCGTCCGCCCCGGGTCTACGATGACCGGGAACTTGACCGACTCGTGGACCTGGTCGACGTGCCACATGATCGACCGGCACGCCGCGGGCGAGAAGAACCCCTTGCCGTAGTCGACCAGGCAGACGGCCCCGACCCGGTGGGTGCGGGGGGACGGCAGGAGGAACTCGGCCAGGGCCGTGCGGAGGGGGTTGTTCGGCTCGGACGGCCAGAAGTCCGGGGGCATGTCGAACCGGTCGACCTCGTCGTCGATCCGGTGGATGTAGTGGTTGTCCTCGGTGACGATCCGGTTCTTGACCGGCGTGTGCCCTTTCATCGGGCGGGCGAACTGGTGCGGCACCTGGCCGGCGTCGACGAGGGCGTCGACCCGGCGGTCGTTGTTGTACCCGAGGAGGAGCACGTCGCCGCCGAGGGCCTTGACCCCGCGGGCGACGTTGGCGGCGCCGCCGAGATTGTAGTCGGCCCGCTGAACGGTCGACACCAGGACGGCCGAGTTCTCCGGGCTCACGCCGCGGACCCGGACCGTGGTGGTCTGGTCGAGGATGACGTCGCCGAGGACCGCGACCCGGCTGGGCAGGCTCATGAGGTGTCCTTGTGGTGGGGGCGCGCCGCCCCGAGGGCGTGCGTGTTGACGGCGCGGGGGGAGTAGTTGGCCTCCCGCCCGCTCTTGCAGTCCGCGCACCGGCCGATCCGCATGCGGTCGGGGCTGACGAACAGCCAGCCGCACATCATGCACGGCCGGATGCCCGGGATCGAGGGTTCCACCATGACGGGCCGCACCTCCGTGTGCGGCCCGCATTTTGCCGTGCCGGCAGCCCGGCGGCAAGCCGGATCAGGCCGCGGGGAAGTGCTTGTCGAGCAGCTTGTCGGCCTTCTCGATCAGCTTCTCCAGTCGCGCGCGGGTCGGGCTGGCGACGAACTTGTCGTCGACCAGCTTGACCATCTCGGCCAGCACCGCGTCCACCTTCACCAGGGTCGCCGTCAGGGCGTCGACCTGCTTCTTCGTCCCGGCGGCGACCTTGGCGAGCGTCTTGTCGTGCTTGGCGGTCAGAGCCGCCACCTTCTTCTCGTGCGCCGCCTTGAGCTGGCCCTTGAGCTGGTTGCGGGCGATCACTTCGGCCTTCGGCATGTCTCGGTCTCCTTCGTCAGTCTCCGTACCGGCCGCGGGAACACCCCGCGGCCCACTGTGGTGTGCGCGAAACTCCATCGGAGTCGCAAACACCTTCTCCCGGTCGGCGGGCAGCAGCAGCACGCCGGGGGCGACGTGGCGCTTGCACACGTTGGTGCGGTAGATCGCCGCCCCCGCGCACTGCGCGCCCGTCAACACGTGACACGGGATGTCCGCGTCGCCGTGTGCTTCCTTCAGCCAGTCGTCGATCTGCTCGGTGACCGGGCCGGTGCCGCCCAGCCACCCGCGGAGGGCCGTCCTGGCCCACGGACAATCACTACACGGCTTAGTGTGCTGTCCCTTTGCCAGGACCGCGTCCTCGGTCGTCAGGAGCTGCCGCCGGGTCACGACGCCCCCTCCGCGGCCAGCTTGTCGATCACGCCCCTGGCCCGATCCGTGAGGTCGTGGGTGCCGTTGGGGCCGACCACGACCATCACCCCGCGGATGCCGAGCCGGTCCATCAGGACGTTCGGCCCGAACACCCGGCACAGTTTGGTCGCCAGCGGGTTGCGGGGCAAGTCCGACCCGATGCCGTCCTCGTTGACGTAGGCCCAGACGCCCGGGTGGATGTTGATGAGCTGGACGTACCCGCCGCACAGCTCCTGGCAGTCCGCGAACGTGACGGCGCGGTAGGCGACCGTGCCGTCGACGGCGATTACGGCTCCGGTCATTTCTTCCTCAAGTTCTCAAGGAAGCGCTGCCCGGCGATGACCGTCGCGGCGAACATCGTGTAGTCCGCGGCGACCTTGAGCACCTTCGGCTCCCACGGCTGGGTCGGCCCGGGGGTCGCGCCGAACCCGACCTCGTCGACGCCGTACATCCGGTGGAACAGGTCGAGGGCGGGCACCACGTCGACCACGTCGACGCGGTGCGAGAAGTCCTCGCCCTTGTACAGGACCAGGCGCTTGTCCAGGTAGTAACCGCGGGTGTACTGCCGCAGCCACTCCCGCCCGGTCGCCTCCCCGAGCATGCCCATGATCCACTCGGCGTGGGTGTACGGGTGCGTGTCCGGCGCCACCACCACGGTCCCGTGCCGCACGAAGAACATGCGCCGCGCGGCGTGAAACTCTCGCTCGGTCATGTCGCCCTCGGCGGTGTGATCGACACGGCCGGCACCCCGGCCATGGCCAGGTGGGCTTCCAACTCGGGCGGCCACGCGAACCCGTCGGCGTACGCCCGGTCCATGGCGGCGCAGACGGCCACGAACGCCGCCCGCCACTTCTGGAGGGGCGTGACGGCCCGCGCCGCGGGGTCGTCCGGGTCGGCCAACACGACCTCGCACGTAACGACCAGCGTCACCGTCTCGGTCATGTCTCCCCCCGGTAAGGCTTCTCGGGCGTCTTGTCCTTCAGGAAGTGCCACGCCTGGAGCACCATCAGCTCCCGGAACGGCACCACCAGCCGGCCGCCCATCGTCCGCACCCGGCACGGCTCCGGGAACTGCGTCTGCCGGCCGTCGACGGCCGCCACGGCCGCCGCGGCCATCTCGTCGAACACGCCCTGGTCGAAGTGCTTGCCCGGCTCGACGGTGTAGCCCGGCCCCGGCCACTGCTCGTGGACCGTGGCGACCAGGTCCGGCGTCCGGCCCCTCGCCGTCCCCTTGTTGCCGACGAGCACGTGCCACCGGTCGAACCAGCACGCCACCAGCCAGCACGCCAGTTGCGACGCGTACAGCTCGCAGATACCGCCCTGCCTGAAACAGTCGGTGACGTCCTTGAGGCTCGCGTACCGCTGGTCCGCGTCCCGCCGCCCCGACCGGTTGATCTGGTCGTCGAGCATGACCTGCATGTACCACGGGCCGCCGCGGAACCGCGGCTCGCTCCGGGGCTCGGTCGGGTTGCCCTTGCGGTCCAGGATCTTCCACGCCTGTTCCACGGCCAGGTCGTCCAGGAGCTGAGCGTTGTGCCCGTCGTGCGTGGTGTAGAGGTGGTGCGAGTCCACCCCGCGCTCGCGGATGAGCAAGTGTCCGTGGGTCATGTCGTCCTCCGGTTAGCACACCCCGACGCCGGCCTCGTCCCACAGCTTCTGCGTCTGGCCGCTCAGGGCGGTCACGAGGTCCGCCACCTCCTGCGGCGTCCGGCCCCACACCGGCCACACCGCCTCCACCTGCCGCTCCGGGCGGCCGTCGTTCGGGCCGGCGGCGAACTTGGCCCCGTCGTCCCGCCCGCCCACCGGCTGGTCCGTGACCCGCTCCCCCTCAACCCCCTTGGGCGGCCAGTACCGGTCGACGTGCGGGGCCTCGCGCATCGTCCGCACGTACCCCGTCATGGCCGGCGTCGCCCGCTCGACGCCGCGGAGCAGGTCGAGCCAGAACCGGTCGGCCCCCTCGACCCAGTTGATGAACTCGGTCACCAGGATGGCGTACGGCTTGCCGTTCGCCACGCCGCCGTACACCCGCCACCGGCCGGTGTTGACCTTCTCCTGCATCGCCCAGACGGCGAGGACGGCCGCCCGCTCCGTCTTGCCCTCGGTCAGCAGGTACAGCTTGCGGTGACCCTCGGCCTTGACGAACAGGTTGATGGGGTGGTTAGGGTCCTCCCGCCACTCCGGGTGGTTGTGGAACACGAGCTTGTTGCGGGTGCACAGCTCGACCAGGTCGATCGAGCCGATGCCGTCGTACGCGGTGGTCCTGTCGCCCTCCCCGGTGACCACCTCGCCCAGCGAGTTGACCAGCAGGAAACGGCCGTCGACCGGGCACCCCACCAGGTGCGGCGGGGCCGGCGTCTCCCGGTAGAGCGTCTTCCCCGCGGGGGCCGGGGCGAGCTCGGTCTCCTCGTGGTTGGTCGTGCTGGTCAGGTCGGCCACCTGCACCGGGGCGGGGAGGCCCGCGGCCAGGGTGCGGACCACGACGCCCGTCTTCTTGCCGGCGAAATCGCCGCCCACCACGTCCACCAGCTGCCCGTCTGCGAACTTCGGCATGGTGTCCTCACAGTCCTTCGGTAATGTCGCCCCAGCCCGACGAGACGGCCCGCAGCACCCGGCGGCCCTCGGCCTGCCGGGCTTCGGCCTCGGCCCACGCGGCCTGGTCGACGATCTGTTCCATCTCGTCCGCGACGAGCTGGGTGCTGGTCGCCGTGCACGCGGCGGTACTCCTTGTACCGGGCGTCGGTCGATTTGGCCGGGTTCGGCGGCGGGTTGAACTCCTCGATCTGGCTCATGGTCAGGGCGATCCGCTTCACTTCGATCTCGCAGACCAGGCCGTCCGCGAACAGGTTGAGCCGGTCCTTGATGTCGCGGCTCATGTCGATCCCGCTCGGGTCGTGGTCCCCGAGGTGGTAGACGATCGGGTTCTGCCCGGCCTCGGCCCGCCGCTTGATCCGCTGGGCGGCCTCCCAGATCTCCGAGTCGGACGTGTACCCGCGGCACGAAAAGTATGCGCACTTCCACGGCTCGCACGCCTCCTCGATCAGGCCGACGAGGGCGTCCTTCTCGACCCACACCTCGGGATACCACGGCTGGTTGTCCCAGAAGTCGACGGCGAACGTGCGGGAGCACACGGCCACGATGTCGGCCGGGGTGTCCCAGGACGGCGGTTTGCGGACGTTGCGGGTGCGGTCGGTGATGGCCGACCAGTCGACCAGCCCGGCCCGGCGGGCCTGGGAGATGATCTTGCCGAGCTTGTCGTAGGACCGCTCGTTGTTCGTCGAGCCCGTCACCGGGTCCTTCCACGACTCGGGGAACCAGTTGCGGGCGACGTACCGGTAGTAGAGCTGCCGGAGCGTGATGGCCATCGTGTACGAGGCGATGATCTGGTTCGCCTTGTCGATGATGTCCTGGTGCTCGGCGTTGAACTTCTTGTGGACGTAGCACTTCCTGGGCACTACTCGCCTCCGATGAGGTCCCGCAGCCGCAGCGCGGTGACCTCGGCCTCCAGCTGCTCGACCCGGTGGAGGAGCAGCCGCATGTCCCGCATGAGCTGCCGCACCACCGGCTCGGCGATGGGCGCCTCCTCGTCCGGCAGCTGCCCCTCGACCGGGGCGAACAGCTGGCTCCGGTCGATGCCCCGGCCGAGCGGGTCGGCGTACCACACCTGCACCGGCCGCACGTGGTTGTGCACGAGCGGCTGGATGGCGATGCGGCCGGTCCCGGTCACCACGCCCGGCTCGGGCGGCTCCCACGCCCAGGCGACGACCGCCGGCGTGCCCTCCTTCACCAGCCACACCCGGTGGTCCCGCCGCAGCCGCGGCAGCCACGGCTCGGCGGGGACCGGGAGAACCCTGTCCTGGTGCATCACGTCTCCACGAGGCGGTTGTCCCTGAACCGGTACACCTTGGGCGCGTCCCAGTGCTCATGCTTGACCACGAGCACTACCTGGTCGGGGTAGCGCCACTTCACCTCGCCGACGTGCTCGACGAACGCGCCGACGTTGAGGTAGTTGAACGCGCCGATCAGGACTTCGACCTCCAGCATCTTCGTGCCGCCGTACCACCCGCGGGGCAGGTCGGGGTTGTCGCAGGCCACAAGCCCGCGACGGCTGTCGATCGAGCCGGCGTTGTCGCCGGTCTGGAAGTACAGCTCGATCTGGTCGTGCGCGAAGTAGACGGGCGGGTCGCTCCGGCTCGGCTCCGACACACTATGCATCAGGACGACGTTGGCGACGACGCTCACTTCTTCTTCCTCCTCGGCCGGGGCTCGACCCACACCTTCCCGTCGACGGTGTAGTCGGTGTCCTGGTCCTCCAGGTTCTCGACGATCACCTCGTCCGAACTGCGGTAGTCCAGCTCCTCGTACCCGATCTTCTCGACCGCGTGGGAGACGTCGGTCATGTACTGGTCGAGGAGCTTCTGGACCTGCTCGACCATCGCCTCCTGCTTGGCGGTGCGGACGTTGTCGGCCTCGACCGCGACCTGCATCGAGTTGTAGTGGTCGTAGCGCGGGTTGATCTTGTCGACCTTGACGTGGAGGGTCACGTCGGCCCGCGTCAGCTTCCGCACCAGGGCCTGGATCGCCCGCCGGTCGGCCGCCAGCTCGCCCCCGCCGGGCGGGCCGTCGCCGCTCTTGACCGGGGCCATGAAGAAGTCCAGGTCGAACGCGCCGT
Organism: uncultured Nannocystaceae bacterium; assembly: GCA_964626165.1. Classification (GTDB taxonomy): domain Bacteria; phylum Myxococcota_A; class Polyangia; order Nannocystales; family Nannocystaceae; genus CAZVEM01. The sequence goes on from CAZVEM010000185.1 coordinate 6,757, forward strand.
AGAAGGCCACGCCGTCGCCCTGGCAGTAGTTCAGGCTGAAGTTGCACTCGGCCGTCTTGACCCGGTGGTGGTAGGCCGCCGGCTCGCACAGGACGTTATCCTTGAAGTCGTCGGCGTCGAACAGCTCGGCCTCGGCCTCCCGGGCGTCCTGGACGGCCCGCTCCCGTGCCTCCGGGGCCAGCTCCTTGAACTTGTACAGCGTCATCGTTGTGGTGGTGGGCACGGCTTCTCCTTCCACAGCTCCCACGCCCGCTCGCGGACCTCGTCGCCGAAGTCCCGCAGCTCGGCGTCGATGTTGCCGTCGAGGTGGTCCCGCTCGGCCGTCTCGTCGACGATCAGGCGGGCCAGCAGCTCGACGGCCTCCTGGCGTTTGGCGATCATTGGTCCTTACTCGAAGTACACCTGCAAGCACCGGCACGCCTCGACCACGACCGGCGGCTGGACCGCCGCGCCGTCGAGGTACTGGCCGCCCATGCCCCAGCTGTCGTTGAACATGTTGCCGTCGAGGCTGACCCACTCGTCGGGACCTTCGAGCCCGGCCCGCACGGCCGCCTCGTACGGGCTGCCCGGGTCGAGGAGGGTCGTGTCGACGAGTTTGACCCGCTCCTCGTGGTCGTGAAACTTGATCAGGGTGGCGACGATCATGTTGCCCCTACGCGATCTTGGTGACCCACGTCGCCACGCGCTCGACGCGGTAGATCTGGAACGCCGCCTCGGGCGTCTCGGTCTGGTAGAACTTCCGCAGGGCCAGCCACGCGGCGTGCCGGATCGCGTCCGGCGACACGCCGTCGCCAGGCAGCGTCATCGGCTCGTACCGCGGGCGGAGGTGCTCGTGCCCGGTCTTGCGGGCCTCCTCCTCGGACACGCCCTTGAGCCCGTACACGACCCGGTACTGGACCTCGCTCGCCGGCTGCTCGAACGCCTCGGCCGGCCGGTCCAGCCACTCGACGTCCCGCGGCCGGCCGGTGCCGCGGGCGCCGCCCTCGCCGATGTTGAGGTCCGTCTGCGGGAAGTAGCACCCGTAGAAGTGCGTCGCCCTCGGGTTGATCGGGTGGGCCTTGCCGGCCGGGAGTTCGACCCGCCACCGCCGGGCCACGGTGCCGAACAGCTCCCGCACCGGGTTGGGCATGCTCGCCGCCGCGTCCCACCGCTTCAGCTCCTCGCGGATGGCGAGGCAGTTGGCACACTCCGGCGTGCCCGGCGGCGAGTGCTGGTCGGTGCAGAAGCACGCGTCCAGCTTCTTCAACAGAGCGGCCCGGCGGTCCCCGCCGGCGGTCGGGCACGGCATGTGGAGCTGGCCGGTGCCGGCGGTGTCGGTGTTGCCGCACAGGACGCAGATCTCGTCGAACGTCGACGCGTCCGAGTGGCGCGTCACGTGGGTCGGGTGGACTGGCACTGTCGTCTCCGTGGTTAGATGCCGCCGCCGTGCTCGAAGTACACCCGGCCGTACTTCCGTTGCAGCTCGGCGTACTCCTTCCGGTCTCGGTCCTCTGCCTCCCGCGCCCACTGCCGCCGCAGCGCCGCCGCCCTCGCCCGGTCGGCGACCTTGGCGTCGTACTCTGCCAACCGCCCGATGCGGGCGGCGACGTCGCGGGTCCACGGGTACTCCTCCAGCGCCACACCGTTCTTCAACCAGGCCGCCACCAGCGCCTCGGCCGGCTTCGACGACAAGTACGCCGACGTGGGGTAGTACTGCGTCCACCAGCCACTGTCGATGCGATTGCCGCAACCGTGTCCGTGGTTGTCCCACGGGCGGACGTCCCAGCTGATGCCCCACTCGTGATGCTCCCACCGCAGCTTGGGGTGGCGGAACCACTTGGCGTAGCCGCCCCGGTCGCCGTGGGCTTCGAGCCAGTCGGCGAGCTCGCGGGCGACCTTGGTGCGGTCGGCGTCGGTGGCCCGGCGGTTGAGGATGCGGCGGATGAACGGGGCGACCTCGGACAACAACCACTCGCCCTTGGGGCGGCGTCTAGACACCTTGGCTGCCACGTGTGGCCTCAAAACCGGTTTTGGGGAGGGGCGGGCCGCGGGCGCCCGCCCCGGGAACACGCGACTACGGGTTCAGGTACGACTCCATCATGGCGATGGCCGTTTCCGACCACTCCACGGAGGCGTCGTACTCGTACTGCGCCGGCCAGTAGTAGTCGTAGGTGCTGACGAAGTAGTCCGCCCCGGCCTGGTTGTAATACCCGCCGGCCGCGTCCCAGTTCGAGGCGTTGTAGGCCGTGACCCCGTGGGCGTAGTACGTCGCCCCGGACTCCCGCCAGCCGTCGCCCTCCAGCAACCACTGGTCGCCGTTGTACCCGGCGTTCGAGGCTGCCGAGAGGGCGTCGTTCAGGGCCACCCACGCCGGCTCGGACATGCCGGACAGGGCGACCTCGTTGTCCTGGTACATCTTCTGGGCGAGCTCGAACGCGCTCACCGCCGCCGACTGCTTCGTCTTGGCGTTCCCGTGCTGGGCGGTGTTGCCCTTCACTACCGCGTCCACGAGGATCACCACCTCGTCCACGTCCGCCTTCTTGTACACCGTCTGGGCGGTCGCGGCCCCGGGGAGGCCCAGGACACACACCACCGCCGCCAGCCCGATCAGCTTCTTCGACATCACTTACCGTCCTCGTCCGCCGGTCGCGGCACCCCGCGGCCGGCCCGTGTGTCGCCGGGGTGCCGGCGTATCAAAACCGGTTTTGAGCCGGTTACAGGTCGTCCGTCGCCACCTCCGGCGGGCGGCCGTTGGTACTCACCCACTTGGTCCGGCACTTGCCGCACCGGTACACGTCGTGCCGGGTCACCGCGCGCCCCCACTGTTCCGTGAACGAGCGGAGGTAGGTCAGCCGGCGCCCGGCACACCCGTACTCCGTCTCGGGGCACTTGTGCAGCAGCGGCTCGGGCGGGGCGAGCAGCACGTTCGGACCGACCTGGTGCGCGTAGTCGGGGTAGTCGAAGTGCGGGATGATGCTCCGCAGCCGGTGCGTCTCCACCACGGCGACGCACACCGGGATGTCGTAGCCGGTGACCAGCACCGTCTTGCCGTCGTTGGCGAGGGCGAACCCGGCCGCCCGGGTCGCCGGCAGGTCCGGGAACAGCTCCCGGGCCGCGTCACACGGTTTGTTCCTCGCCTTCCTTCCAGTCCCCGATCCGGCCGAGGCCGGCCTCGGGCGGGACGTCCGGCCGTTTGTGCCCGTGCGGGTAATAGCAGATGCCGTCCTCGAACAGGGTGTACACCCAGTCCCGGTAGCCGAACCAGATGACCGAGCGGATGTCTCGCCTCTTCTTCCGCAGAACCGCCACCAGCGCCCGCGGGTCCGCGAACCGGACCTGGAGCCAGGCGGGGTGCTTGGCCCCCTCGCGGAGGTAGCGCAGGAGTTCGTCCTCCCGCGGGTCGGGCGGCGGCGGGAGGTTGCCGCCCCCGCCGAACACGCCCCCGAACAGCCCGCTAGACGTGCGCTTCTTCTTGGGCACGGAGCTCCTCCTCGTCCGCCGGGGTGTAGCAAGCGTACCCGGGCGTACCGTCCGACAACAGGGCCTCCTCGTACGGCGGCGGGGGCTTGCCGACGTGGTCCTGGAAGATGTCGTCGTCGGTCAGGTCGTCCCGGTCCTGGGTCCAGTGGTTGCCCCGGTCGAACGCGTACGGGTACGCCACCCGGCGCAGCCGGCCGCGGCGGAGGTAGTAGCGCCCACCCTCCAGCCGCTCCCGGTTGTAGGTGAACACCTCGCAGCTGGCCCCCAGGCGGTCCAGGAGGTTGTTGAGCATCTGGAAGAACCCGACCCAGTCGAGCCCCTCCAGGTACGAACAGACGGGGTGTTTCCGCGGGAGCAAGGCCAAGCACGGCCCGGGGTGGGCGCCGCAGTACGGCTTCTTCCACCCCTGGTAGCGGGCGAGGGGGGCGGGGTCCA
>CAZVEM010000185.1:10660-12103 GCA_964626165.1 uncultured Nannocystaceae bacterium
GCGGACTAGGGAGGGCGCGTCCCATGATCGCCCTCCCGCCGCAGCCGGACCTCGTACACGTTGAGCCCGTGCCTCTTCCCCAGCTTGCCGATCTCGCTCCGCAGCCTGAACCGGCTGCCGGCGACTTCCACCTCCAGGGCCGCGCGAATCCGCTCCGCGCTCACGTCACACTGCGGGTCCGGCAGTATCCACATGCGTCAGGTCTCGTAATGGTCGTCGCGGTTGCGCACGGGCTGCGCGTTGGCCCGCAACCACGTCACGGCCGCCTTCACGTCGGCAGCGAACAGGGTCATGGACTGGCGGCCCGGGCGCGTCTCGAACGGCACGCCCGGGATCTGGGGGTCGAACCCGTTGGCCGACACCTCGAACGGCTTGTACTTGAGGTTGAGCTTCACCAGCACCTCGACCGCGAGCCCGCGGGTGTGGACCAGGTACGTCATCTCGAAATGGTTCTTGGCCACGGCTACTCCAGGTCGAAGACGGTGAGGGTGTCGCAGAACAGGTGGTTGTTCGCCCCGAGCGCGGCCGCCCGCAGCCCGTCGGCCGACACGGCCACATAAGTAGCCGGCCAGGCGTACTCCCGCAGCAGCGTCACCGCGGGCCACGCGAAGGCGTACACGCGGACCGACGACCACTGCCGCACGTCGTCCTCGCTGTGCACCTTCACGGTCCCACGACACGCCGCGACCATGGTCCCGCCGTCGGGCGTGAACGCGAAGTCCGTGACCTCCTGGCCGATCTCCAGCGGCACCACGACGCTCGTCACCGGCCCGCCCCACGGCAGGAACGCGTGCAGGCGTTTGTCGCTGAACGCGTAGTACACGTTGGCCGGCCCCTGGCGGAGGACGGCGGGCGGGTCGCCCGGGAACCGGGAGTAGGCCGGCGCCGCGAGGCGGACCGCGTCCCATTCGTACCGCCGCAGGTCGCGGTCCATGCCCAGCGGCTTGAAGTACAGCCCGCCCCGCGGCCCGAGCAGCACCTCGACCGGGGTGGCCGGGTATCGACCCGTGTGACTCGCCGCCCAGGTCAGCCCGTCGTGGTACGCCCACATGGTGGTGATTTCCATGCGAGTCAGCGGGCACGGCTTGCCGACGTGCAGGTCGGGGCCGTAACCGTCGTTACCGACGTAGCACTTCTGCCCCAGCGTGAGGAGCGGGGTCAGCCGGGCCGGCGCCGCCCTTCCGACCAGCGCCGCGGTTTGTACGCGGCCCGCCCGCGGGCCGGCGGTGTGGAGGAGTGTCGGGGTGTGCACCGCGTGGTCGTAGAACATCATGGCGGCGTAGTTGGTGCGGCCGTACACCAGCACGCTCTCGGGCAGGAGTACGATCCCCTTGGGCCTCAAGTTGAACTTCGCCTTCAGGCCGGTGAACTGGATCACGCGTCACTCCCGCTTGTGAAACCCCGGGTCCGCGGTGCTCTTCGCCGGCACCGCGTACCCGAGCC
>CAZVEM010000186.1:0-6689 GCA_964626165.1 uncultured Nannocystaceae bacterium
GCCCCCTGCCAGTGGTACACACCCGGGAGCGACCGTGCGGCTCATTATCCAGATCCCCTGCCTCAACGAGCGGGACCAGCTCGCGAGCACCCTCGCGGATCTGCCCCGCTCGCTGCCGGGCGTGGCCTGCATCGAGGTGCTGATCATCGACGATGGCAGCACCGATGGCACCGCGGACCTGGCCAAGGAGCTCGGCGTCCACCATGTCGTGCGCTTCGCGAAAAATCGGGGTTTGGCCGCCGCGCACATGGCTGGCCTCGATGCCGCGATGCGCCTCGGCGCCGACATCGTCGTCAACACCGATGCCGACAACCAGTATCGCGGCACCGACATCGCCGCGCTTGTAGAGCCGATCACCGCGGGCCGAGCCGATCTCACCATCGGGGATCGGCAGACCGCGACGATCGCGGAGTTCTCCCCGCTCAAGCGCTGGTTGCAACAGCTAGGCTCGGCGATGGTTCGCCGCGCGTCGGGGACCGCGGTGCGAGACTCGACCAGCGGCTTTCGTGCCATGAACCGCAAAGCGCTCGGGCAGCTCTTTGTTCACAATCGCTTCTCCTACACGGTCGAGACCATCATCCAGGCTGGCAATCTGGGACTTGTGATCGAGGACGTCACGATCACGACCAATCCCAAAACCCGCGAGTCAAGACTCTTCCGCTCGATTCCCGAGTACTTGCGCCGTAATGGCACGGTGATCTTCCGTGCCTACACGATGTACTGGCCGGTGCAGACCTTTGGCGCGATCGCGGTGCTGCTCTTTCTCTTTGGCTTCGGCCTCGGCCTGCGCTTCCTCTACTTTTACGTGCAAGAGCCGAACGTGTCCGGCCACATCCAGTCACTTCAAGTCGCTGTCGGCTCGGTCGTATTGTCGTTCATCGTGGGCTTGATGGCCGTCTTGGGCGAGCTGCTCGCCACCAATCGGCGCTTGAGCGAGGAGCTGCTTGCTCGTGTCCGACGCCTTGATGCACTGGTTGGGGCCGGAGTCGGCGCGACGGTGAACCAGGGCTCGGTACGAGCCACACAGGTCCAGATCGAGGGCGTCGACAGCACGGGCGCGGCGCCGTGGCGTGCAGATGAGCTCGCCCCGCAAGGCACCGTGCAAAGCCGCGGGGATGCCCCCGTGCCCCGTGAGCGCATGGATCATGATGGGGCGATCAGCAGCGCGAAGACCGGGCCCTCCGATGGCGCACACGCGGAGGTGCATACGGCGTGACACCAACCGGCGACGCCGGCAATATCGTCGGCAACCACGAAAACAAGTACGCGAGTCGCAACCCGATCGCCCGCTATCTCGTCGACCATTTCCTCGACGCGGTCACCGAGCTCTACGCCTCGACGTGCGCACAGTCGGTGCTTGAGGTCGGATGCGGCGAAGGGCGCCTGGCGACGCACCTGATGACGCACGGACATCGTCCCGAACGCTTCGTCGCCTGCGACCTGGAGCTGCATCTCGCCCCCGACGTCGACGACACGATCGAGTTTCTCCCCGCGTCGATCTACGAGCTTCCTTTCGCCGATCGCAGCTTTGAGCTCGTGGTGTGCTGCGAGGTGCTGGAACATCTCCACGACCCCGCCAAGGGACTCGCCGAGCTGGCTCGAGTTGCTCAGCGAGCGGTCCTCCTCAGCACGCCCTGGGAACCGGTGTGGCGAGCGCTCAACGTGGCCCGCGGAAAGTACTGGCGGGATCTCGGCAATACGCCCGGCCACGTCCAACACTTTAGTCGGCGTGGGCTCCTGAGCTTGGCCTCGCGCGAGCTTGAGGTCATCACGGTTCGGCGACCCGTGCCGTGGACCGTGCTCTTGGGTCGGCCGCTGCCAACCGCGACACACAAGGCTCCATGATGGACAGGTCTCAATCATGAGCGCGCCAACATCGATTGCGAGTCGAGCAACGACACACCTGCGCACCCATTGGGCGGACTGGAGTGCAGGCCTTCTCGTCGTGGTGGTCTGCGCACTCCTGCTCACGCCGGCCCTTCTCGGCCGCATGCCGCTTTCCGGTGATCACCCCGTCCACCTCGCGAGAGCGGTGCTCACGGCCGAGCAGCTCGGCCAGGGTCGTCTCGCCGGCTGGAGCGACCGCTGGTTTCTCGGCTTCCCGGTCGGCGAGCTCTATCCGCAACTGGGCGATCTGCTCGTCATCCTCATTGGCGGAGTCACGAGGGTCTCGTGGCCCACTGCCTATGCCTGGGCCTTCTTCCTGATCTTCACCGCGCAGGCGCTGGCGCTCCTACGTGCGGGTCGCGTCATCGGCCTCGGCGTGCTTCCGGGCGTCGCTGCGGCGCTCTTTTGCTGCTTCGACATCGGTGCCTACCGCGAGGGCGGCTGGACGTACACGGTCTCGTACGGCGTCTGGCCGCAGGGCTTGAGCAATGCGCTGATGTGGCTCGGGCTCGCCGAGCTGTGGGCCTCACGTGAACCCGCCGACGCAGGCGATTCGAAGCGACATCTTGTGTTCGCGACGCTGGCCCTCTCGCTGAGCGTGCTTGCGCACCCAATCGCCCTTCCCCTCCTCGTCGTGGCGCTTCCCTTGCTCATCGTTGTCGGCACGTGGATGCAGCCGGCAACGGGGCAGTTTGAGTCCACGTGGCAGTCGTTTCGCGCATCGCTCGCAGACCAATGCAGCAAGGTCGCCTGGGTCTGCATCTTCTCGATCGGACTGTGCGCATGGTTCGTGGTCCCCATGCTCTCCGCCCGCGGCTACATGGCGAGCTACGGCTGGCTGCACGTCGATCTTCGCATGCTCGGGATGATGGTGCGCAAAGGCGTATGGGCGCAGAACATGCCGCCGGCAGTCGGTGCCGCCGCGGCTCTGGGGCTCGCGCTTGCGGTTCTGCGACCGCTTGGATTCCTGCGTTACTGCGGAATTCTGGCGGTGTTGCTCTGGGTGTTGAGCGCCAGTGACACCTTCTGGACCCTGCGGCTCGACTGGCTTTCGGATTCGTTTTCGTACCTGCAGTACCAACGCTTCTTGACCGCCGCCAAGCCCGGTCTGTGGCTCTGCGCCGGCGCGGTTCTCGGCCAGCTTTGGGTGCTGGCGCTCGCACTCGCACACGCCAGCCAGGTTGAGCACACAACCCCAGAGGGCCACGACAGCTCGCAGGCCATCTCCTCCGCGCCCACCGCAGCCCTCTCTCGACCGATGCTCCGGCTGGGCGCCATGCTCTCTGCGGCTCTGCTCGCCGTCTTTGTTGTTTTCATCGGGCAGCAAGTCGCACGCCGTGTCGAGAAATCCGAGATTGGAAGGCTCGTCACGCAGCGCGTCCCGGTGCGTGGCGAGCCAGTCGATCAAGATGTCCTCGCGCTCTTTGACTGGCTGGAGAAGCAATGGACCGCGTCGGACGAGTTTTATCGCGTGTCCTTTGAAATCTCGCGCAACGAACACTGGCTGATGGATGCGCCGGTGTACACGGGCACGCCGATCTACCGCGCGGGCTTTACCCCGGGCGACAACTTCGTGCACAAGCCCGAGAGCACACGGGACGAGGTGCTCGACGCCGCGCGGGTGCGCTTTCGCGTCGTCCGATCCGCGACGCCGACTCCCTTGCGAGACGAAGTCGCAGCGTTTGGCACCCTTCGGGTGCTGCAGCGAGAGGGTCCGATTCGCAAGTCCGCTTGGATCGAGGCCGACCCCAAGATCGACACGGAGGCCGTGGACGACGCGAGTGCGACGGACCAAACCCCAAGCGCGGCGCCCGGCAGCAAGACCCGCACGAAGCCTCGCAAGGTCAGCTATCGGAAGGTCGAGCGCACCATCCACGCGCTGGCGTCCGAGCCCTCGGCGGCCCGCTCAACGGGCGATCCGCGGCGCAGCGATGCGCTGCGCCATGAGGCAGACGTGAGCGCGGAGGATCTTGTGCTGGGTGAGCGGGAGACCTCGCGCTGGCTCGTCTTTGCGGTGGCCGGCCATACGCGTTGGCACCTCTTCAAGGACGGCGTCGAGATTCCCTGGCAGGAGCGTCCGCTGTATGGCGACGAGCCTCCAATCGATCCGACGCAGCGCCTCAGGGGTCTTCAGCGTGGCGGAAAGGCGAACGGCGACGACGGCACCGAACCAACTCTCGTCGCAATCAACGTCAGTGAGCACGGCGCAGGTCACTATGAACTGCGATACGTCACGCGTCAGCGTACCCACGGATGGCTCGGATTGCTGGTGCTGCTCTCTGTCCTCGGACTGACCGCCGCGATGCGCAAGTCGGCCGACGCTCGCAACAAGTTCGATGACCTCGGTGAACTTGTCCACGCCCGACTGCTCGGCCTATTGGCCACGGCGGCCCATCCCGCTGTCCTCGCCTTGGCGCTGCTCGGTGTGACCGCCTTGACAGTCCCTCGCGTCTTGAGTCATCGCAATGCGGAGGCGCAGAGACTGATTGGACTGGCGGCCCAACCCGGCAGGGTTGAACTCAAGGGATTCTCCCGCGGGCTGATCAAGACGGAGATGCGCATCGAGCCCGCGCTGATCTTTGAGCTGGTGAATAACGCGAACTCGTCGATCCTGGTGCGCGCGCTCAAAATCGACGACGAGGGGGCAAAGCTCGCCGGCTGGATTGCCTTGGACGATGACGACGGCAAGATCGGTCGTCGTGGTGAAAGCAAGCTCACGGTGAGCGCGCGCGGGCGCGACGAGTCGGAGTGGACCGAGGTACTCACGGTCAGCGTCCGACAGCGTCCCGGCAAGGAGAAGTTCGAGCTCGACCTCGCGCGCTGGAGCGGCCAGGCCGTCGACCTCCGCTTGGATCTCCGCAGCGATGGTCAAAGCCGCACCGGGCTCGATGTCGATCTCTCGGGAGCAATCGTGCCGTGACCACGGGTCAGGACGCCCGCACGCAGAATGCCGAGGCGCCGCGCTCGGGCAAGATCCCGAGAGCCCTCGCCGGACTGATCGGTCTGCTGTGCATGATCGAGATCGTCGCAGCGCTCGTTTGCTATCGCGAGACCATCGACGCGTCCGACTGGGCGAGCCTTGAGGCGGCGCTCGACCCCGATCTGCCGGTCGTGCTCGGCACGCCCTGGCTCGGACCCTCGGGCAGAATGCACCTGCCCGCACTCGCAGATCCCTCACAGGTCGGCGCGCCTGACCTGATGGGGCTCCCGGCGTTCCAGGTCGTGACCGCGCAGGGAACTCCGATGGAGGGCAACGATCTGCTCGAAGTCCTGTCGCAGCGAGGAACCACCGTCGGTCCCGCGCAGACATTTGGCGGCCTAGAACTTCACCGCGTAGAGATCCCCACCGCGGGGGTGGTGCTCGACTCGCTCGCTCGCGCCCACGGGCGTCGGGGCCTCCTGATGCGGTCGCCCGGTGCGAAGTGCCAAGCCACAGGACGAGAGCGCGGCCAAGCTGCGCTTGTGGACATCCGGTGTAGCGGCGAGGGTCGTTCGTTTGCGTCGATGCAATCCGGCCTCGCGGAGGTGGATCTCAAGCCGCGCGAGTGTCTGCGACTCCGCGTAGAGGAAGGTGTCACGGCCTACCTGGAAGTTCCGCGCTTTGAGTTTGGCGACCAGATCGTGCTTCATGCCGGCGTCCACGACTTCAATGTGCGCCTGCGCGGTGAATCTCCCTACGCGCTGAACCTGCGGCGAGACGATCAGCTTCTTGGTCGCTGGACGGTGACCGACAACGAAGGGTGGAAGCGCATGCGGGCGACCACTTCGCCCGGTGATGGGCGACTCATCCTGGAGGTGGTTGGCGGGGTCACCGGGACCTGGCAGGACGGCAAGCTCAACCCGCACGAACATCGCGAGCTGTGTCTTGAGCTGCGGAGCCTTCGCGCAGCGACGAGCGAGCCTTCAACTCACAATGAAGCTCGGGAAGGCCAACCATGAGCGGCGCAGGCTCTAGCCCGCGCGAGCTCTCGGCGCACACACGCGCGATGATCGTCGCTGCACTTCTGGCCGCGGTCACGCTGGTCATGCTGGTCCTCAGCGCACCTCGAGTCGGCTACGTCCGCGACGAGGGCGTGTACTTCGAAGCATCTCGACGCTACGGCAGCTGGCTGGGCGAGGTTGTCCGCAAGCCGCAGCACGTAGTGGATCAGGCCGCGCGTGACCGCGCCTTCGCCTTCAACGCGGAGCATCCACCCCTGATGAAGCTTGCCGGTGGCGTGAGCGCGATGGCGATCTCCAAGCCCGTCGCGCTTCCCACCGAGCGACAAAGGCCCGCCGCGTCGGCCAAACGCGCGAGCCCGACGGAGTTCGGCAGCCGTGGCGGCTGGCTGGGTGCTTGGCTCGACGAAGGCGCGGCGATGCGTCTGCCTGCCCACCTCCTGACCGCGCTGGGTGTCGCACTGCTGGCTTATTTTGGCTGCATGCGCGCGGGCCTCGGAGGCGCGATCCTAGCGAGCGGCGCGTTCATCTTGCTGCCGCGCGTCGCGTATCACGCTGCGCTGCACACCTTCGACGTCCCTGTCGCGATCTTGATCTTGGCGGTGGTGCTGTGCTGGCACCGTGCCCTCGAATCGATTCGATGGGCCTTGGCCTGCGGACTGCTCCTGGGTCTGGCCGTCGCTACCAAGCACAACGCGCTCTTTGTTGGCCCACTGCTTGCCCTGCACTACTGGTGCGCCCTCGCCCTGCAGTGCCGCGAGCGCAGGGAGAGGCCTTCCCCCGCGCTCCTTCTCCCCTTTCCCGTCATCGCGCTTGGACTTGCGTTCCCGACACTGGTCGTCCTCTGGCCTTGGCTTTGGCAC
>CAZVEM010000186.1:6699-11993 GCA_964626165.1 uncultured Nannocystaceae bacterium
CGACTTTACGAGTACCTCTACTTTCACGGGGCACACGCCTACTACAACGTCGAATATCTCGGCACGAACTACAACCGTCCGCCGCTTCCGTGGTCGTACCCGTGGATGATGACTTTGGCGACCGTGCCCGCGACGACCCTTGCGCTCGCCGTGCTCGGTGCGGTCACGTCTATCCGAGATGATCTCGCGGCCGCTCGCAGGGCGTTGCAGGCCCAAGCGAGTCACGGCGTATCCAGTGAGAGCACCGGCGTGCCATCCGACGCTCCGCTGGATGCAACGCGCTATCCCGCCTCCTTCTGGCGGCCGCTGCCGCTGCGCGCAAGCCGACTTGAGCGGCTGAGTTGGGCGATCTTCGCGGTGTTCCCTCTTGTCTTGATCGCGCTGCCCACAGTTCCGATCTTTGGCGGGACCAAGCATTGGATCACGGCCTATCCCTTCGCTGCGCTCCTCGCCGTTGAGGGCATCGTTTGGCTCGCGCGCGGGCTACCGCCCGACGCGCGTGCCCTCGCGCGAGCAGCAACACATCCTCACGAGCGCACCCACCCCGGAGCTCACGCGCAGCACCGCGATCGACGGCTCGACCTCGCAACACACGCTCCGTTGCTGCTTGTCGCCGCGTTCCTCGCAATCACGCCTGGGGCAATCGCCACGCTTCGCGGCCATCCGCACAACCTGTCCCAGTATTCGCCGCTCGTAGGTGGGCCGCGCGGCGCAGCACAGCTGGGGCTGCAGCGCGGATTTTGGGGCGGCCCCGCGCTCGATTTTCTTCCGACGCCCGACGAAGCGCCGGAGGTTCCGGGGCCGATGGACATCCACGACTTGCACGAGCTCGCGCGGACTCAGTACCTTCGCGAAGGTCGCTGGCCGCTGGACTGGCAGCCCGTCGTCGCACAGCCGGGCGGCAGAGCTCGAAGCGCGCTGCACTTCTACGAGGCACACATGCTCAGTGATGAGGTCCGCGTGTGGAATAGCTTCGGTCGCACGGATCCCGCCACGGTCGTGACCCTCGACGACGTGCCGGTCGCGAGCCTCTACGTGGACGCTCAGCTCCCCTAGCGCAGGGAGTTCCCTGCGCCGCTCGGCCCCGTGGCTTGCCGACCGAGTCCCACGGACGTAGGCTCTGCGGCGTGTGGCCGCGACTCAAGACCGTGCTGCTGGCGGTGCTGATCGCATTGCTGTGGTCGTCGCCCGCCAACGCCGGCGTACGCTGCTCGATGCGAAGTGCCGCACAGTCGAGCGGCTGCTGCCACAGCAAAGGTCGGCACCCGCGCAAGGTCATCGACTTGCGCAAGGGGATCCGATCCGAGCCGCCCGGACCGCAGTTTCGCCGCAAGGCGTGCTGCACGATGGAGCTCGGCCGTGCGGTCGCCAGCGCTGCAGTGCTCGTGCGCGTCGACGATGGCCTCGAACTCGGCGCGGCATCGATGCCATGCGAACGCGCACGTGTGCAGGCGGTTCATCGTGCGCTTGACCTCACGCTGGGCGCAACGCGGGCTCGCGGGCCACCGCGCCCAAGCGCTCGTCCGCTCTATCTCCTTCGTCGCGCATTCCTGCTCTGAGTTGAGCCGGCCCTCCCGCACGCGTGCGCGGCGCTCAATCATTTGAGCACGTGCTTGCGGGCGGGTTCGCACGCGCACCGTAAGAAACACGTCGCGGAGCGAAGCCAACGCGTAATGCGTGGGTGTGCTGTCTCGTCCACATCGTCGCCGATCCCGCGGCCGCGAGCGAGTCGAGCGCGGCGACGCTCCCTCTTCCAATCCCATCACCACGAACAGGAACACTTGCCATGAGACACGAGAAACTCACCCGGCGCAACGCGATCCTCGCGAGCGCCACGATTACGGGCGCCGCCGCAGCACTCATGCGCGGCACCGCCCACGCCTCGGCTCCGCCGCGACGGCAGTGGGACCGCTCCTACAGCGGCGCGGACCACGATCGCGCCGGACCTCCGGGCAAGCCAGGCCGAGACTATCGGCCGACGCTAACGCCCAACGGCATCACGCTTCCCTACAAGCTCGTCGACGGCGTCAAGGTGTTCCACCTCATCGCCGAGGACGTCGATCACGAGTTCGCCCCCGGCATGCGAGCGCGCTGCTGGGGCTACAACGGCCATGTCCACGGCCCCACGATTGAGGCCGTGGAAGGCGACCGCGTCCGCGTCTACGTGACCAACAAGCTGAGCGCGCCGACGACGGTGCACTGGCACGGCATCTATCTTCCCTGTGGGATGGATGGCGTCGGCGGTCTCAACCAGCGCTCCATCGCGCCCGGCGAGACGTTTCGATACGAGTGGACGTTCCGGCAGCACGGCACGTTCATGTACCACTCGCACCACGATGAGATGACTCAGATGGCGATGGGCATGATCGGAATGATCGTGGTGCACCCACGCAATGCGCCGGCTGAGGCCAGAGTCGATCGTGACTTCGTCCTCATGCTCAGCGAGTGGAAGCTGGTGCCAGGCGCCAAGCGACCCGACCCAAACGAGATGACGGACTTTAACCTGCTCACCATCAACGCACGCTGCTTCCCAGGCACCGCGCCGCTCGTGGTCCGCAAGGGTGACCGCGTCCGCATTCGGATCGGAAACCTCAGCGCGATGGATCACCACTCGATTCACCTGCACGGCTACTACTTCAAGCTGGTCGCGACGGACGGCGGGCAGATCCCACCTTCGGCGCAGTGGCCCGAGACCACCGTGCTCGTACCAACCGGGAGCACACGCGACATCGAGTTTGTCGCTGACGAGGAGGGTGACTGGGCAATGCACTGTCACATGACCCACCACGTGATGAATCAGATGGGTCACAGCATTCCCAACCTGATCGGCATCAAGACCGAGGGCCTCGACAAGCGCGCCAGTCATGTGATGCCGGGCTACATGACGATGGGCCAAAACGGCATGGGGGACATGGGTGAGATGGGCATGCCGGTGCCGGAAAACAGCTTACCGATGGTCGGCGCCCGCGGTCCCTTCGACTACATCACGATGGGTGGGATGTTCACGATTCTCAAGGTCCGCGACTACGACGTAGGGAAAGAGAACAAGGACCCCGGCTGGTACCAGTACCCCGCCGGCACCGTTGCAACCAATGCCACCAAGGAGGACCTGGACCGTGACGGCATCAAGCTCTAACCATCAAGGCGCCCGCAGATCCGGTGAGGACCGCGCGATCACTGGGCTCCACGAGCGAAACGGCAAGCTGACTGGAAGAGGTCCGTCTCGCCTCGTGCTTGCGACCAGCCTGCTCTTCACGCTTCTCAGCGGAGGTGCGTGCAAGCCTGGCCTCCCTCCCGAGCCCCCTGGCAAGGATCCCAGCGATCCGGGGGCAGCCAGCTCGCCCGCCACGGTGTCCTTCGATCCTTATCGGACCTCTGCGTTCGAGGGACAGCAGCTCGACGGCGGTGGTCACGATCATCACCATCATCGCAGCGGAGGAGACGCCGCGCCCGAGGCAAAACACGACGCAACTGAGCACGGACGCGTCGGCACGGGCCAAGGGACGTCCGGGCTGGCAGCAGGCGCACTCGACCACTCCGACGAAGTGGAGGCCTCGCCCAAGCGATCACACGTCGTTGCCGCGGCAGGGAGTGAGGTTCAATGAGTCCCTCGACGCGTAGCGTTCTGACCAAAGCCCCGCACCGACGTGGCCAAGGCACTGTTGCCAAGGCCACGGCCCTCGCCACGCTCCTCGGCGCAAGTCTGTTGGGCTCCGCGTGCGCATCCGTGCGCCCCACCAAAGCACGCGGCGAGGTCGACGACCTCGTCGAGCAGCGCGCGGGATATCGCAAGACGATCTCCGCAGAACAAGACGAAGAGAGCCGCAAGCTCGTCCGCGAACGCGTCGAGCAACTTGCCGCTGAGCCACTCACGGTCGACAGCGCAGTGTCGATTGCGCTGCTCAACAACCGCGAGTTCCAAGCCCAGCTTGAGGACCTCGGCGTGGCGCAAGCGGATCTGGTGCAGGCGGGTCTCCTCAAGAATCCGACGATCGCGGGCGACCTCGTCAACTCGACCAAGGGCAATGGACTTGGCGGCGGATTCTCAGTCTCGCAGAGCTTGCTGAGTGTGTTCTTGATCCCCGCGCAGCGGCGACTTGCAAAGAGCCGACTCAAGCACGCGGTGGTCACGGTCGGCCACAGCAGCCTTGTCCTCATCCACGACGTCAAGATCGCGTACTACAACGCGCAGGCCGCTCGGATGAATATGAAGCTGCAGCGCATGCTCTTCCAGGCCGCCGAGGTCGGCGATGATCTCGCGACGCGTCAGTTCGAAGCGTCAAACATCTCGGCGCTTGATCGCGAACTCTTCGCGGCCGCGCTGGACCGAGCTCGCGTGGCATTTGCCGACGCATCGATCGAGGCGATGGAGAGTCGCGAGGAGCTGACGCGGCTGCTCGGACTGTGGGGCACCGACATTGACTGGCGCTTTGACTCCCTTCTGGACGATGAACTCCCACAAGACGTCGCGCTCGATGCGCTCGAATCGCAAGCGATCGCGCAGCGACTCGATCTCTCTGCGGCTCGGTTCGAGGTCGCCTCGATGCTCTATGCGATCAAGCTGCGACGACGCGGACTCGTCCCACAGATCGAAGTCGGGCTTGAGGGACGCAACGAGGTCGGCGCCGATGAAGGCCATGAGTGGGTGCTCGGACCCGGTCTGGCGCTGGAGCTGCCGATCTTCGATCCGGGCCATGCCGACTTGGCACGACTTCGGGCCTACCTCCGACAGGCCGAACATCGGCTTGCGCACCTTGCGGTGGTGGTTCGATCGGAGATTCGCATGCACCGACAAGAGCTGGTCGCGGCGCGGCGGAAGGTCGACTACTACCGCGACACCGTGCTGCCGCGGTCGGCTACGATCTCAGATCTGACCTTGGAGCAGTACAACGCGATGCTGATCGGCACGTACCAGCTCTTGGAGACCCGTGCCGACCAAGTCGAGTCGCAGCGAGAGTACGTGCACGCACTGCGTGACTACTGGGTTGAACGCGCCGACCTGGAACTGGCTGCCGGCGGACGACTGAGTGCCGACGACTCTTAGCAGGTTGTCGGGCGCACGCGCGGGAATGCGTGCGTCCGACAGCGTTTCCAGTCGCTACATAGCCGAGGGTGTTAAGCTCAGACGTGATCGTTCGTCGTCCGAGCCCGTCATCCGCAATGATCGGGGTCGTGTTGCTCCTCAGCAGCGCGCCCGTGCTGGCCCTGAGTGCTTGCAACGTCGATCGAGATGACAGCGGCGACGCTTCCGGCGACGGCGACGGCGACGGCGACGGCGACGGCGACGGCGACGG
>CAZVEM010000187.1:0-7690 GCA_964626165.1 uncultured Nannocystaceae bacterium
AGGGCGGCGCGATTGAGCGCGTCACTTTGCAGCTCGCCGTCCAGCTGCAGCTCGCGGCGGATCTTGAGCGAGCGCACCGCCCAGCCAAAGCCATGCGTCAGGAAGACCCGCGCGATGTCGCGTAGGCGGGCGAGGTCTTTGGCACCCACCACGAGCGCTCGCGAGGAGCTGACCAGCGTGCGTAGGAACGACACGGCGGCGAGTATAGCGATCTCGGAAGGGCCCGGCGCCTGCTCGATTGACCATGCGGCCGCGTTGGAGCACGATCTTGCCACTTGACGCGCAAGGCCGTGGAGGCCCGCTCAGCGAGCGAAACGGCGCGGCGCGGACCGCCAAGCAAGGCACCACCGCGCGAGACTCCCACCATGCTGCCGTAGGGGCCGCGGCCCTCTCCGGCATGACCCAGCTCAGACGATGCGTTGCTATCTCGTTCGCCACTGCGAAAAGGTCGACTGGGGTGATGACCCCCCGTTGACGCCGGCGGGACAGCGTCGCGCGCGGGCCTTGGCGAGATCCTTGGCCAAGTCGCTGGATGTTGTGCCGCTGCGCAAGGTGATCGTCACGACGCTTCGCAGAACGCTTGAGACCGCGCAGCCGTCGATCGATGAACTCGCGACTCGAAGCACGTCTCCGCCGCAGCTGGTCCGACTTTCGCCCGGGTCCTACGCGCGCGTGGTGGACGAGGTCTGGGAGCAGCAAGATGGCGCGAGTCTTGTGGTCGGGCACATGCAGACCATCCCGGCCCTGGTGCGACGGATCGCGGCCCGCGTGCCGGCAACCTCGAGGTCTTCGCTCGCGCTGCCCGATTTCGTGCGCTATGGGGACTTGTTCGTGCTGGACGGCGACGATGCGGGTTCGCTGTCGCTGACCGCGCTGAGATTCGGCGATGACGCCCCGTGGTGACGAAGCGCCTGTTCGAATTGACTGCGTTGCTCTTGGGGAAGATCGCCCAGGTCAAGATGCTCGGACCAGCGGCTCCAAAGATCCACCGCACACTTGAGCTGTCCGGTATGGATCGCCAAGCGAATCGCCGCGAGCGCGTCGTCTCGAGCGGCTAATTCCCCGCGCAGCTGCGTGAGGAGCTCAAGGTGCTCAAGCGCAGCACGCAGCGAAAAGGGCTGCCGTAGCCTGGCGAGCTTTGCATCGCGGAGGGCGATTTGACGAGGATCGGCGTCCTCGTCGACGTGGCCCTCCTCGTCGGACGATGGCCGCGAGAGCGTCTGTGCGCGCAAGGGCGAGCCGAGATCGCTGGAGGTCGCAACCGATGGCGCATCCCGGGGCGAACGCCCTGCACCGTGAAGCACCATCTCCGCGTAGCGCAGCGCTGCGTCCCGGTCTTTGACGTAGGTGGGAGGCGGGGCAACGCGCTCAAGCGGGTCGCGAAGCGTACGAGCAAGGCGCCACACCATCACGCCCAACGCGAGGGCAGCGGCGGCCAGAAGGCCCAGCAGAGCACCCGGTGTGGACATCGAGAAGTGCCCGATCAGTGCCAGCGGTACGGACGCGACCGCGAACGCAAAGACCGAGGGATCGATTCTTGAGGGAGCAATGCTCGATCCTGCGCCGGGGGCCGCCCGCCGCGGACGTTCAGGGTCGACGGGCAGCTGAGGGGTATCTGCCACGAGGGCTGATCGTAGTGCGCACGGCGTGGCCTGTCCAAGCGCCGAGGCGCTCGTCCAAGCGGTGCAGCGTCGGTGGGGCTCGCTGTTGATCGGCGCGGCATGGCGGAGACGAGCGCAGCGCAGAGGGTCGCGGGGAGGCAGCGCAGCCCGCGTTGCCAAATTCTCGTTGCGATGAGCGGTGTCCTTCGAGAGGCGCTTGGGCCTGGTACCATTCGCTCGTGCAGCGACGCTCGTACTTCGGCCACACGTCGTGGCTTGCGCTGGTCGTTCCGCTCTCGCTTGCCGGCCTCGGCGCAGGATGTGCACACGTCTCGAAGTGCCCGGACGTCGCCGCTTGCGTGAGCGCGTGCGAGGACGATGGCGATGCACCCGCATGCGAGCAGGCAGGTCGTCGACTTGAGTACGGCATTGGCACCGCCCAGGACGCCAGCCGAGCGGCCCACGTGTATGCAACGGCGTGCCGATCGGGCGCACTCTCAGCCTGCGCGCGGTTGGGCACGCTCTACGAGCTCGGTCAGGGGGTTGCGACAGACCCCAATCGCGCCGAGGTCCTCTATCGCGATGCCTGCGATGGCCGCCGCGGAGAAGGTTGCGTTGCACTTGGATTGCTTGTGCAGGATTCCACCGCGGTGGCCAAAGGTCGCCGCTTGCTCACGCGCGAGTGCGATCGCAACCTCGTGAGCTCGTGCGTGTTGCTGGGTGGCATGTACCGCTATGGGCAGGGTGCAGAGCGGGACGTCGACACCGCGCAGAGGCTCTTTGCCAAGAGCTGCGAGATGGACGACGCGCGTGGCTGCGCGTTCCTTGGCGAGATGGCCCAGGATCAGGGTGACAAAGCGGGGGCGCGCAAGGCCTATGCGAGGGCGTGCTCGGCAGGTTACGGCTCTGCATGTGCCGAGCTAGGGACCGACCTCGCCAGCGGCGAGAGCCTGAGCCAAGACGAAGCGCGCGCGGCCGCCGATGCGCTGCAAAAAGCCTGTGACCTCGGCGACCAGGAGGGTTGTGCCTCCCTCGCCGCGTTGGAACTCAGTGGCTGGCTGGGCGAAGTCCGCCCCAATATCGCCGCGCAGCTGATGCGTGCCGCGTGTCAGGGCGGTGTTCCGAGCGCCTGCAGTGTCTTTGGCACGATGGCCTCGAGAGGTATCGGCATGGAGCTCGACCTCACCGACGCACGGCGAGCATTTCTTGCCGCCTGTGAAGCGGGAGAGGCGACCGCGTGCGGGAATTTGGGATGGATGGAGTGCGAGGGCGTGGGCGGCGAGCAGAACCTGCGCACCGGCATGCGCCGGTTGACGGAGACGTGTGCAGCCGCCGACATGAAGAGCTGCTACCGATTGGGATTGCAGCAACAGCGCGACTCGTCGACACCCTCCGTGGTCGTGGAGGAGTCCTTCCGCACCGCGTGTGAGCTCGGCGAGGCGGATGGCTGCACGGCGCTTGCGGTTGTCATGGTCGACTCCGCGCAGTCGGGCACGAGAGCCGATCCGCATTCCAAAGTCGACGATGCCACGCGGGAGCGCCGAACTCTGGCGCAACAGCTCGCTCGCTACGGCTGTCAGACCGGCTCGGCGGGCGGTTGCATCCTTGCCGGCCAGATGTCGGTGCTCGGCTACGCCGAGGCGAGTGATCATGCGCTCGCGCTGGAGTACTTCCGCGAGGCGTGTCGCAACGGAGAGGTGCAGGGCTGCGAGGTGGCGGCGAGCTGGACCGAAGGCAACAGCAGCGACGAGATCGCAAGCTCGTGGGCCCGCGGACTCGCGCTGCGCAACCTGGCGTGTCAGGACGGCAGTGTCGAGGACTGTATCGTCCTAGGCTCGTACTACCTGCGCGGCCTCGGGACCGAAAAGGACGGAGCGAAGGCGGCCGCGCTCTACAAGGTCGGCTGCGAAGCAGGAATCAAAGAGTCCTGCCTGCTGCTCGGCCAGGTGCTCCTCACGGGCACCGGCGTGCCGATGGACGGCCCGGGTGGCTACGCCGCCCTGCGCAAGGCGTGCGACGCGGGGAGCCCTGCGGGCTGCGCCTGGCTTGGCCTTGCCTACCACAAGGGTCGTGGCGTCGATGAAAACCTCGCGGAGGCGAAGGCTCGCTATGAGGCTGGCTGCAACGCCAACGTCAGCTTTGCCTGCATCGGGCTTGCTCGCCTGTACGAAGCTGGAGAGGGCGTGCCCAAGAGTCGCAAGCAAGCCCGTCGCTACTTCCAGCGCGCATGCGAGTTGGGCGAGACCCGGTACTGCAACCTGTAGGACGTCCCTGCGACGTGTCACTGCGCTCGGCATCTCGTTGCCGCGCTCGGCATCGAGAGCAGCGGCTCAGCCCGTCAGGCGAGCGGCGCTGCTAGTTCATCTCGATCTTCGCGGTCGGCAAGAAACGCTTGATGTTCACCAGCGTCTTGGGCTGCCACGGCACGCTCTCGTTGCCGCGGACCAGCAAGCTCTGCGAGGCCTTGCTGCGGATCGCGATCGCGAACTTGTAGAGCGTGTTGATGCCCGAGCTGTTGAGGAAGCTCAGCTCACGCACGTGCAAGGTGACCGGGCCTTTGGACTGCTCCAGCACGGCCGTCAGCAGGTCGCTGATCGGCTTGTACTCGGCGGTGTTGAGGCGAAGCGAGCCCTCCAAGAACACTGTATTGCGCTCTGGCTCGAACCAGACGCGGTATTCCTTGGTTTGAATCTCAAGCTTGGCCATGTGAGGTCCTGTCGTGTCGAATGCTCGCGGAAGGGCCGACCTTGGAGCCTGCGGTGTACCGTGGCAGGGGGCGCCTTGAAAAGGGGAGGGGGGAAAGTGGCGCGAGGTGCGATTTCGCGCAGCCTAGGCGGCCGCGATGATCGCGGAGCTGAGCAGCAAGGTCCCGCCGGGCACGTCTTTGCTCGGCACGAATCGAAAGCCCAACTCCGCGCCGTGGTCCGATCGCATGGTCAAGAAACCGAGCCCTGAGCCGGCGCTGGCGCCTGAGCCACCCTCTTTGGCGTTGTTGGTCTCCGCCTCAAAGTTCGCCTCGACCCGGGCGACGATCGCGTCCATCGGATCGCAGTTCACCAGGTCGGTGAAGACCGCCGCGAGCGGCTCCACGGCCGCGGCGTCGATCTCGTTGCCCACTTCAAAGCACAGGCCTTCGTCGGAGAGTCCGGCCCGAACGTGGACACGGCCGCGAATGCCGAACTTCACCGCGTTCTCGATCAGCTCGTTGAGCACGTAGTCGACGGTCGTGCGGATGGACTCGCCGTCGCCAAGCGACTCGCGGTCCACGATGGCGGCCAGTTCGTCGGCGACGAAGGATGCCGTCGCGGCACACTGGATCCACGGCACGCGCATCCGCTCTGGGAAGAACTCAAAGCGGATCTGGTGGCGCAGCTCGAGTTCTGATGCGGGGCGGCCGATATCGGATACGTCGACGGTCATTTGTCTTTCCCGTGCCTCTCTCTTCCCGTGCCTCTGTCGTTTCGAGGTGCTGGCGGAGCCCTAGCGGCGCTTGAGCACGACCATGGTGATGTCGTCGAAGAGCTTCTGCTCGCCGATGTGCCAGTTCACGTCGTTGAGGATCGCGGCCTTGATCTCACGCGCGGACTTGTCGTGGAAGCGCCCCACAACCTTGCACAGGCGCTCGATGCCGTACTGGCGGCCTTCCATGTCCTCGGCCTCGGTGACGCCGTCGGTGTACAGCACGACGCTGTCACCCTTGTTGAGCGTGATCTTGGCCTCGGCGATGAAGTCCTGGATGTCGTACTCAAGACCGACCGGGAAGCCCAGATCGACTGTGTCGACCCGCTCGACGGTGCCGTTGCCCCGGACCACGATGACCTCTTCGTGCTGGCCCGTGAGGCTGAGGACGCCTTCGCGGTAGTCCAACAGCGAGAGGGTCAGGTTGCGATCCAGGTTCATGCGCTGGTTGTTCTGGAACACCACCTGGTTGATGACGTTGAGGAACTGCTTGGGGTCGCGCTCATTGTTGGCGATCAGCGTGCGGACCGCCGTCTGGACCATGAGCATCAGGACGCCGCTCTCAAGGCCGTGGCCCGTCACGTCACCGATGCCGATCTTGATCGAATCGGGGGTGCGCAGCACATCGTAGTAGTCACCGCCGACCTCGTCGGCGGGGCGCATGTAGCCGTCGACGTCGAGCTCATCGATATCGCCCAGCTCGCGGGCGCTGGGGAGCACCATGAGCTGAATTCGACGGGCAACGTCGAGCTCTGTGCCCAGGCGCAGGTTCTCGTCCTTGAGTCGCTCGTTGAGTGCCCGGATCTCTGAGTTCGCGCGCTTGACCTCGCTGGTGCGCTGTTCGACCAAGCCTTCGAGGTTCTGCGTGTAGTCGCGGATCTCGCCGACCATCTTGTTGAAGGCGACGCTCAGCGAGCCGATCTCGTCGTTGGTCGTGACGTCAAGGCGGAAGTCGTAGTCCTTGTGCATGATGCGAGCGGCCGCGCCGGAGAGCGCGGTGAGGGCTCGGGTCATACGGCGCGAAATCAGCGAGACGCCGAGCAACACGATCAGGAGCGTCAGCACACTGCCGGCGACCTGGAAGCCAACGATGGCCTGGGTGCTCTCGCCGATCGCGGCCTGCGACCGGTAAAGGGCGCCGAGGAACTCCTTCTTGGGGACGACAAAGGCGATCGTCCAATACTGCGGCGCGATGTGGGGCGCCGCCATCGGATTCCAGGTTAGGATCGGGTCGAGGCGCTGCATCACGACGGCGCTCGGCTCGCCACCGATATCGACCTCCTCAAAGAGGACCTTGTCGTCGGTCGGCAGGCGCAGCGTGGTGACGCTGGGGACCTTGCTGTCCTTGAGGAAACGGAAGGTGACATCGACACCGATGTTCTCGCGGCGGGGCTCGGGAAGGCCGAGCACGTTCGCGCCCTTGTCGTTGATGGCGATCACGTTGCCCTCGGAGGTCGCGAGGAACGCAAAGCCCGACTCGCCAAGACGGACCTGCTCGATGTGATCGACGAGCGAGTTGAGGCTCACGTCGATGCCGACGCCACCGTACAGCGCGCTCTTGTCCTTGTTCCAAATCGGATGGAACAGCGTCATCACCTGGCCTGCGCCCGCGGCGTCCTCGTAGATCGGCGTCGCGGTGACCTGGCGCATCTCGGCCGCGACCGTGGGATCTCGGTACTCGGTCAGCTTGGTCGGGTCGGTGCTCGGCCATTCGGCCCAGGTCGTGTAGAGCTTGGGATAGAAGAACTCCCACCAGAAGGACTCGTGGTGCGGGTTGCCTTCCACGCCGGCCTTGGCCAGGACCTCGTCAAGGTAGCCACCGATGTCGACGTACGGCGCAACGCGGGCGTACGACGCCCCTTCCGGGCCGACGTAGTAGACCAGGCTCTTCTTGGCACCGTTGCCAAAGAGCGCGGGCATGAAGGCATCCAAGAAACCGGTGCGCGCGATGTCTTTGCGGACACGCTCGCTCGGCGCTCCGGTCGCCGCATCGAAGTTGACCTTCCACACGGTGACTGCGGTGGGCTCCTCGCCGTTTTGTGCCCAGCCGCCGTTCGCGGCGATCTTGAGGCTGTCGGTGAATGGCGCATCGGCGGCCAGCGACGCTGTCAGCGGATCGAGACGATCGTCGAGATCGATGATGCCCTGCACCACGTCCGCGAAGGTCTTGGTCTCCGCCTTCATGCCGGTGAAGACGTCTTCGGTCAGCTTCTTGAACTCGACGATGTAGTTCTCAAGGTACTCGCGGCTGACGGCGCCGAGTCCCTTTTCGATCTCGTCCGAGCTGTGGTCGGAGAGGCGCTGGATGCCGAGCACTGCGACCAGGAGGTTGAGTGCGAGACCAACCGCGACGCTGATCGCTGCAACCAAGATGAACTTGGTCGCGAAGCGTCGCTTGGGGGTCACAGCGGCGAGGGCTGGGTGGGTAATCTCTTCGGCCATGGCGCAGGTCGGTAGGGGCTAGTGGTGGGAGTGCGGCTTGCGGGCCGAGGCGACGTAGAGTGGCCAACTGGCGAAGCCACGCTTGTGTTGGATCGCGGCGATGAAGTCGCCGAGGCCGACACGCAGGCGCTCGATCTCTTCGGGCGGCTGACTCGTCGCGGTCGAGAGCTCTCCGGTGACGTAGTCGA
>CAZVEM010000187.1:7700-11942 GCA_964626165.1 uncultured Nannocystaceae bacterium
AATTCCTCGACGTCGGTGGCGGTGTTGTTGACCTCGATCCGGTGGATCTCAATGTTCTCAAAGCCGCGGTCACGCAAATGGGCGACGACCTTGGGTCCAAAGTCCATGTCGATGCCGAGGTTCTTGCAGAGCGCTGCAATCGCGCGGAAGGTCGTCGAGATCGACTCCTGCTGGGGGTAGCCCAGGTTGTGCGACATGATCTCGTTGGTGATGTAGACCCGACCGCCCGGCTTACAGATGCGGAAGAGCTCCGCAACGATGTTCTCCGGCTTGTCGAAGATCTGCAGCGCCAGGCGCGACGTCACCAGGTCAAAGCTGTCATCGGGCAGATGCAGATCGGAGGCATCGCCCACGCGGTATTCGATGCGGTCCAGGCCAAATTCACCCGCGACGGCCGCGGCGTACTTGAGGAAGCGCTGGGAGTGATCCACGGCGACGATCTGCGCCGGCGAGAACTCCTTGCGCATCAAAATCGCGAAGTCGCCGATGCCGCAGCAGATGTCGGCGACCTTGGTGGTGCTGTCGATCCCAAGCGCGGCCAAGATCGGTCGCTCCAGGGGCCACACGAGCTGTGTCTGCGTGCGCAGCACCGGGATGAGTTGGTCGTTCTCAATCGCCGACTGGCCGGGGTAGAAGTCGAGGTCGTAGCACTGCACGGTCACCCGTGGGATGGCCTCGGCGAACATCGAGAAGCGCTTGAGGGCCCAGGGCACGATGGTCGACACGACCAGTTCGACACGGACATCTGGGCGCGCTTCGATCAAACCGCGGATCAGTGTGGCCAACTCGCGCGTGCCCGCATGGTCAAGGTGGGTCAGGCGCTTGCAGTTGACGTAGAGCACACCAGAGACGTCCGCCGCGGAGCTACGGAAGAGCTCTCGAAGCGGGCGAAGCTCTTCGTCCTTCGCCGAACGAAGCACACCGGCGATGACAATCTCGTTGTTGCTGCGGTTGTACTTGACCGCGTAGCTGCGTGGGGCATCCATGATGTCTGCAGTTCCTCTTTGAGTATCACGCGCTCGCGAGCGGGAGGTGTGCGTCCAAGGTCAGCTGTGATCCGCCGCTCGCAGCCGCCACCGACACGCTGGCGTTGGCGACTGCGGCCAGCTCGGCCAGCATCGTGACTGCGCTGTCGGTGGCCCGCGCCGACGCGGCCGCGTCCGTGTCCGCCGAGCGGCCGGCGAGCACGTCGTGCCAGCCGCGGGCCGCATCGGCGCTCTGTGCGAGCGCGACCGCAGCACTGACGGCGTCGGCCCGCGTCGGGTCGACGGGGCACGAGAGGCGGACGGCGAGGTTTTCGGCGTTGCGTGCCGCGCTGAGCTCGAGCTCGGCTCCGTCCGCAACATCGCCCCCCGCATCGGTGTCAGGGCGCATGAGCACGAGCAGCTCGTGGACGACTTCAGAGATGCGCGCACGCAGGTGCTGCGGTGCTGGCATATCGCTGGTCAAGAAGTGGGCGCTCCACTCGGCGAGTCGATGGCAGGAGTCGACGTTGGCGACGAGGTCGGCAAGCGGCACGACCACCTTCATGACGGGCTCGACCGAGGGATCAGGGGACGACGTGGCTGCGCTCATGGGCTGAACTCCATCGACACGAGCGTTTGGCCGACGCGCAGGCGTGGCGCTCCGCGAGTGCGAAACAAGCGGGTCGAGAGTGCTTCGAGTGAGGGGCAGATTGCAACGGTCCGCGGCGCAGATCGTGCGCCAGCGGCCGTGAGTCCGCGGCAGGTCCCGAAATCCCGCGCCACGCGTCCCGTCGGCGGCCACCGCCGCACGCCAACTACTGGCAGCTGCCCTTGGTGGCGTCCACGGTCGTAACCGAGGCGGTTCCGTCCTTGAGGAAGACGGCCTTGCAGGTGGCCGAGCTGCCGCCGGACGACGCCTTAACCTCAAATGAGTCACCAGGTTCGCCCTCAAGCGTAATGGTCCCTCCAACTGGACGTCGGGCGCTGCCGTCGACGGTGACAACGGCAGTTTTGGGCAGGATGGAGATCTTGGCCACGCTCTTGCCGCCTCCAGCCGAGGCGCCGGAGTCCGCTGCTGCTCCGCCGGCACTCGCGCCGGAGGGCGCTCCCTCGCTGCTCTGGGGTTGGCTCGCGGTCCGATCTGCGCCACTGCCGGTCGTCGGCGTCGCGCCGGAGCTGAACTTGACGATCGCGACCACGGCGATCAGCGCGATGACACCGCCGCCGATGGCCCAAGGCATCCACGTCGCGGCACGCCGTTCCGGCTCGAAGTCGCCCGAGCTAATCGTAGGCACCTGCGAGGTGTATCCGCTGCCCGCGGGGGCCGGACTGACCACACCCCCAAGTCCAATGGTCTCGATCGGTCGGCCACCAGCGATCGTTTGCGCACCGACCTTGCCGCTGGGCTGGTCGATCACCGGCGCTGGCACCCCGCGCTTTCGAATCAGATCGTCCATTCGCAGTGGCCGAATGGTCTCGTCCGTGCCGCCACGCATGAAGGGCAACAGCGCTCGAGAGAACGCATCTGCCGTTGGCCATCGCTTCCCCAAGTCACGCTCAAGCGACTTGTTGATCACCGACTCAAGTCCCGCTGGCAGCCAGTTCGCGTGGCTTCGCAGCGGAACAATCGGAGCGCTACAGATCGCGAAGATCACCGCGCCAACCGATAGCGAATCCTCCCAGAGTCGGCGGCCGGACAGGGCCTCGTACAAGCTCGCGCCGAGACTCCAAATATCGCTCTGGGCTGTCGAACCCTTGGCGTTTTGAGCCTGCTCCGGCGACATGTACATGGGCGAGCCGAGAAAGCCGCCGGTCTGGGTCAACGCGGGTCCGCGATCGCCGGTCTTGTCGACCTCCTCGGAGGTCTTCGCGACACCAAAGTCGCAGAGCTTGGCGATGATCGAGCCGTCGTCGGCCTTATGCAGGAAGATATTGGCCGGCTTAATGTCGCGATGAACGATACCGCGGGTGTGGGCCAGTGAGAGCGCTTGGGCGATCTGCACGAAGACCTCCACGGTCGACTGCGGGTCGAGTCCACCCTGTTCACGGATCAATCGCGCGAGGTCTGCTCCGCGCAGCATCTCCATCACGATGTAGGGGACCTGGCGCTCCTGGTCGATCTCGACCTCGAAGACCTTCACGACGTGGGGGCTGTCGATCGCCATCGTCGCTCGCGCCTCACGCACAAAGCGACGAACCGAGGCCGGGTTCTTGGCGGCGTCATCAAGGATGACCTTGACCGCAAAGCGATCCCCGCCCGCGTGGGCCTCATAGACGGCCCCCATGCCGCCGCGCCCGAGGCGGCGAACCAGGCGGTACTTGCCGCCGAGGGTCTGTCCGACTAGCGGATCGTCGTTGTCGATCTGCTCGGAGGCTTGACCCGCCCGATCGGCATCCACGACGTCGCGCCACGTGAGTGGCAGCACTGCGCGAGGCGACTTCTCCCTGCGCTGCGCATCCGGAATGCCCTTGAGGAGGTTGCGCCGAAGCTGCAAGGTGCCGCCGGAACGCGGCTCAAGTGCGGCGATAAAGGCAGCGATGGTCGGGCAGCGTCGGTCCGGTTCGCGGAGGAGCACGCCGTGCACCACGGCGGCGACCTGCGGCGTGATCCATGGGGCCTGATCTTGGATGTTGGGCGTGGGCTTGGTGCACAGCTCGCGCAGCAACTCCATCACATCCGTGACTTTTGCCAGCGGAGCAGACCCGGTCAGCGCGGTGTAGAGCGTCGCACCCAACCCCCAGATATCGGCGCGCTCGTCGGCGTCCTTGGCCTGGGTCACCTGCTCGGGCGCCATGAAGAGCGGAGACCCCAGGATGCTGCCGGTCCTGGTCAGCATCTCGTCGGAGTAGGCAGGCTTGGCGATGCCAAAGTCGACGATCTTCACGGTGAGCAGGCCGTCCTCGTCCTCATGAAGAAAGAGGTTGGAGGGCTTGATGTCGCGATGGATGATTCCCTCGCGGTGGGCGGCCAAGAGGCCCCATGCGGCCTGCAGCACGATGCGAATCGCGACGACGGGACGCAGCGCGCCTTCGCGCTCGATCAAACTTTCAAGGTCTTCGCCTTGGAGCAGACCCATGGCGATGAAGGGCCGCTCGGTACCGCCCACATCCACGCCGACGTCGAAGACGTTGACGACGTGGGGACTGGCGATACGCGCGGTCGTGCGACCTTCCCGAACAAAGCGTGAGACCAGTTGCCGCTTGATGTCGGCCGGCAGATCCGGGATGTCGCTGTACATCTTGACGGCGACGCGGCGCTCGTTGCTCTCGAGGTCTT
>CAZVEM010000188.1:0-11936 GCA_964626165.1 uncultured Nannocystaceae bacterium
AGAAGAACCCGGTGATTTTCATGGCCAAGTGGAACTATCGCGGGCGGCAGGTGGGAACCTTGCAGCCGACGCTGGGGCCGGACGCCTTCCTTTCCGAAGCCCGGCGCCTCACCCTGGACCTAAACGTCATCATGCTGCTGCACAAGCGAGTGTCGCTTTTCGCGAACGCCCAAAATGTTTTCAACGCACAGCAGATCACGAACGCCTCGGGTCCACTGACGCCGCAGTACGCCAGCCGCCGGCTCACCTCGACCTCCGGCACGACTGTCATCGTGGGGCTGAAGGGATCGTTTTAAGCCAGCCCACGTGACGACCGAAAGCCTCGGTCATGAGATCGATCGTGATGTCATCGTTGACGCGCACCACCCTCCATTGCGCGATCTCGACGGGAGCGTGGTGGCGGTTGCAGCGAACGGTGCTAGGGTGAGGCGGCGGTCGTGGGGTGGTGATCGGACGCCGAAAGGTCTGTTACTGGCCGTCGAGCTCCATGAGCAACGCCTCCAGCCGGCGCTTGCGCGGCAACACAACGTCTCGTGTCTTCCGGCGGGTTTCCCAGACGCCGGCTGCCACACACCAGATGCACACTAAAATCATGGTGATGGTCAGATAGCCATCGTCGCTGATGGACTTCCCGTTGACTCGCGAGCCGAGGATGAGAATGGCCGTCGGACAGATTCCCCCCATCATCACAGCGACCAGAACGCTGGTCCGGCGGGCCCTCGTTGCCTGGTCATCGAGCTGCGCGATACCCCGGTTGAGCTGATCTCGCAGTGACTCACCAAAGGATTGCTCGCGCCGTGTCTGCCCCTGGTGGTTCATATACATTGCACTTCCCGCGAGCAAAGCGCCGGCCGCGCCAATGAACGGAAGGGCAAGATCCCACAAGGTCACTACTCTTTCCGGCCGATGCGCGCGAAAGTAGATCATCATGGCGAGGAAAACTGCCATGCCGGCGACCACGCCCGCGCTGAAGACGTAGACGATCCATCTCTCGATGCGCCGCCACTTCTGCAGCCTGGCCTCATCTTGCCGCAGCGCCAGATGAAGCAGGGTCTTGTTCACGTCATGCAGCGGCGCCGTGTCCTGCGTCCTCCAGACCGCCATTAATTCGTCGAGATTCATGATGCTGTTTCCTCCGCACTTTTGCCGGCCAGCGCTGACTTGATCCGATTGATTTTCACGCCGACATTGCTCTCGGTGAGGCCCACGATGGACGCGATTTCCTTGTAGCTGAAACCGTCGAGCAGCAGCAGGGCGACGGAGCGATCGACATCCTTGAGCTGTGCGATCTGACGATACAGCCATTCGACGCGCGGATCGGGCCGGCCCGAGGACTCCGTGGTGAGCAGGCCTTCCATCCCATCGAACGACTGCTTGCCCCGCTGATGCCGTCCCTCCTTTCGGGTCCACGCGATCGCCGTGTTCAATGCGACGCGATACACCCACGTGGGAACCGACGATTCGCCGCGGAACGCGTCCACCGAGCGCCAGACCTGAATGGCGATCTCCTGAAAGAGATCCTGGCGGTCGGCGTGCTCGAACGCATACGCGTGGACCACTTTGAAGAGGATCCCTTTGTGACCCGCCAGCCACTCGTTGAAGATGCGATCGCGCTCGCTGTCGTGCATCGCCTTATGTTCCGCGATCTGAGGCGGCGGGTGGTTGGGGTTGGAAATCCGCCGCCAGCTCGACGTCTCCACCTCCGCGCTCCACGTGGCAGTGCCGGCCAGGGGACCTGATTTGTCCGAGGCCTTGCATTCCCCCAAGGGCCAATTCGTCGGAGGGGATTGCTGGATCATGCCCCATTAGTCGCAAGGGTGCGCGCATTTCTTACAGAAGCATCAGTTTTTTCCGTGAGCGTCAGCCATGGGGCGCAGGGACGGCTGGTTCCGTTGCCCTGGGGTGCCGCAAAGGGGTCATGACCCCTTTGGGCCGCTCCGGGCGCCGTGAAGAGACCAGAGCCTGATTCTTGGAGAGGCGTCAGTTGGCACCTGTGAGATCGGTTTCGCGTCAGGTCGCGTCATCAAGCCGTTCCGGCGGCATGCGTCGGGACAGGCAGGCCTGGAGGCCTGCCGCTCCGCTGCGACTTGGATAGGACGGCTACTTGACCAGCATCGGCATCCAGAGGCCCGGCTGGATTGCGGGCACTTTGCCGGACGCGGGGAATGTCGTCTTCACGGCCGCCCGAAGCTGGCGGGAAAGGTCTGCGACCGTGGTGGCGTGCGCGGGCGCGGCGGCGAGATTGGTCAGCTCCTTCGGGTCCGTGTCGTAGTCGTAAAGTTCGCGGCCCTTGGCCGCTTCTTCGCCCCATTCGGTGTAGCGCCAGCGCGCGGTGCGCAGCGTGTAGCCGGGGAAGCGGTCGTTGCCGCGTCCGCCGCGCATCACCTGAGTCAGGGCCCAGCCGCGCCCGGTAACGGACGAGTCGCGCAGCATGGGCGTCAGGCTCTGGCCGTGCAGTCCGGGAGGCGCCTTCACGCCGGCGAGCTCCGTGAGCGTCGGGAAGAGATCCAGGTGGCTCACCGGCGTCTTCACGACGGAGGCTTTCCGGGACGTTCCCGGCGCCACGACGAGGAGAGGCACGCGGGCGCTGTTCTCGAAGAGGCTCTGCTTCTGCCACAGGCCGTGTTCGCCGGTGTGGTAGCCGTGGTCGCTGGTGAAAACGATGATGGTGTCGTCGGCCAGTCCAAGCCGGTCGAGGGCGGCCACCACGCGGCCGACCTGGGCATCCATAAAACTGATACTCGCATAGTAGGCCTGCAGGATCTCGCGGCGCTGGTCGTCGGTGAGCTGGTCCTGCTCCTTCTTGTAGCTCATGAGCGCGGCGGCGGGCATGTCGGCCTGGTCCTCCTTCACGCCTGCGACGACGGGCATGTTCTTGACGGGGTGGTAGTCGAAGTACGGCTTCCGCGGCGCGACGTAGGGCGTGTGCGGACGGAAGAAGCCGACCGCGAGAAAGAATGGCCGGTCGCGGTTCCGCGCGCAGCGCTCCAGCACCCATTCGGCGTCGGCGGCGAGCTTGGCGTCGGTGTGGTGTTCGTCGCTTTTCGGCGAAGCGTACCAGCTCAACACGCCGCCGAACTGGCCGGGCACGAGCGTCTTGATCACCGCGTGCTCCTCCATGCGGTCGACGCCGGCGGGGTTCAGCTCGAGCTCCCACGAGGCGGGGTCGTCGTGTCCGTCGGTACCGATCGAGTTGGGGACACCGTAATGGTAGAGTTTTCCGATGCGGCCGGCGAGGTAGCCTTCGAGCCGGAACGCCTGTGGCAGGCTGAGTCGCTCGGGGATGAACTGGCGGAAGATCTGCGCATTGGTGTGGATGCCGGTGCTGTTCGGATAAAGGCCGGTGAGCATCGAGTTGCGGCTCGGGCCGCATAGCGGAAACGTGCAGTAGGCCCGGTCGAAGCGAACGCCGCGGGCGGCGAGCCGGTCGATGTTGGGGGTGCGAGCGAGCGGGTCACCATAGCAGCCGAGCAGCGTGTTCAGATCGTCGGCGATGAGGAAGAGGACGTTCTTCCGTGCGGCGGAGGCAGAAGGCAAGACGCCGCAAGCCAGCAGCAGTGCGACTGCGGAGAGACGGAGCGTTGGGGAGAACATAATGATCGAACGAGGGGTGAAGGGTGCGCCGCGGGGAGCGGTCGATCTGAGGTTATCGCTGCAGAGCGGTGCAATGGGCGCAAAGAGTTTCTGGGCGGCTACAACGAAGAGGGTTGAACTGAATTAGCGCGCGGCCTCGACCTCGTCGTAGCGGTCGAGGATGCCGCGGAGGCGGGTGCGAACGGTGGCAAGTTCGGGCGTCAGCTGAGGCGGGGCCAGCGGGCTCTGCTCGAGCGCATCCTGCGCGAGGTCGAAAAAGCGCCCATCCGCGTAGAGCTTGTGCCGGATCGTGCGGGCGAACTTGGCGGCCTTGGCCGGAGTGCCGTCGGACGAGTACCAACAATACGACCAGTCGCGGCCGCCCGTGCGATCGCCCCGCAAGAGCGGTGCGAGGCTGATACCGTCGCCGGGTGGCATCTCCTTGGTTCCGAAACCAGCGAGTTCGCACAGCGTCGGAAGGACGTCGCTGAAATCGACGAGGCGGTCGTCGATCCGACCGGGCGCGACCACGCCCGGCCACGAGACCAGCAGGGGCACGCGCATGCCCGCCTCGGTCGTGCGGCCCTTGGCGCCCTGGATGACGGTGCCGTCCTGCATCCGTGAGGCGACCTTCGTGTTGGTGCCGTTGTCGCCGGTGAAGATAAGGAGCGTGTTGTCGCGGATCCCAAGCGCGTCGAGCCGGTCGACCACGCGGCCCACGAGCTCGTCCATGTAGCCGACCATGTCGGCGAAGTAGCGGGGATCGCCGCCGCGCTCGCCGTCGCCGTCGTCGGCCGTGGTCGCCGCCGCGTCGCGCTTCTCCTTCGTGCGCGGACGGGATTTCTTCGGCGGGGCCTTCTCGCTTTCGGCCGCCAGGATCGTTCGCGGCGTCGGCGACATCGGCGCGTGCGTCAGCAGCATTGGGTAGTAGAGGAAGAACGGCTGCGGCTTTCCGGCATGCTGCGAGATGAACGCGAGCGCGTAGTCGTTCATCGCGTCGGGGCCGTACTCGCCGGGTTTTCCGGCGCGCGGAACGCGATCGACGATGAACTCGCCGAACTCGAAGTAGCGCGGACTGCGGCGTTCCAGCCACCAGAGACAGTGGCGGTCGAAGCCGAACTCCGCGATGGTGGCACGGTCGCCGCCGAGCTGCCATTTTCCGACGATCGCAGTGGCGTAGCCGCGGTCGCGCAGGTGATTTCCGATCGTCTTCTCCTTCGGCAGCATGTCGCCGAACTGGGTGTAGTTTCGGACATTGTACTTGCCGGTCATGATCTGCAGCCGCGACGGTGTGCAGAGCGGCTGGGCATACGCGTAGGTGAACTGCAGGCCCTCTGCGGCGAGCCGGTCCAACCGCGGGGTGCGATAGCTCGCGGAGCCGTAGCAACTCAGGGTTTCGTACCCGAGGTCGTCGGCCATGATCAGGATGATGTTGGGCCGGGCGGCAGGTGCCGCGGTGGCCGGGAGCAGCGTAGCAAGGAACCCGGCGGCGAGGGTGAGCGTTCGCACAAGAGAAGAAAGAAGCATGGGTTGGAGGAGCCGGCGGCGATGGCAGGGTGGCGGCGAGCGCCAGCGAGCTGACGGACGATCCACTCGCTGGCGCTCGTGGCTACTGGCTTTGCCGAAACCGCTAGTAGCTGTAACCGACCCCGAGCGACACGATGCGGCCCTCGAATTCGAAATTCTGATACCGCTGGGGGATGTCGTAGTAGAGGTAGGTCTGTTCGCGGGTCAGGTTCATCACGTCGAAGGTCACGCGGAGGCCGCGCTTGAACCGGTAGCGCACGGACCAGTCGAGGCGGCCCTTGCCCTGGCCGTAGGTGACGTTGGTGCCGTTGGCGGCAGCGGACGGGGAGACGAGGTAGTCGCTGCGCTCGTTGTAGGCGAGGCGGGTCGAGAATGCCTCCCGCTCGTAGTAGAGCTGGGCGTTGTAGGTGTGGCGCGAGGCGCCGGGAAACGTGAACGTGCGGCCGGCGGCGTCGGTGAACTCGGAATCGGTGAACGTATAATTGAGCGCCACGCCGCAGTGCCGGAGGAAGCCCGGCAGGAAGGTGAACGGCGTCTGGAAGTTGAGTTCGGCGCCATGGATCGAGGCTTCGCCACCGTTGCGGAACGTGCTGACGATGTAGTTTTGCGCGGGAACGCCCTGCGCCGGATAGGCGTGGTCCTCGTTGGTGACGTTGGGGAGGATGAAGTTCTCGACGCTCTTGGCGAAGCCGGAGAGGGCGAGGAGCCCGGAGTTTTTCCGACCGAAGTAGTACTCGGCGCCCAGGTCGTACTGCCACGCGACGTAGGGGGAGAGATCGGGGTTCCCCCGGCTGATCGCGCGGTTGGTCGTGTTGATTTCGGTGCTGGGATTGATCTGGCTCACGGTCGGACGGGTCATCGAGCGCGTGATCGCGCCGCGCACGAGCCAGGGGGAATTGCGCTCCGGCAGAAACGTCGCGTTGAGCGCGGGCAGCGGTTCGCGGTAACGCGCCCGCAGCGGCGGTTCGCCGTCGAGCGTGTGGGTCTGGGTCGGCGTCACGAGCGTGACACGGCCCGAGCCGACGTAGTCGGTCTGGACGACGCGGACGCCGAGATTGCCCTGCACGAGGCTGTCGCCGCCGGTCGGCTGCAGGAAGTCGGCCATCAGGTAGAGCGCCTTGTTCTTCTCGGTCGTCGTATAGTAGTTCCGATCGTCGAAGACCACGGGACCGGCGGGCGCGTAGCGAAAGTAGAGCTGCTTCGGATCGACCTCCGGCCAGCGGGTGAGAAAATCGCCGCCGCCGCGGCCCTTGCCGAAATCGCCGTCGAGGACGAAGGGGGTGACACCGTTGGCGAAGCTGATGCCGGAGATGTTCGCGCTCGGTGGGCCGCCCTGGCGGCGGCGGAATTCCGTCTCGGCGACGCGTCCGCCGGCGCGGACCGAGGTGACGAGACCGCCGCGCAGCGAGCGCTTCGCGTCGAGCTGCACCTCGTCCTCGCCGATCTCGGTGATCCGCTTGTTGTCATTGAGCCCGCGCAGCGCGACCTGAGCCGGGGGAAGCGTCGTGGACGCGGTGTAGAGCCGGGGCGTGCGCGGATCGTCGCCGAGCTCGTAGCCGCCGATCCCGTCGCGCGCGATCCGGGCCTGGGCCTGATACTCGTCGAAGTCCTCGCTGCTGTCCGACGAACTGGCCTTGGCGTCGATCTTCCAGCCGGCCGGTTTCCAGACGAGACCGCCGGTCACACCGGTGGTGTGCACGCGCGTGTCGCGGACGAAGTCGTTGTAGTTGACCTGCTGCCCGGTGAACTCGGCGGCCGTGAACGTCCGCGTCGCCGGGTCGATCGTGCCGGAGACGAGCGTGCCGTTGCTGAACTCGACCTGGATCCGCGATTTGTACTCGGTGCGCTTTTCGCGCGTGACGATGGTGTTGGCGTAGAGCTGGAGCTCGGGGGTGGCCATGAACTGCACCTTGGCGTTCACGTTGAGCTTGGGCAGGTCGCCGGTGCGGGCTTCGAGCCGGAGACGCGCGGGGTACCAGCCGCCATTGAGCGCGGGGTTCGTGCTGGTGAGGGGCTGCCAGACGGGATCGCCCATCTGGACCTTGTCGAGCCGCCGATCACGCTTGTCGTAGGTCGCGGCGAGCAGGACGCCGAGTCGTTTGTCGAAAAAGACGTTCGAGAAGTAGCCGCCGAAGTTCGGTTCGTGACGGTCGCGCATCTGCGCATCCATCACGCGCGCCTTGAATCCCCAGCGCAGCCGGCCGGCGGCAAGGGGATCGGGCGATTTGAGCCGGACGACGCCGCCGGCGCCGCCCTCGGTGTCGGCAGCCGTGGGCGATTTCACGACCTCGATATTGTTGTAGAGATCGGACGAAAACACCGACAGGAGAACCGCGCGACCGGCATCGGACTGGTCCGAGGTCATGAAAGTCGAGCGGCCGTCGATTTCGACGCGCGTGAAATCCGGCGCCATGCCGCGGATCGAGACGAACTGGCCTTCGCCGTTGTTGCGCGTGAGCGAGACGCCGGAAATGCGCTGGATGGCCTCGCCGACGTCCTGGTCGCCGAACTGGCCGATCTCCTCGGCGGTGATGGAGTCCATGACCTGCCCTGAGTTGCGCTTGGCCTCGATGGCATCGCTGAGGGAGGAGCGGAAGCCCTGGACGGTGAACGGATCGAGCGTGACGACCGAGCCGGAGGCGGCGCGGCGCGAGCGGCCGACTTCGGCGTCGGTGGACGTGCGCGGCGCGGCGGTACGGTCGAGGGGCGGATCGTCCGAGGCGGTCTTGCGCGGAGCGCTGCCCCGGCGCACGGCATAGGCGCCGGTCTGCCGGTCCAGTTCCGCGACCAGGGTCGTGCCCGCGAGCAGCTGGCGCAGGGCGTCGGCGACGGGCAGTTCGCCCCGGACGGGGTTGGTCTGCTGCCCGCGCACTTCGTCGGCAGGGAAGACAATCTCGCGACCGGCCTGCTGGGCGAACTGGCGGAGCGTATCCGCGGCGTCGCCGGCGGGGAGGAAGAAGGTGCGGCGGACTTCGGCGGCAAAAACGCTGCCGGCGAGGCACAGCACGCCGGCCAGGAGGGATAGTCGGGGAAGGTGCATGACGAGCGGGTTTGCGCCCAAGACGGGACGCGCGACGTTTTCCGCCGAAAGAATTATTCCATCATGCGAACGTAACAGGAACGGCGATGGGGGTCAGCTGCCCCTTCGCTTCAGCGGGCGCGACGCAGCGTAATCACTTCCTCGGTGCGTTCGACTCTCACGCCGAAGCTCGACTCGAGCAGCCGGACGAAGCCGTCGAGATTGTCGGAGCGAAACGAGGCGCCGATGGGCAGCGCGCGCAGCGCCTCGTCGGCGACGACGAGTTGGGTGCGATTGCGGCGGTTGAACTCGGCGGCGACCTCGCTCAGGGGCGTCGCGGCAAATTCGAGCAGCCTCGGCTGCCAGGCGAGCGCGCGGTCGATGTCCTCCCGCGAGACGGGGGCGACGGCGGCCGACGGACCGGCCAGCGGGACGGCGGCGCGCTGCCCGGCCTCGACCAGCGGCGCGGCCGGCAGCGGCGCGGCCGGTCGATCGAGCTGCACGCGGCCCTCGGTCACGAGCACTTCGACGGCGGCGGCGCCGAGCTTCACGTTGAACGCGGTGCCGACGGCGCGGACCGTCACGCCGGCCGCTTCCACGATGAACGGGCGCTCTGCGTTCTTCGCCACCGTGAACAGCGCCTCGCCGTGCTCAAGCCGGACGCGCCGCTCGGCGGTGGTGAACTGGACCGAAAGCCGGGCGCCGCGGTTGAGTTCCACGAGCGAGCCGTCGTCGAGCACCTGCTGGCGGTAGCCGGGCTCGAGCGCGACGGCCGTCGGTGGCGCCGGCTGCTGGAAGGCGAAGACTCCGAAGACGAGGGCCGCGGCGGCGGCAAGGGTGGCGGGCACGACCCAGCGCAGGATCTGCGCGGGACGCCGGCGGCGCGGGGGCGGGGCGAGCACGTCGGGATTCGGCTCGGTGGCATGTTCGGGCCGCCACTGCGACAGGTGGGCCAGCTGGCTCCAGCCGCGATGGTGCCGGGCGAGCCGTTCGCCGTGTCGCGGGTCGGCCGCGAGCCAATGGAGAAACTCGTCCTGCTCGGCCGGCGTCAGGCCACGATCGCGGCGCGCGATCCAGCGCGCGGCGGCTTCGTCGACGGGCGCCCAATCCTGCGGGCGCGGGAAATCACGGGACGAGGACATGGCTATCTTTCCCAGAAGCGCGCGAGGAACTCCGTGCACTTCCGCACGCCGATGGTCACCTCGTGCTCGACGATGTTTTCGGAGATGCCGAGCCGGGCGGCGACCTCGCGTTGGGAAAGCCCGTAGAGCCGCCGCAGCGTGAGCACCTGGCGGCAGCGTTCGGGGAGGGATTGGATGGCCTGGGTCAAGAGTTCGAGTTCCTGGTTGCGCGCGACGGCTTCGGCGACGCCATCGGCATCGTCCAAGACGTCAAGGGCGTCGTTTTCCGCCAAGGATTCCGCCGGATGGGCGGCGCGCATCCGGACGTGATCGATCGCCCGATTGCGGGCGGTGGCGAAGAAAAACGCCTTCGGCGAGCGCATCTCCGTGCCGCGGGCGCGGGCGGCAAGGATGTGGGTGTAGGCGTCCTGGACGATGTCATCGATCTCCGCGAGTCCCGGGAAGCGCCCCGCCAGCCACGCGCGCAGCATCGGCTCGTGAGGAGCGAGGTGCTCGGCCAGCCAGCGGCCTTCGGGGGTATCGTGCGGCGGCATGACGATCGCGCGTGACGCGGGCGCAGGAAATGGGATGCGCGGGCGCAAAGGCGATGGTTTTCTGCTGGGTCTCCGCCAAAGGGGTCAGGTCATGAATCGAGATACGGCGCGTTTCACGCCCAGCGTTCGCGAGTTGCCGGGTAGGCATCGTTGATGGAGGAGCGGACTGATGCTGGACACCGCTCCCAGTTGCAGCCGCTCGGCGGTCCGCCCGATCTCGATTCATGACATGACCCCGTTGTCCCTGCGCACAATATACTGGCTCGCCCGTCGTCTTGCTGGAACCCTGGACTCACAATGACCAGCCTGCTTCCCTGGGTCCGCGGAGTGGTGGTGGCGGGTTTGCTTTGCGCCGTCGCCGGTCGCGCGGTTGACGACGCGCAGCTTCGCAAGATCGACGCCCTCTTCGGACGCTGGGAACGAAAAGATTCCCCCGGGGTGATCGCCGCCATCATGCAGGACGGCAAGATCGTCCACGCCCGCGGCTACGGCATGGCCAATCTCGAGCACGCGGTGCCGCTGCAGCCCGATACGATCTCCGAGTCCGGCTCCGTCGCGAAGCAGTTCACTGCCGCCGCGGTCGCCGTCCTGCATGTGCGCGGGCAGCTCTCGCTGGACGATTCCGTCCGCAAACACGTCCCCGAGCTCTCCGCAGTGTACCAGCCCGTGACCGTGCGGATGCTCCTCAATCACACCGG
Source organism: uncultured Nannocystaceae bacterium (assembly GCA_964626165.1). Taxonomy (GTDB): domain Bacteria; phylum Myxococcota_A; class Polyangia; order Nannocystales; family Nannocystaceae; genus CAZVEM01. The sequence goes on from CAZVEM010000188.1 coordinate 10,493, forward strand.
CGGCGTGCGCGACATCCACGGACTCAACGACCTCCTCGGCCGCCCATCCTACGCTTCGCCGCAGAACAACACCCTCGCCGTACGCATCCTTGCCCGCCAGCAGCGGCTCAATTTCGAGCCGGGCACCGAGTACTTGTACTCAAATGGCGGATACGTGCTGGCCGCCGAGGTCGTCGCGCGCGTGAGCGGCCGATCGTTCAGCGCGTTCTGCGACGAGGAGGTCTTCGCCGCGCGCGGGCTCAGGCGCACGCGCTGGCGCAACGACTTCACGGCCGTCATCCCCGGCCGCGCGACCGGTTACGCCAAGGGCCAGGGAGGCAGGTACCGGATCGATCTCCCGTACAGCAATCTCATCGGCAACGGCGGCGTGCTCACCACGGTCGGAGATCTGCTCGCGTGGACGGAGAGTCTCGCCCGGCCGCCGACCGACGAATGGCGCCAGGTCGTCGCGCTCCTCGAGACTCCCTCCCGACTGAAGGATGGCCGCACCATCCGCTATGGCCTCGGCCTGCAAGTGGGCGACTACGCGGGTCTGCCGGAGATCGGCCACGGCGGCGCGACCTCCGGCTATCGGACCTATCTTACGCGCTTCCCGACGAAGAACCTCGCGATCGCCGTGCTGGGCAATGCGGCCGATTTCGACGGCGCGGGTGCGACTTATGGCATCACGCACATCCTGCTCGGCGTGAGTGCGCCGCAGGTGCAAGAGCTCGGAATCGGCGGCCCGGTCGACGGCTTCGCCGGCATTTACCACAGCACCCGCACCGATCAGATCATGCGCCTCACCGCCCAAGGTGGCACGCTCCTGGGTGGCGGCAGTCCCCTCGTGCGCACGGGAGCCGGCACCTTTGCTTCGCGCACGGGTTCCACGCAGCTCGCGTTTTCCGAGATCGATGCCGCGGGCCGCGCGCGCCAGCTTAGGGTAACGACGGAGAATGGCCTCACGACCTATGTCGCAAAAGATGCGGCCAAGCCAGCCGCCGCCGAGCTCGCCGAGTACGCCGGCACGTATCGCAATGCCGAGCTGGACGTCGCCTTGGTCTTCGCGGAAGAAAACGGCAAGCTCACCTCCGAGATGTGGCCGGGGCCGGCCGGCGCTGGTGAGCCCACCTTCGCCGACGGCTTTATCTACCGCTCCGGCTGGCATATCACTTTCGTCCGCGATGCCGCGGCCAAGGTGACTGGGGCGGAGGCCACCAATGGCCGAGTGCGTCGCGTGCTGTTTGAGCGGCAAAGGTAGCGCGGGGCCGGGTGGACGGGTTCCGGCCGGATTGACGCCCACCCGGAATTACGAGGTACCGTGGCCCGCGAAAGCGATTCCACTACGGGTCCATTACCCGGTCATAGACCGCGCGAAACCCCACCCTTGACACCCCCCGTCCGCTGCGGCACCTCTGACCCTCTTTTTCTCTAAAGATCATGAAGCCCACATTCCGCCCGCACC
>CAZVEM010000189.1:0-11868 GCA_964626165.1 uncultured Nannocystaceae bacterium
ACGACCCCATCGACCGGAATTTTCTCCCCGGGCCTCACGCGCAGCCGATCGCCGGGAGACACTTCGTCGAGAGGGACGTCCTCCTCCGATCCGTCGTATTTGACTCGCCGAGCACTCTTCGCCGCCATGCCCAATAGCTTCTTGATGGCCGCACTCGTCTGACTGCGCGCCCTAAGCTCGAGCACCTGGCCGAGGAGGATGAGCGTGACGATCACCGCCGCAGCTTCAAAGTAGACCGCAACCTCGCCGCCGTGCCCGCGAAACGACGCCGGGAACACGTCCGGAACAAGGGCGGCGACGACGCTGTAGATAAACGCGACGCTCACGCCGAGACCGATCAGCGTGAACATGTTCAGGCTTCGGTTCCGAATTGAACGGATGGCACGCACATAGAACGGCCATGCCGACCACAGGCACACGGGCGCGGCGAGACCGAACTCGATGAACGACCGAACGCGCCCAGGCAGCGCCGCGGAGATGGGGCGCCCGGGCAGCATGTCGAGCATCACGATCGCGAGCAGCGGAACGGAGAGGGCGGCCGCGAACCAGAAGCGACGCGTCATGTCGCGCAGCTCGGCGTTGTCCTCCTCGCCCGCCACGGGAGCCTTCGGCTCCAGCGCCATCCCGCAGATGGGGCAGTCACCTGGTGCGTCCCGAACGACCTCCGGGTGCATCGGGCAGGTCCACTCGCCTCCACTATGGCCGGGGGGCAGGCCCGCTAGCTCGAGACTCATTCCGCACTTCGGGCAGTCCCCCGGCTTGTCCTGGGCGACCTCCGGGTGCATCGGGCAAGTGTAGACACCCTGTCGCGAGCGTGAATCCTGTGCCTTTCCCCGGTGACCGTGTTCGGCCGACGCGGTGGTGGAGAAGCGCACTGGTTCAGCGTCGAAATTCTCGGCGCATCGGCCGCTGCAGAACAAGACCGTCGACCCCGCGTGCTCGCGGCGGTGCTCGGTATCCTTCCGGACCGACATCCCGCAAACGGGATCCGTGGCCGCGGTCGCCGGCACGTGCTTTGATTCAGCCGCCATGAAGGCCTCCATGCCCAGCTGTTTAGCACGGACCGTGCCAACTACACGGTTCCAGACAGAACCTGTGAATTCCGAAACTTTGCGCCGCGAGAGGGTTGGCGCGCGTGGTTGCTTCGGTTACAAAGGATCGGATGAAGTTACTCGACGTGAGCCCAGACGAACGCCTACGCCCAAAACTTCGGGTGAGCGGCGTTGGCGCGCGTGCTGCAGATGCACGTTGGAGGAAAGATGGCGGCCAGACCAACGAGTGACGACTCGTCGCGCTTCATTGCGCGGCAAATGGCTTTCGGATTCGGGGCCGTCAGTGTCGTCGCCGTGGGGATGTGCGCGATGCTGCTGAGCATCATCTACGATGTGTCCGGCCTCGTGGAGTCCATGCGCCACGACGAGGCGTCCATCCGCCAGGGTCTTTCGCTCGCCACCTCGGTGAGGGAGCTGTCGATCCAGATCGCCCACACCGTCATCGAGGCAGACGACTCCCACCTCGACCACTACGGGGACTTTCGGGATCGTATTCGGACACAGATCCAGCAGCTCTCCTCGCGGGTTCCGGCGCAGGAACGCCACCGCCTGGAGGCGCTCGGCGAAAAGACACAACGAATGCACGACCTGCTCATGGAGTCGGCACTGCCGGCAGCGCGGCGCGGGGACTTGGAAGAAGTGCGCAAGGTTCACCGCGAGATCGAAGCGCTCGGAGAAGTGGCCGCTGAGCACGCAGACGCTTTGGCTCTCGTGACCACTTCGCAGATGGCGCACGCGCACGTGCTCGCGACGAACTCCACGCGATTGGGGCTGCTGGCAGGAGGACTGTGTGCGGGGCTAATCGTGATCCTCTCGATCGGTTTTACGCTGCGTCTGAGGGCTGCCGTGCTCAAGCCGCTGCTCACTCTTACGCAGGCGGCGCAGCGTTTCGGTAGCGGCAACTTCGAAGAGCGCGTAGGCCGGGTCGGCAAAGGCGAGCTCGCGGCGCTCGGCGACGCGTTCGATCACATGGCCGACGAGCTTGCTCGCCGTGAAGCGCGACTGGTGCAAAGCGAGCGCATGGCGGCGATCGGCCAGCTTGCGGCCGGCGTAGCTCATGAGCTCAACAACCCCATCGGCATCATTCGCGGCTACCTGAAGACGATGAGTCCAGAAGAAGACAGCGAGACGCTCCGCGACGAGATCGCGATCCTCGACGAGGAAGCTGGCCATTGCCAACGCATCGCTGACGACCTGCTTTCGTACGCTCGAACGGGAGAACTCTCGATCGACCGCGTCCACATGGGTGAGTTCCTAGAACAGACTGCCACGCGCTTTCAGAGCGGAAACGCTTCGAACGGATCACACGTCGAGGTGTCGGCGCAGGACGCGACCGTCGAGGCGGACGGTGCACGGCTGAGACAAGTTGTGCTCAACCTTCTCGCGAACGCCGACCAGGCATCACCCCCGAACGCGATGGTGCTGCTTCAAGGCCAGCTCGTCGGCGCTCAGTATCAGATCGAAGTCGAGGATACCGGCCCGGGCGTGGCGCGAGAGGATCGCGCACACATCTTCGAGCCGTTCTTCTCCAAGCGGCGAGGCGGCAGTGGTTTGGGGTTGGCGGTCTGTCAGGGGATCGTGAGAGCCCACGGCGGCACGATCGACGTGGTGGAAAAGCCTGCGCCAGGGACAATTTTCCGGGTCTGCCTGCCAGAGAAACACGCACGGACCTCGCGGCCTAGTCGCCCGGTCGAGGCGCGGGGTGAGGAAGGATGAGTAGCCGGCGCTGCACCCTCCTGGTGGTCGATGACAAGAGGAACATGGTCCGTCTCATGGCCAAGGTCATGAAGAAGGACGCGACCGTCCGTACCGCGGAGAACGGCGCGGATGCGCTGCGCGTGCTCGCAAGTGAGCCGGTGGACGTCGTGCTCTGCGACCTGAAGATGCCCGACATGGACGGCCTCGACGTGCTCCGGGCTTGCCGCCGTCTTCGGCCCCAAGCCGAGTTCGTCCTGATGACGGCCTATGCCACTGTCGGCACGGCGGTCGAGGCGCTCAAGCTCGGTGCCTATGACTACCTGACCAAGCCATTCGAACCTGATGCCGCGCGGGCAGTGCTATTGCGGGCACTCGCTCGGGCCGCTTCAGCGCACCCCGACGCGGAGGGAGAAACGGAAGTGCTTCCGGGCGTTATCGCCCGGTCGCGCACGATGCAGGACCTCGCGGACCTGATCAAACGCATCGCCGACAGCGACGCCACGGCGCTCCTCCTAGGGGAGACCGGCACCGGCAAGGAACGGATCGCGCGAGCGGTTCACGAGCTGTCTCCTCGCTCTGCGAGGCGTTTCGTTGCGCTCAACTGTGCGGCGGTGCCTGCCGACCTGCTGGAGAGCGAACTATTCGGATACGCGAAAGGGGCGTTCACAGGCGCGACCGCCGAACGCAAGGGCCTGTTTGAAGAGGCGGACGGCGGCAGCCTCTTCCTCGACGAGATCGGCGACATGCGGCCGTCGCTGCAAGCGAAACTCACCCGCGCTCTGGAAGAGCGCGCGATCCGCCGCGTTGGGGATTCGAAGGAACGTCCCGTCGACGTTCGGCTCATTGCCGCCACGCATCGCGATCTCGAAGCCATGGTCCAAAGCGGCACGTTTCGCGAGGACCTTTGGTATCGCCTCAATGTAGCGCTAGTGCACCTCCCGCCGCTTCGCGATCGAAGAGACGACATTGAGCTTTTGGCGCACCACTTCCTGCGGCTGCAGGCGGAACGCACCCGCGGGCGCAGCATCAAGGGTTTCGCGCCGGCAGCTCTCGAGGCGCTCATGGCATTCGATTGGCCTGGCAATGTCCGTCAGCTTCGTTCGGCTGTCGAACGTGCCTGCGTGGTCACCCGTGATGAAAACATCAGCGTTGTTGATCTGCCTCCCGAGGTGCTCCGAGGCATCCACGGCACCGAGGAAGATCCATCGCTATCGCTGTGTACCTGGGCCCAGGCGGTGGAGCGCGGCCGGGCTGACGTGGGCAAACGTTATTTGGAAGCCCTGATGCACCGCTTTGAGGGTCAAGTCGCCGAGGCTGCAGATCAGGCCGGCGTGGAGCGGGAGAGCTTCTACCGGCTGCTCAGAAAGCACGGCGTGGATGCCGTTGCGTTCAGGGTCCACGCGGCCGACGCAGGCAAGAAGTAACCCGATCGGTTACTTTGAGACCTTCAGGACCACCCTGCTTGGAGGTGGCGGCTAGGTCTTCCGAATAAACGACTGTAAATAAAGATATTTGTCGATCTTTATCGTGGTGGCACGGTGTGTGCATGGGCAACTTGCATGGAGGTTCCCATAAAAGTGGCCGCTGGCATCTTCACCATCACCCTCTTCGTCGCCTCAGGATGCAACTCCACCAAGGCCGAAAGCGCGGTTCAGGGGGAGTCGGCGGAGACCGCAACCCCGGCGCAATCCAGCGCGCGCGTAGCCTTGACGGTCACGGGCCAGGGCTACGAGCCCAGCTCGATCGATGCCGCAGCGGGTGCGCCCCTCACGTTGGTCTTCAAACGTACCAGCGACCAGGGATGTGGACACCCGAGCGACCATCACCATGAGCACTGAAAGGACCACAACAACCATGACTGGAATCAGACCAATCGCGGCAGCCGTTGCGCTCCTTGGGCTCGTGCTCGGGTGCGAGACCAAGGACGCCAGTCAGGCAACGAGCGCCTACGCAACGACGAACACATCCGCGCAGCCGGCATCCGCGCCGCAGGACCATGAGCGCTCGGCAGACACGTCGGCGTCGTCGCTCACGCTCGTCACTGACCGCAGTCTCGTGTGCATGGTGAACAATCAGTTCATGGAGCGGCCGCAGATCCCGATCGAAGTGGAGGGGCGGACGTACTACGGGTGCTGCGAGATGTGTAAAGGACGCCTCGGAAGTGATCCGTCTTCGCGCGTGTCGACCGATCCCGTGAGCGGAAACACGGTCGACAAAGCTAGCGCTGTCATCGGGAGGACGGCCGACGGAAGGACGCTCTACTTCGAGAGCCAGGGCACGTTCGACAGGTACGCACGTGGGCCTACTCAATGAGGCACGTTCCGATAGCGCGCCTCGCTGCGCTTCCACGCTTCGTGGTTTGAAAGGCGCGATCGATGGCAAAGAAGATAAGCAGGGACGATCACTGGTCGGGCTGATCTATCCCCTCATTCTCAGATGACACCGAACACATCGGTGATGAGTTGATGTTCCCGCAGCACCTCCTCGTACTTGCGCATCAAGATGACCAGGTCGTCCTCGAAGAGACGAGGAATGCGGCCGTACCAGTACGTGCCCTGGAACAGAAGCGAGTGAGTCCGCTTCGTGCTCGTGTTGACCTTCAGCTTTCGGTCGAAACCAACCGCCTCCGCCGCTGCGCCAAGGAGCGTCAGCAGGACTTGCGCGAGAGCAGCGATGAAAATCAGTCGATCGCGGCGAGCAGGCGAGCGCGTTCGCGTCGCTGCCATCCCATGCCGAACCTCGAGTCCTTTGTGTCCCGAAACGTTTCCTCAATCTTGAAGCGCTTGCCGTACAACTCGACGATCCGAGACGCAGGTGTGCCTGCAGGAACGCGGAACGCGAGGCACCAAGGGTCCTTCATCTTGGCGGCATGAACGACGACAACACCACCGCCGTCGTATGCCTTCTTGGTCACGGTCGCACCGACCAACATCACGGGGCGACCGCGGCCTTTGAGCCACTCTTTGGCCTTCCGAGTCTCGCCATCGGCGCTCGTGACCAGCGTCCCCTCCTTGAAGCGAATCACGTAGTGCCAACCGAGCAGATCGAGCTGTGCATAGCGATTCGCAGCTCCAAACCCACGATCGGCGAGGAGCGTTACGGTCACATCGGAGTCCAATGCAGTATGCATCCGCTCGATCAGCTCAGTCTCAAGCTGATTGCGCCGGTCTTTGAGTGTCGACTTGAGGACCGTCTTCCACATGAGCGGCAGCGCGCGGCCATGCGACGAGACCAAGCCACAGATGAGCGTCGTGTGGTCGTCCTTATCGAAGTCGGTCCAGTCCAGGGCCACCACGATGTCCTTGCGCAGGCCGACGATCGAACGAGCGTAGCGAATGCTCAGCTGGTCGACGTCGAGTTTGACATTGCTCAGCAGTCGATCGACCTGCTTGGTCGCGTGCTTGGCGTCCAACTCATACTCCTCGGCCAGCGCGCGACCGATCGCGCAGACCGACAAGCTCGCCGCGCTCATCACTCCGTTGACCGCAGCGCCGAGCGAGGCGACACGTTTCGCGTGCACGTCGTCTCCGATGAGCGAGCGGACGAGGGCTCGGGTGTCTTGTGCCGTCATACCTCAGCGCAAGGATCGATGACGTTGGCGTTGACGGCGAGCCCGTTCGCGCAGCCTTGGCTCACGGGGCGCGCGACGACGCGTGCGCTTGCGTGCCTTCCCCGCACCCGAGGACGAGCGCCGCAGTCGTCGAGGCGACCGCGACTGGCGCGTCGTGGACTTGTTGACCTGCGGCCTGTGACGACTCGTGGACGAAGCTCTGGGAGCAAGCATGTCCATCGAGACCTCCCGCGGCAGATGAAAATTCCCGACCCCGCGCCCGAGCAAAGGTCATGTGATCACGAGCACTTACCTTCCCGCTCGCCCGCGCCGATGAGGGGATCCCTCAGACCCGGACTCGTGCATAACCAACTCCCCAAGCCTGTGACATCGATGGAGCTCCGAAGCCTTCATCGTGACGCAGCCGGAGCCGCTGAGCTGCTCTCATCCTGGACCAGATTCGTGCAGAAACCCAACACCAACCAAAAACAAGGAAACTCATGAGTACGAACAAGTTTACGAGGCGAGAGGCCGTTGTGGCCGGCGCGGCCATTGCTGGGGCGGCAGTTGCCCTCACGACCAACAGTGCGAAAGCGGCGTCCGGAGACCGGCGATGGGAACCGAGCTACAGCGGAGGCAGCGGACGGGGGCGTCCTCCAGGCAGGCCAGGCCGCGACTACAAGCCGACGCTCACCCCCGGCGGAGCGACGCTGCCGTGGAAGGTCGTGGACGACGTCAAGATCTACCACCTCATCGCCGAGGAGGTAGATCACGAATTCGCCCCCGGCCTGCGTGCGCTGTGTTGGGGCTACAATGGACGCGTGCATGGACCGACCATCGAAGCGGTTGAAGGTGACCGTGTTCGCATCTACGTGACAAACAAGCTCGGTGCGCCGACGAGCGTTCACTGGCACGGGATCTTTTTGCCCAATGGGATGGACGGCGTCGGTGGGCTCAACCAGCGTTCCATCGCACCGGGCGAGACGTTCATGTATGAGTGGACCTTCAAGCAGTCAGGAACGTTCATGTACCACTCGCACCACGACGAGATGACGCAGATGGCGATGGGCATGATCGGAATGATCGTTGTCCACCCACGTCAGCCGCCGGATGGCTATCGCGTGGACCGTGACTTCGTGATCATGCTTAGCGAGTGGAAAATAGTTCCCGGCGCGAAGCGCCCCGACCCGAACGAGATGACAGATTTCAACATCCTGACGATGAACGCAAAGGCGTACCCGGGTACGGCCCCGCTGGTGTGCCGAAAGGGAGATCGCGTCCGCATTAGGTTCGGCAACCTGAGCGCGATGGATCACCATCCGATCCACCTGCACGGCTACTACTTCAAGATCGTCGCGACCGACGGAGGGGCGATTCCTTCTGCAGGGCAGTGGCCGGAGACGACGGTGTTAGTCCCGGTTGGGAGTACACGCGACGTGGAGTTTGTCGCGGACGAGCCGGGCGACTGGGCGATGCACTGTCACATGACTCATCATGTCATGAATCAGATGGGACACGAGCTTCCCAACATGATCGGTGTGGATACGGGCGACATGGACAAGCGCGCCGGTCATCTGATCCCGGGCTACATGTCAATGGGCCAAGAGGGCATGGGCGACATGGCAGATATGGGGATGCCAGTGCCCGGCAATAGCATCCCTATGGTCGGGGCCCGAGGCCCGTTCGACTACATCACGATGGGCGGCATGTTCACGATCGTAAAGGTACGCGACGAAGACATCGGTTCCGAGAACAAGGACCCGGGTTGGTACCGCAATCCCCCCGGAACCGTCGCTGAGCTGGCGAGAACGGAGGACATGATCCGTGACGGAATCAAGGTTTGACCCAATGTATCGCGGGGGTGGCGCACTGTTCTTCTCGTTTGGGGTCCTCGCGACGACCGCGTGTCACCACCGTCTCCCCCCGGAACCGCCTGCTCACGATGCTGCTGCACCGACGGCGACGGCGACGGTCTATGAGCCGACCGTGAACGTCTACGAATCTTCGGCGTTCGAGGGCGCCAAGCTGCAGGCCCCCACTGGGCACGAGCATCACCACGGCAAGACGAGCAAGGAGGCCCCTGCCAAGAAAGCGGTCGACGAGCAGCCCGAACCGATGAAGATGCCCATGAACCACAAGATGCCAAAGGAGACGCCATGACAAGTTACAAGCTACCGCTTTTCGTGTTTGCGCCCCTCGTGGGTTGCGCTTCAGTGCAACCCACCAGCGCACGACGCGAAGTCGGAGAGGTTATCCAGGATCGCGCCGAAGTTCGAGCTGCCGTCTCAGATAGGCCGGACGACGAGAGTCGAGCGCAGGTACGCGCTCGGGTCGATACCCTTAAGTCTCAGCCGTTGACGCTCGACCGCGCGCTACAGATCGCCGTGCTTAACAACCGGGAGTTCCAGGCCGTCCTCGAAGAGCTTGGGGGCGCCCAAGCAGACCTGGTACAGGCGGGACTACTGCGGAACCCGGTCATCGCAGGCGACCTCGTTCTCTCGACCAGGGGCAACGGTCTTGGAGGCGGCCTGTCGCTGTCGCAGAGCCTGTTGAGCGTATTCTTGATCCCGGCACAGCGCCGCCTCGCCAAGAGTCGGCTTCGACACGCGATCGTCACCGTCGGACACGAGTGTCTGAGACTGGTCCGGGACGTGAAGAAGGCGTTTTTCATGGCGCAAGCCGCCGAGGTGACCGTTGAACTCCAGCGCGCGCTGGCGCAGGCCGCGGAGGTGGCCGACGAGCTTGCACGCCGGCAGCTCGACGCAGGCAACATCACGCCGCTTGACCGCGAGTTGTTCGCGGCGGGGCTGGACGAAGCGCGAGTCGAGTTGGCGGACGCGACCATCGCGGCCGTGGTGGCACGCGAGGACCTGAACCGACTTCTCGGGCTGTGGGGCAAGGACGTGTCGTGGTCGTTCGCCGATCCGCTCGATGAGGCACTGCCGTCGGATACCGACTTGCGCCGTCTCGAAGAAGTCGGGATGGCCAACCGCCTCGACCTGTCGGCCGCGCGCTTCGAGGTCGAGTCGGTGGAGTACGCACTCCAGCTGCGGCGGCGGGGACTCATTCCGCAGATCGACGGCGATTTCGTCGCTCGCAACGAGGTCGGGGACGACGCTGGACACGAGTGGGTCCTCGGTCCTGGGCTTTCGTTGGAGCTACCGATCTTCGACCCGGGCCACGCCGACTTCGCACGGATCAGGGCGTACCTTCGACAGGCTCAGCACCAACTCCAGCACAAGGCGATCACGGCCCGCTCGGAGATCCGACTTCACCGCGAGGAACTCGTCGCCGCGCATAGGAAGGTGGATTACTACCGCAGCACGGTTCTGCCCAGAACCGAAGCGATAGCGAAGCTGACCATGGAGCAGTACAACGCAATGCTCATCGGCACGTACCAACTTCTCGAAACGCGGTCCGATCAGATCGAGGCCCGGCGCGAGTACGTGGAGGCCGTGCGCGACTACTGGGTCGCGCGAAGCGAACTCGAACTTGCGACGGGCGGAAAGGTGCCGACCTCCACCGGCGCGGAGCGGGGACCGAAGTCCGCCGAGCAATGACGACCCAAGCCGTGCCCGTCGGCGCCCGACCCCGTCAGATCTGCGCCCGCTTGAGTCGAAGAGCGTTCCCGATCACGGATACCGAACTCAGGCTCATCGCTGCGGCGGCGAGCATCGGGCTGAGCAACACCCCGAAGATCGGGTACAGCACGCCGGCGGCAACGGGCACTCCGGCCGCGTTGTACGCAAAGGCGAAAAACAGGTTCCGCTTGATGTTGCCCATCGTCGCGCGTGACAGACGGCGAGCTCGGACGATTCCCCGCAGGTCGCCCTTCACCAGCGTTACGCCGGCGCTCTCCATGGCAACGTCCGTACCGGTGCCCATGGCGATGCCCCTGATCTATCCCCTCATTCTCAGATGACACCGAACACATCGGTGATGAGTTGATGTTCCCGCAGCACCTCCTCGTACTTGCGCATCAAGATGACCAGGTCGTCCTCGAAGAGACGAGGAATGCGGCCGTACCAGTACGTGCCCTGGAACAGAAGCGAGTGAGTCCGCTTCGTGCTCGTGTTGACCTTCAGCTTTCGGTCGAAACCAACCGCCTCCGCCGCTGCGCCAAGGAGCGTCAGCAGGACTTGCGCGAGAGCAGCGATGAAAATCAGTCGATCGCGGCGAGCAGGCGAGCGCGTTCGCGTCGCTGCCATCCCATGCCGAACCTCGAGTCCTTTGTGTCCCGAAACGTTTCCTCAATCTTGAAGCGCTTGCCGTACAACTCGACGATCCGAGACGCAGGTGTGCCTGCAGGAACGCGGAACGCGAGGCACCAAGGGTCCTTCATCTTGGCGGCATGAACGACGACAACACCACCGCCGTCGTATGCCTTCTTGGTCACGGTCGCACCGACCAACATCACGGGGCGACCGCGGCCTTTGAGCCACTCTTTGGCCTTCCGAGTCTCGCCATCGGCGCTCGTGACCAGCGTCCCCTCCTTGAAGCGAATCACGTAGTGCCAACCGAGCAGATCGAGCTGTGCATAGCGATTCGCAGCTCCAAACCCACGATCGGCGAGGAGCGTTACGGTCACATCGGAGTCCAATGCAGTATGCATCCGCTCGATCAGCTCAGTCTCAAGCTGATTGCGCCGGTCTTTGAGTGTCGACTTGAGGACCGTCTTCCACATGAGCGGCAGCGCGCGGCCATGCGACGAGACCAAGCCACAGATGAGCGTCGTGTGGTCGTCCTTATCGAAGTCGGTCCAGTCCAGGGCCACCACGATGTCCTTGCGCAGGCCGACGATCGAACGAGCGTAGCGAATGCTCAGCTGGTCGACGTCGAGTTTGACATTGCTCAGCAGTCGATCGACCTGCTTGGTCGCGTGCTTGGCGTCCAACTCATACTCCTCGGCCAGCGCGCGACCGATCGCGCAGACCGACAAGCTCGCCGCGCTCATCACTCCGTTGACCGCAGCGCCGAGCGAGGCGACACGTTTCGCGTGCACGTCGTCTCCGATGAGCGAGCGGACGAGGGCTCGGGTGTCTTGTGCCGTCATACCTCAGCGCAAGGATCGATGACGTTGGCGTTGACGGCGAGCCCGTTCGCGCAGCCTTGGCTCACGGGGCGCGCGACGACGCGTGCGCTTGCGTGCCTTCCCCGCACCCGAGGACGAGCGCCGCAGTCGTCGAGGCGACCGCGACTGGCGCGTCGTGGACTTGTTGACCTGCGGCCTGTGACGACTCGTGGACGAAGCTCTGGGAGCAAGCATGTCCATCGAGACCTCCCGCGGCAGATGAAAATTCCCGACCCCGCGCCTGAGCAAAGGTCATGTGATCACGAGCACTTACCTTCCCGCTCACCCGCGCCGATGAGGGGATCCCTCAGTGTCCGGGTGCGAGGTGGGCACCGAGATCGCCTGATGCGTTTCCCGTGTAGAGAAGTAAACGCCTTATAGCCAGCCTCACCCCGTGTCGGGCGGAGCCGTGGCAAGCTCGCCTGCGCGGAGCTCTTTCCAGCGGTGGGGCAGTAGCTCGGTGAGGCGACGCGCCGGCCAGCCCGCCTCCAGTTTGG
>CAZVEM010000190.1:0-11858 GCA_964626165.1 uncultured Nannocystaceae bacterium
TTGAGCCCTTCTTCACGACCAAGGGTGCGGGCGTGGGCACGGGGCTGGGGATGGCCACTGTATTTGGCATCGTGAAGCAGCTCGCCGGTCACATCTGGGTCTACAGCGAAGTCGGTCAGGGGACGACCTTTAGGCTCTACTTCCCCCGTGAACTGTCCCCTGCGACGGAAGTGCCGGGAGCTTCGAGTCATTTCCCCACAAGGGGGACGGAGACGATCTTACTCGTCGAGGACGATTCAGATGTGCGGGCCGTCGCGCGAACCATCCTTCGCAAGAATGGCTATCTGGTCCTGGAGGCGGCGAATGGAGGCGAGGCGTTGCTGATCTCGGAGCAGCACGGCGCGCGTATCGATCTCTTGCTGACCGACCTGGTGCTGCCCTTGATGGGCGGACGCCAGATCGCGGAGCGAATCTGCGCACAGCGGCCGTCGATCAAGGTCCTATTCATGTCGGGCTACACGGATGACGCAGCATTGCTGCACGGCCTGCTCGATTCTGGAGTGGCCTACCTCCAAAAGCCGCTGACGCCGACGTCGCTCACACGCAGGGTGCGAGAGGTACTGGATCGCATGAGCCCGAGGGTTGGGTGAGACACGCGAATTAACCCGTTCGGCACGCCAATGGCGTCCGAGACAGCGCCATGATTCGTGACTCGCCACGGCCGGCGGCGGCCTCGACGGAAAGTGCTCTCCGACGTGCGAATTGCGTGAAACACACCCCGATGCGCCGCGATGCAGGAACAGCTTGCGGGACCACAGACGTCCCAGGCGATGCAGGCGCGTCAACTCTTCTGCAGAGTCTCACCTTGCGACAGATAACAGGAGAGATTCTCCGCCTCCGGGTATTCGCGCAATCACATCCCTGAGCGAATCTGACGCGCGATTCTGAGCCTTGAGGACCGGCCACGCCTGCTGTTCGGGCGCTCGCAGCCCCGACACACCAACCCACTCGTATTGCGCGAACTCGCAGCACATCGCTGCAACGGAAACAATTGACACCCTCGAACATTACCTAGTTTCGCCCATTGCGGCTCAGGCGCCGCTATGCCACCGTCACTTTCGTGGCAGAGGCCCGCATCCTACTCGTCGACGACGAGGTCGCCCTGCTCGGCGGAATGTCGCGGGTACTCGCGAGGGCGGGATACGACGTCATCATCGCGAGCAACGCTGAGGAGGGCATCGCAATCGCCCAGCGCGAGCGACCGCAGCTCATCCTGCTCGACGTCCATATGCCGGGGAGTGATGGGCTCGCCACGATGCGTGCCCTGAGGCAGGAGGGCGTCGATGCGCCGATTCTGATGATGTCGGGGGCGGCCGACGTTGCGACGGCTGTCCGAGCCGTCCGACACGGGGCCTTGGACTTCCTTGAGAAGCCGGTCCCTGCCTCGCGCCTGGAGTTCGCGGTCCAGCAAGCGCTGAGAGGCCGGAGCGAGTCGACCGCGGCTTCCAAGTCCGCAGGCTCGGCGTCGCGCCAGGAGGTCGGTACCCCGGAGGTCGAGATCCTCGGAGAACACGCCTCCATGCTGACGCTGCGTTCGATGGTCGCCCGCGCGGCCGCAAGCCTGGCCCGGGTCCTAATTACGGGGGAGAACGGCAGCGGCAAGGATCTGGTCGCGCAGGCGATTCATCGCGGCTCGGTCCGCAACGGTGCGCCCTTCGTGATGCTCAACTGTGGCGCGGTGCCGGCCGAGCTGATCGAGAGTGAGCTATTCGGGCATGAGAAGGGCGCATTTACCGGCGCCGTCACGGCACGAAAGGGCAAGTTCGAGCTCGCGCATGGGGGCACGCTCTTCTTGGATGAGGTGGGCGATATGCCACCGGCGATGCAGGTCAAGCTCTTGCGGGCCGTGCAGCAGGGCGAGATCGAGCCTGTCGGCGCCGGGGTCCCACGGCGCGTAGATGTACGGGTCGTCGCGGCCACGAATCGCGACGTCCAGGCGATGGTTGAGAAAGGCACCTTTCGAGAGGATCTCTACTACCGACTCGCGGTGATTGAACTCTCCGTGCCCCCACTGCGCGAGAGGAAGACCGACATTCCGCTGCTTGCGACTCACTTCTTTGCTCGGCAGCCCGTGCCCGGGGGTGCAACGTCCTGGCAGATCTCTGACGAAGCTCTGAGACGCCTCACGGAACACGATTACCCTGGCAACGTCCGAGAGCTCGGCAACATCATCGAACGAATCGCGGTCTTCATCGAGAAGCCCGAGGTGACGGGTGCCGATGTCGATCGTGCACTTCGCGGTGCTCGAACAGGCACACGCAGCTCGGAGACGAACGGGCTGCAAATCAGGACTGACGGCGTCCCAAACGCTGTCGGACCGTCCGACTCCACGGCAACGCTAAAAAAACCATCCGGAGCAAGTCACATGTACGGCGAGGCTCCGTCCTACGAGCCCGGCCTGCGGCTGAAGGACTACCTCGACGCGGCAGAGAAGTACTTCATTGAGGCGGCGATCTCTCACCACGGCGGGAACATGGCAGAGACGGCGCGGAGCCTGGGGATGGAGCGCTCGCACCTTTACAAGCGCTGCCGAACACTCGGCTCACGGCGTGCAGATTCGTAGTCGATGCGACCGCGACTTCGAAGCGACATGCCAAACCGTTGATAGCAGCGCGGCCGCGAGCGTAGTGCATCGCTCCGATGGCGCCTTTGCAGCCTTCGACGTGCACCGAACTATGGCGCCGCGGATTCTGGACGAGTGACGGCAATGAGGACCGAGCGAGGCATGAGTCCGACGCTACCCACGATCACGCGATAGCTCCCGGGCACGAGGCGCATCTCCGCCGAACCGCTCTCCATTGGAAGGTCGTCTTCTTCAAGTTCGAACGTGGCAATCATTGCCGCCAATTCTACATCCCAGGTTGGACGATCAAGGCACGGCCGTACATTCCAGATCGTATCCGGGGAAGGACGGACGCGATACATGCCCGCGACATCGATGCGCAATCGAAACGCGGCGTACATCGACGGAGTGTGTGAGTAGGCTTCTGAGGGAATGGGGCCGCGGGTTGTCGCTTCGGAGCAATCGAGATCGGCTCGTGCCAATGCTCTGGGCCCGCGCCATTCGATCTCTTCAAGCTCCGCGCAATCCTGCGACGGGAATGCCAGTGGCGCCGAACCGAGATAGTCGCGCTCGAGTTCGTCCAAGGTTGTCCCGAAGACGTCGCGATACGCAAGTTGAGCCGACGCTTGTCCGGCTGCGTAATCGGACCGCACGTAGAGGCTCTGCAGGTCGTCCGCACCCCGCGTCATGAGGAGCCACCGGACAAAGGGTGAACCGACGTCGCAGGGGTGCGCCTCCTCGTACGAGAGACCGACGTATGCCGATGGTGCGTCCGACCTTTGAACCGGGGGGCCCTCAAGACCACACGCAAGCCCTTCGGCCAGGAGCGCGTCGGAGTGCGTACCCCACCTCTGGTGAATGCTGTGTACGATCTCGTGGCGGATCACCCCGGCTTCGCCGGTCGCGACGCCGTCAATCGTGCAGCCCAGCGCCCCTTCACAGGTACCGACATACTCGAGCGATCCAAGATAGGCCTCCACTGGACGCTCTGAGGGGATCTCAAGAGAGGCCGCGACATCGCGTGTATGAAGATCGAGGCTGATGGCGCTGCCGAGGCAGACGGGCGCATCGCTACTTGGATCCGCGTGCAGCCGAAGGTGTGGACCCTCGTACACCGCCGGCCAATTCGGCGCCTCCCATTCCGGAGCCTCCGATTCACAGCCACCCGCGAGGAGGGCTCCGCCGACGCTGACGACCGCATCGACGCAGGCGCGGCTCCGTCGCCCTCGCGCCACGAAAGGCGCATGCGAGTCATCCAAGGTATTCCTCGATGATCTGCCGGAGGGCGCGCACCGAGAACGGCTTTGCAATGCTTCGAACACCCGGACTGCTCAGGAAGAGCTGCGAAGAAACCGTGACCGCGCCACCTGTCATCAGGACGACGCGTTCTGCCTGCGCGGGGAGCTCGCTTCTGAGCGTACGCAGAAACTCCTCTCCGGTAAGTTGCGGCATCATCAGGTCGCAGAGGATGAGGGGAAACGGCTGAGGAGACTGTCGTAGCTCTGCCAGCGCCGCCTCCGCGCCACTGAAGCTTACGATCTTGTGAAGTGGGAGCGCGCGTTCAATCACGCTGATCACGGCAGGCTCGTCGTCGATGACCATCACGCGGCCTCCTGCAACCCGTGGCATCGACGATGAGTCGTGATCTGCCATGCTTTCCAACACTGGTTGACTTGTCGCGGGGAGTCGGACGGTGAACTTACTACCCGCGCCAACTTCACTTGTCACCTCGATGCGACCACCCATGTCGCTCACGATTCGCTGGCAGATGGAGAGGCCAAGCCCGGTTCCCTCGCCCACTGACTTTGTCGTAAAGAACGGGGTAAAGAGCCTCGCGAGGACCTCCGGAGGAATGCCATGACCAGTGTCGGCGATTTCGATGATCACCATCGATCCCTCATTGCGCGCAGAAACCCGAATCTCGTTCTGGTCCGCTCTGCCAGGCTCAATCGCTTGGGCCGCGTTGATCAGTAGATTGAGAAACACCTGTCCGATGCGTGCCTCGTTGCCGCTTACGGGCGCGATGCTGCTTGGGATGTCCTTGACGTACCTTGCCCGGTGACGTGTGACGTTCCACGCCAGCCGCATGCACGACTCCACGCAGCGCGCAACGTCGATCGGACGTGCGACGGATTCTTCACTGTGCGAAAACACCTTGAGGTCGAGTACGGTGCTCCGGATTCTCCGCGCACCGTCTGTTGCGTCGCGCAGCGCAACTGTCAGACGAGTATTCGTGTCGGACGCAGGCAGCGCTCGCAGGTCCTCGCGCGCAAGCTCAAGGTTAGCGATCACCGAGGCAAGAGGGTTGTTGATCTCATGGGCAACGCCGGCCGCCATCGTGCCCAGTGAGGTCAGTCGATCTGCCATCCGTAGGGCAGCCTCGCTGCGTCGGAGCTCGGTGATGTCCCGTATCAGCGCGAGCGCCCCGTCCTTGGGCGGATGTTCGATGGCACGGAGCTGAATCGTGAGCCAGCGGGTCTCACCGAGCTCGTCTGTGAGCACGAGCTCGACTGAAGTTGCCGGTCGACCACGGCGAATCTCATCGAACTTCTTGCGAAGGATCGACGCGTGCTCCGCTGGAAAGAGTGTTGCCCAGTCCCGACCGAGTGCTCGCCGAGGTTCGATTCCCTCGATGCTTCGGTTGGCGTAGACGATGTGACCGTCGGGACCGATCTGCATGACAACGTCGATCACGCTGCGTGCCAGCGCTTGCCACGCGCTATCCGAGGCTGCTCCGGCACCCGCCTCAATCTTTGCCTGAACCGGCTCACGAAGCGCCCGGGCGAAGCGCAAGCTGGTGCGCAGTGTTGTCCGCAAGGTCGTCTCAAGCACTGGCTGCATGAGAAAGGTGACGTTGCTATTTCCCTGGCTATACAGGACCCAGCCACGATCGGGCCCTGAGTCGGCCACGCGGTCGAGGATCACGAGTGGTGGACCACTTGTGGCGGGCCACGCCTGGTGCCAGCTCGCGATGATTGCTCCGGCGATCGACGCCGACGGCGCATCGACAACCACGAGAACCGTCGGCTCGGACGCGAGCCCCACCTCAAGGTCAGCGCGCTCGTAGCATTCTCGGACAGATACCCCTTCTTCGCGAAACGCGTGCAACACCTCAAGCGTGGCGTCCCGGTCGGGCGAGTACACAAGGGCTGTGTCTCTGAGGACCGTATCGAGAGGCATGAGGAATAGCCTAGCAAAGCGCGTGCCACGCCCAGTAACTCATCATGACGGCCGCATTTTCGCCGCGTGCCAGCGCAAGCGCATGATAGGCGTGGCTCGCGAACCACGATTGTGTCCGCAGGGACGCAGAACGTCCCTGCTTGATCCGCGGACCGATTCATTGCGGTCGGAGCTCGTGCTGCGCTTGGTCGGGGTTCTCAGCCGTGCGTCGCCGTTCGGCTTCCGACAGGTGAGTACGGGGAAGCACACAGCTTGGTCTATCCCTTGCAACAGCTTGCACTGTGGAACACGAAACCTGCCGAAGTAAAGTGCCAGTCGCCCGGGGAGCCCTCATCGTCTGCCTATTCGCGGCAACTTTTGCCTGCAACCAGGCGCAGGCGCTCCGTCCGATTGGGGCGAGACACCCCGCGGCTGCATCGGCACGGCAGGGTCGCGAGCCCAACTGCATGAACTGCCACGTTGCGGCGGGCGAGCTCGTTGATCCGGTCCTGCTTCCGGCAACTCGAGCAACCTCGGGTGAGCACCTCGCGATCGCACCGCCGCTGGCTAGCTCGGCGCTGGGCGCTGAGATGTCGTGTCTCGACTGTCATCAGGGTTCCTCCGAATCCCACGTGCTGCGATCTACAGCCGCGCCACTCGGGGGCTCGAACCTCGCATCAGCCGAAGAAAGCGCGCGCGGCTCGATGGATTGGTCAGCCTGCGGCGTCAAGCGGTATCGCAAGCAGGCTCCTGCACTCGCGGACGAGTGCGTCAATACCGATGGGCTTCTGCGCGAGAGCAGTGTGCGCGTCGATGGCCGGGCAGCTTGGTAGCTCCGAAGCGAGGTGGGCCGTCACGTACAGCACCGGAGCATTGGGTCGAAGCGTTCGGTACGCCGCCGCAACCTCCTCCCCGCTGACATCGGGTAGCAGCACGTCGGTGACCAGCAGGTCCACGGAATGCGCACCACGCAGTGTGTCTCTAGCCTCACGTGACGATCCGAACGCCGTCACATGGAAGCCAGCGGCAAGAAGTCCACGAGCCATGCTCTCAAGCACGGCCGCGTCGTTGTCGACGACAGCGACGGTGAGCTGATGGCTGGCCATGGCGTCACGCGCTGCCGGCTGCGCCGCCTGCCGATGCGGCCCACTGATGGGTGTTGGCGCCATCGGCAACCAAAGCTCAACTCTTACACGCCCATCGCCTTCGACACGGGTCAGGAGACCGCCTCCGGCTCGCTTGGCGATCACGTCGACAAGCGTGAGATGAGGTCCAGCGGCAAATTGCCGGCTCTGAGCGGCGATATCGCCCGACGCCGCTTCGAAGGACCCGACACTCAGCGCCGGAGCCTTGATGCCTTGATCGAGGTCAGCGAGCACCGCGAGGCAGTCTGGATGAAGCGTAACGTCGTCACTCCAGATTACGGTGACGACATAGCTGCCGGCGCTAAGGTCAAATGTGCCGCTGTTGTGTAGGGTTTCAGATAACCTGACAACCGCGACTGCAGCAGAGAGATGCGAAGTCCGTGCAGTATGGTCCGAAACCGCGCTCATCATCAGTGCGCTGGCTGCCTCCAACTCTTCGACATATGCCGCGACGTATCTCGCGGACGCGAGACTGCTCTCCACCAACCTCAGCGGCTGACCCGCTGACAGGCCGAACCTCCGCGCAGCGACGCGACGCAGGAGGCCACAAAGCTCGATCGTCTGCGGTTCGGGGACCGCGACGCGTGCATTCGCCATGATCGCGGCAGCCAATTCCGAGCCGCGTACAGCCGCGGATCGAATCTGTCGGAGGTCATCCTCAACCTGTCGACTGATGGATGGATCGTCGGCAGCAAGCTCGGCAAAGTTCTCGACCACCATCAGCAGGTTGTTGAGGTCATGTGCGACGGTTCCGGCCTGGCGCGCGCACGCCTCCAGCGATGTCCTGCGGACGAGCTCCTCGCGTGTTCGAACCCGCTGCGTGACATCGCGGGAGAGGATGACCAGAACCGTCTTGCCTCTGTGGACCTGTCGTTGGAGTACGAGCTCAAACACAGCCACAGAGCCATCGGGGTACTCAAACCTGTTCTCGAACGCCTCTCTCGCCCCACTTCGAATCACCGTCCCCATCCGGCGAAAAAGATCAGTCGCCTCCACGCCGGGGTAGCAGTCGACAATCTTCCTCCCGAGTAGGCTACCGGCCGGAAGCTGAGCTTGCGAGATGGCGGCGTCGTTGAGGTAGAGATACCGAAAGCTCTCATCCAGGATCTGCAGGCCCTCGTCGAGCGCCGCAATCACACTTACGATCAGATCTTCCTCAGCGTCCGCGATGAGTTCCGCCACAGCTTCCTCCCGTCAGGCACCCATCAAAGATGAGCGCCGACGCTGGACTGTAACACCTTGCGGTGCGTCGAGTTGGCGAACCGCCGCACACTCGTGTCACTCGGCCTTATCGAGGTGGACCTCGTGGCTCGAATTCGAGCATCTCGCGTCGCATTTAGTCAGCATGATGCGGCTGCAGGGGTAACCAAAGCTCAATCGCATTTGTGTCGCGAACGCCTGCAACGACCTTTGCACCAATCGAGCCTGCGAGCATCTGCAGATTCCGTGGGGTAGGACTTGCCGGCACAGCGGAATGGAGATTCGTACACGATCCCACACTCGGGAACTCGACGACGAGCCACTCCTGATCGACATCACGAGACCATGGAGGGTCGCAGCGCAGCGAGCAGCCAATGGCGAGCTCTCCGTGTTCCTGCACAAGATGGCGTCCATGCCAGCGTGCTAGTTCAAGAACGACGAGTTCCGCGACGGCATTCTGCGCCACAAGCAGTTGCCCAAACTCGCGGGGCCGGACGAGTCGGTGGAGACCACCACTCTCCCACTCGACCATGGCTGTGACCGATCGAAGAAAGCTCGCCAGCGGAACCGCATCGGTTGAGGTCGTGGCGAGCGACTGGAGACCTCCTGAGATCTCGGCGGCCTTCTGAACACCAGCCAAGACCCGCTGGACGTCCTCCGCCGCGGGGTGGCCGGCGAGGTCCTCCTCAAGAAACTCCGCGTGATTGAGAATCACGCAAAGCGCGTTGTTGAGCGCGTGCACCAGCCGGCGTGCGAGCTCCATGTTTGCGGAGAGCCGAAGATTCTCGGCAGCGGGAGGCTCGTGAAGGGGACTCGAACGTTCGGCAGACAGTCGAGCGTCCTGCGGCTGCTGGTTGCGATTCGCCGTCAGGCGTAGCCCTTGGGGTTCAATGTTCATGTCGATCACGAAACGACTGCCTTTCCCGCAACGCGGCGGTTGCCGACCGAGTTTGCTGCGCGTGCAGGGCCCAGGAGTCGGCGAAGCCGACGCTCAAGATCCGCACGAAGGACGGGGGCACAGTACCGAAGGGCCGCAGTTCTTGCGCGATGACAACTAGGCTCGCAACAGTCCTTGACCCTGCACCACTTGATCAGGCGCTGTTGCTCAAGAAGCCGGAATAGCACCCCGTCGTGGATCGCCAGGCCGGCTGCCTCCAACGCCACCAGCCTCTGGACCGGGCGCGGAGAAACTGCAATGACCTGCATCAAGCGTCTCGCAGCACGCGGCAGCGCCAGGAAGCGATCAGCCAGAGCGCGCTCGAGACTTGGGCGGGCATCGGAGAAAACCGGCGCCGAACCCACGAATCGATGCCGCTCTCGCCAAGCGAGCTCTGCGATGAAGAGTGGATTTCCCTCGGCCTGCTCCAGGATCGCTTCGACGGTACCGTCCTGGTCAATGCCATGTTGCTCGAGAACGCGACGAGCATCGCGGCGAGACAGTGCGCCGACCCGAATGCAGCCATCCACACGCACATTGCGAAAGCCAATCCCGGCCTTGGTACCAAGCACCAGAGCGAGGCCCGGCCCACCGCGAGCGCCGTGGAGCAGTGAGTTGAATAGCGCCTTGCTCGCAGGGTCCGCCCACTGCACATCGTCGAGTACGATGACGAGGAAGCCATCGCCAGCGAATCGACGCATCGATTCACCGAGCAACTCTGCACTTCGCTCACGCGACGTTGGCGACGTCCCAGCATTTGCGGGACCTCGGTCGGGCAGCCCCGCGAGCACCGGAAACAGCTCCGCGAAGGCGTGTGGATTGTCGCCGAGGACACGCTGACGCTCGTCGTCTGTGAGGGTGCGAAGACGACTGGCAAAGTCATCGACGAGAGTGTCGATGAGACTCATCTCAACTCGATCGCCGTGGTAGGAGCGGCCGCGAAACACACTGATTCGCCGCTCACGCCCAGCCCTTGCGAGCCAGCGATCGACGATTGCGGTCTTTCCGATGCCGACATCCCCCCAAAGTTGCATCACGGCGACGCATCGAGATGCGTCAGCGAACGCCGCCATATCCCGAATCTGACGCAGTTCGGAGGCGCGACCGAAGAACTGCTCTTGGGTTTGACGTGTGCGAGATTGAGGGAGAGCGAGCTCACGGCCTAGCATCGACAGAATCTCGCTCCCGAGCGGTCGTTGGGCAGGATCGTTGGCCATCAGCGAGTGCGCGAGCTGACGCAGCACATGATCCGGGCCGGACCTCATCGGCGCGGAGGCGCCCTCAAGCTTCGCGATAAACATCTCGTACGCGGTGCCAGAGAAGGGGAGGGAGCCTTCTAGTGCCTGGTACAGCAGCACTCCCACCGAGTACCAATCCGACGCCTCGCTCGGCGAGCCACCAGACAGTAGCTCAGGCGCGAAATAGGCAGGAGTTCCCTCAAGCCGTACTTCATTTCGCCGAGCTGCCGCGATATCGCAGACCAGACCGAAGTCAAGAACAACGACTCGGTCGTTTGGCGTCACAAGTACATTCGCGGACTTGATGTCTCGGTGCACCAACCCGACGCTGTGCAGCGCTGCGACACCCGCGACGAGTTGGACACAGAGTTCGAGCGATCGGACGCTGGATTCCGGTTGCTTCGAGCGCCGGCAGACCGCCTGCGCAAAATCCTCGCCCTCAAGGAGCTCCATTGCGACGTAGACCTCGCCCTGTTCGGTAATCAGCTCTCTGAGTTGCACCAAGTTCGGGTGACGGACGTCCGCCAGCGCACGAAACTCCTGCTTGAGTCGGTAGAGCGATTCCCCCGTCACACCGGGAACCGTCTTGAGTGCGACCCGCTCACCGCTCTCCAAGTCGACTCCCTCGTAAACAAGTCCGATCCCACCGACTCCAAGGACGCCAAGGACCTCAAAGCGGCCGACGCGTGCAGGTGGCCTTGTGTTCTCGAAACGCCGAGGAGGTCTCCAAGTCGCGTTGGTTCCACGCGCGGTCTCGAAATCACCGAGAACACGGGTCTTTACATCGTCACTTGAGACTTGGATAGACATGACCGCACCAGATACCTTTCAACTTTTCCTGCAAGGCCCGAGGTACGTGCGAGCAGTTTCGCACGCACCTCGAGCGACGTTCACATCACATCACATGCACTGCGCGCCGCAACTCGACACTGCCGTCGCGGCACAACTCTCGTCCCAATCACCGTCGCAGCAGGCCTCATTCAGGTCGCAGACGCACTGCGAGATGTCGAAGACCTCACACGCGCCCCCTGAGTGTGCCTCGCAGCAGTCGCCGTGCGTGCAGTGCGAAACGTTGTACGCGTCGCACGTCGCGGCGCACTCGAGCACGCCGTCTGCAAAACCTAGCGTTGCGCAGGTGTCGGCACCCACTTGGTCAAGGTCGCAAAGCTCGAGCTGCTCGAGCACACCGTTGCCGCACGACGCCGGCGCCGAACACAAGTAGAACTCGAGCGTGCACACCTTCGAGCAGACAAGTTCACCGGGCCCCATGTCCCACATTTCACAAGTGTTGTCACCGAGTGCCTGACCGTCGCAGTCCTCGCCCTCATCAACGACGCCGTTTCCGCACGTCTCCACTTCAAACCAGCAGTCGTCGAAGACGTGCCCACCACAGCTTGCGTCGCAGTGGAGTTCGCCACCGTCGAATCCGGCGCTGACGCAAGATTCTCCATTCATTTCGGCGCCGTCGCAGATTTCAGTTGGGTCAAGAACGCCATTGCCACAACTCGTCGGGTCGCCGTCGCCGTCGCCGTCGCCATCGCCGTCGCCATCACCATCACCATCGCCGTCGCCGTCGCCGTCGCCGTCGCCATCGCCATCGCCATCGCCGTCGCCGT
>CAZVEM010000191.1:0-11788 GCA_964626165.1 uncultured Nannocystaceae bacterium
AGGTCGAACGGCTCACCGGAGTCCCCGCGCTCGGGTGCCTCGGGTGTCTCGGGCCGCTCGGGCCGGTTGGGAGCGGTCGAGCCGTTGGGCACCGAGCTCTCTCCCCGCTCTGGCGCGGGCGGGACGGGCTGGCCGTCGACGCGCGGCTGGTCCGCCTTGATGTCACGGTCGCTCCGGCCTTTGTCGTCACGCGATTCGTCCTGCTCCACGCGACGCGTGCGCTTGGGCGGACGCGGCTGCTCGCGGGCCTGCTTCCATCCCTGCGGGTGCAGCGGAATGCCGACGCGGATTGCCGTGATGATCGTCAGGCCCTCGTTGGAGAAGTCTGGCACTGACGCGAGCTTGCGGCGTGCGCTCCACAGCTGACGGAGCTCGCCGACGATCGACACAAAGTTGCTGATGCGGATGTCGAGGCCCGCGTGCAACTCAAAGCCGATGCGTGCGCTGACGTCTTGGCGATTGGGACGGCCGGCACGGTTGTAGTCGAGTGCGAGGACGTCAAAGCCAAAACCCGCGCCGGCATAGGGGCGCACGGGGAAGCGTCGGAACGGGGCAAATAGGTTCCCGCCGAGGAAGAGTGGCACGGTGAAGTAGTCAAGCCGTGTCGCGTCGTCTGGGAGGAAGCCGACGACGTCATCCTCGGGCAGGAAATCTGCGAAGCCTCGTGTGTAGCCGGTGCGGAAGTAGCCTTCTGCTGCCGGGAAATACCACGGGCCGCGTGCCTTGAAGAAGGTCCAGCGCGCATCGACACCGCGAAGGTTGGCGAGCCCTGGTTTACTGCCAAAGCCCGCGAACTCGTTGGCGATCACGCGCTTGGGTGCGAGTCGGATCTCGGCGCCCGGATCAAAGGGCGTGAACTCCGTGCCGATCTGAAAGCTACCCCAGGCTGCACGCAGCGGGCGGCGACGCCGGCGGCCGTGCTCAATCTCGACGAAGACGTCGTCGCAGTCGTCTTCGTCCTCATCGCAGTGGTCGTCGCGCTTCTTGGGGCCTTCGGGCGCGGCTGTTTCGGGCTTGGGATCGGTGCCCGAGACGCGCGTGACCTCGACCATTTCGCCGTCCTCGCGCTTCCACACTCGCACCTCCCAATCCGGATCGGCCACGCCCACCAGCCCCTCTCGATCGCGGAATGCCGCGTAGTAGCCCAGCCCATAGGGCACCGAAAAGAGTCCATCGCGGAAGGCCTCGTCGATGGCACCGCGACTGCGACGTTGCGCGGGTACGAAGTCCAGCGTTTCCGCCGACACCACGCCGATGCGGTCCGCGGGGATGGTCGCCTCATCCGCACTCGCCTGGCCCGGCCGCTCGCGAAAGATAAATACAGGTCCATTGTCGGGGAGTCGCAGATATCCGGGGCGCGAGCCATCCCGACGCAGATCAGCGAGTCGGATCCCTCGAGCGTCCTCAAGGACGTAGTGATGGTCGTCGGCGCCTCCAAAGAGGACAACACGCTGTGCGGCGACGTCCTCGTGCACGAGCACGGGCGCGCGCTCGTCCGAGACTGGTGGCCGCACCACGACCGAGAGCTTGGCGCGTGGGTCGGCGACGCCACTGTTCGCGGCGGCCACAAATGCACCAACTTCCGAGTACTCCAGCGATCCGTCGCCGTTGACATCGGCGCCACCGCGCAGCGCCGAAAGCAATTGATGGGTGAAGACGCCGCCGCGATAGCGCTCCCACTCGTGGGTCTGCTGGTCGGCCGACACGGCAAGGAGCACGCCGGTATCTGGATGCCCGCCCAGCAGGGTCTTGTCCATGTAGCTGCGCATCGTGCTTGGGTCGCGCGGTGCTACGCGGTCGGACTTGTATTTGTCCCGCTCGTTGCCGCGCGACAGCACCAGCTCTTCGGAGCGGCAAGCATCGACAAGGAGATGCTTGCGGTCCGCGGCCGAGTCACCGAGCAGCTTGCCAAAAAGATGCTTGCGAGTGAGTTCACCACCCTCAAGGTTGAAGAAGCCTTGCCCGTCCGGGCCAACATCGCCGTGCCCCGAGTAGTACACCAAGAGATCGGTGGCCTGTCCCTGACTTTGCGCCCGGACAACTTCGGCCTGGATCCGGGCGGCGGCAGCATCGAGCTCGCGCGGCGAGGGACGATGCGCTTGCGAGACCCATGACGGAAAGAGCTGCTGGCTCTCCGCGTCGAAGGTCGTGAGGAGCTCAACCTCGAATCCTGTCTCCGCCAGTAGGGTCGCGATGCGGGCAGCGTCGTCATCCGCGTAGCGAAGAGCCGCCTGATTGCGGTCCTTGGCGACGTTGGTACCGATCACGATCGCAAAGCGGCGACGCTGCCCGACACCTGCCGCGGGCACGACCGCGTCGCGGTGCACAATCTCCTTGCTCGCCGGCTCTTTACCTTCCGGCGGGCCCGCAAACGCGACCTGCGGCCACACGCACGCGAGCGCACAACCCAGCAGCGAGCCACGCTGGCTCCAACGGGACTGCCGAGCTCTCAGCGTGAGTGGACGATTGCGATGAACTGGGATTGAAGTCATGGCTGGGTTCCCATCGCGCGGGCGTAAGCGACCCGCGAGTTGTGGAGGAAGAGGTTCAAACAAGCGGCCTCGCAGGCGGAAGTCGACGTGCGGCGAGGGATCGATTCAGCGACCGTGGTGACGCTCCGACGTCGTCGCATCTTCACGGAGTCCTCCGCGGATCTGCGACATTTGGGCTTGTCGGCAGCGACGGAACAATGCGCATCGTGCTTCGTGCACTGGCGCACGCGACATCATCTCCGCACCGCAGACCGAGTTCGTCGCCGATCTCAAGATGCCACGGCAGCTCAAAGTGATGTCCAGCCGAGGAGCTTCTTCGGCGCTCAAGCGCTGCCGCCCAGCGATCGATATCGTCAACCGTGATCGACTCCGAACCGCCATAGGCAAGCGCGTAAATCGTGACCTCGCCAACCTCGTGTTGCACCCAGAGCGCCACCGAGAACGGCATCGCCGTCCATTCCCGGCCGCGCCCCACGACCGGTGCGACATCGATCGGTGTCGGTTGGTAGTAGCGCACCTGCCCCTGTGCATCGACGCCGAACCAAACCATGGACGCGCCCTGAAGCTGGGGGTCGACGATGCGATAGGCCAACCCTAGATCCTCGCGAAGTGTGCAGCCCTCGCTCGCGGGGCGGAGCGGATCACCGCATAGCGCATCGATCGCGATGCCTGCGTCGCGCCAGCGCCCACGCGAGCCCCAATAAAGAGCACCGTCGGCGGGAAGGCCTTCCAGCCACGGCGTCTCGCCGGACGCCGAACCAGGGGATGCAAGCGTCCCCCACCCTGCAATCTGCTGGCGCAGCGGCGTGAGGAGCATCAGCGCCGCCATGGCGAGCGTCGCCGCGCCGGCGACGAGCAGTCCACGCGTCCACGATCGCGCTCCACTCTCGGTCCGCGTCGCATCCGGGGCGCTCACCGCAAGGCCGAGCTGCTCAAAAACTGCGGCCTCGCACAGCGCAGCCTCTGCGCTGGACCACTCGTCGTCGCCGCGAGCCTCAAGTACGCGTAGCGCGACACACGATCGATCGAAGTGGTCCGCCAAGCGAGCATCGTTACGAACACGGCGCATCGCGAAGCGGCGCAGAAAGCCACGCTCGGGCGCGAGCAAAGCCCGATCGACAAGCGAGCTCATCAGACGGTGAAAGCGCTGGCCGCGGATCATCGCAATCCCTCCCCAAGCAGCCGAACCAGGCTCAGTCCAAGCAGCACGACGGCACCGTCGATCGCTCCCTCCACAAGTCCCAGCTCGCCGCGCTCGCGCAGAAAGGCGAGGAGCTCGCGACGAATCGCGAGTTCGCGTGTGCGCACGACTTGTCGCCCAAGACCGAGCCTGTCGCTCACATCGCGCTGGCTCAGGCCTTGGTGAAATCGAAGCGCCAGGAGTTCTCGATCCAGCGGCGCGAGTCCCCGCAGGAATGACTCGACCAGCGAGCGCACCTGCGCCTCGTGGATCCAGCGTGCCGGCCCGAACGCATCTTCAACTTCGGCAGATTGGGCGTTGTCGTGGCTGGCGAGATCGCGAGAGGGCTCCAGGGTTTCGACAGGAAAGCGCCGAGCTTGGCGCCGGATCTCGCCGAGCACGACGTTGCGGGCGATCATTCCAAGATAGGGCGCGTAGGGTCGGATGCCGTCGAAGTGGGCCCGTGCGGCGGGCTCAAAGGCACGGCGGAAGGTCTCCTGCACCGCGTCCTGAAGGTCGCTGGGGCTGGCCAATCCCAGGAAGCGACGGCTCTGGCCCGCGGACGAGAAGGTGAAGCCACCGCGGAGCAGGCGCACCACGTCGCCGACATGGCGACGGTAGACCTCGGCGAGCACCGCGGGATCGCCATCTCGAAAGCCGGCGAGCATCGCGGCCGTCCAGCCGTCCGCCCCGTGCGGCAGAGGCAGGATCGTGCCCCTTCGCTGGTCGTGCGGGGCGTTGGCCCCGGTCGCACTCACCGTCATGACCTCTTATATGCCGCACCCCCGAAGGTGGGTTGGCTCGGTCGCAAAGATCTTGGCGCCCCCAAACATCACGGTCGCCGCCAGCCCTCGCCGCGACCTAGGCGCACGACCGAGCACCGCGACAGAGCGAATCGATTAGAGCGGGTGGCCGACCGCTTCGCAGTGGGTCTTTACGGGCGCCCGATGCTTGCTTGGGAGGCGCTGCACGATCGCCTTTGCACTTGCCGAGTCGCCCTTTGAGCAATGGACCTTGGCAGCCAGCACCTGGGCACCCATCGTCCGCTTGGCATCGAGAGACTGCTTTGCGAGACCGAGTGCCGCATCGAGCTTGCCGGCCGCGAGTTCGGCTTCGCCGGCACGGACGAGCTCGCGAGGCGTTGGACCGGCATCCTTCGCAAGGATTTCGATCTCGAGGCCAATGCACACGTTGGTCGCCTCGCGCCGCATATCCGCGACCTGAAGCTGACGGAACCAGCCGCGCGCCGCGGGACCATCCCCCAGGTGACAGTTCGCCAAGGCGAGCACCACCATCACGCGGTTGCGCTGCTCAAGCTCGTAGGCCCGCGTTGCAAGGGCGAGAGATTGTGCTGGATTGGTCGCCAAGGCTTCCCGGGCAGAGGCCAGCAGCTCATCCACGTCGTCCCCGGTTACCGGCACGACTGGCTGCTTGGCCGGAATCGGTGTCCCCGATCCTCCCGCGACCTCTGGATTGCCTGTGCTTGGGGTCGTTGTACCCGAGCCTTCGCCACCCGGGGTCGTTGGCGTCGGCGAATCGGGCTGCGCCGCCTCGGGGACCCCCGCTGTGCCGCCACTCCCCTCCGGCTTGAGATCCGTGCCGGCGAGCACGACATCGCCGCTGCCGGCGGAATCCGTCGCAGGTGTATCGGCACCGCCGCTGCCCTCGGCATCGGGTTGCGTAGGCGGGTCGCCGGACGCAGTGCCTCCCGCGGTCGCGGTCGCGAGCGGGGCATCTGCAGTTGGCACGGCCTTGTCGCCACGGTCCACGGGCGGAGGCTCGTCAACGATGGGCTTGCCAGACTCGGTGCTGCCCGTCTCCTGCCCCTTGCTACCCGGCGACGCATTGGCTGCCACACCACCCGCCGGGTCACTGGCGCCACCCATGAGATCGGCGGCGATCTTGTCGAGACCGCCGATGCCAAGCGCGGCTGCACCGATCACACCAAGCGCCGCGAGGCCAAGCACCGCGACGGTGATGCCAAGCACTCGGCCCGCGCCACCGCGCCGAGCCGCAGCCTGAGCCGGGACCGCGGCGTGCACCGACTCCGCACGCTTGCGTGCGGCCGCGGACTCACGAGCACCTGCAGCAGCACGCGCCCGCGCCTCTTGTTTGCGTCGCTCCTCTTGCTCTTCGAGCTCGAGCTGGCGCTTTTCGTGTTCCAGCGCGCGCGCGACATCATCGGGAGACAACGCCGCGGCGCCGCCGACTTGCATGCGCGGTCGTTGCACGCCCGCGACGGTCACGGTGGGTTCCGGGGCGAAACCGTCGCCATCGCCATCGTCCGCGTCTTCCAGCGCGATCGAGAGCGAGTCGTGGGCCCCGGTCGCAACGCCGGAGGGCGGCGGGCTGCCACCCGCCAGCGCGCGCTCACGCATCTCGCGACGCTCGGCGTCGAGCTTCGCGAGTGTCGCGGCGTCGAGTGCCTCCATCTCCAAGGTCGCACCGGTGCGCACGGGCGATGAGGGCGGCCGCACTCCGAGCGGATCAACGCGACTTGGCGAGCCTCTCGCTCGATCCCCATCTGCGAGCTCCGCATCGCGCTGTGCCGCCGCGTCTACAGCCAACTCCGCCCTCGCGCGCTCGCTCTGATCGGCTTTCACCGAACTTGGGCTGGGTGGATCGATCGGCCAGCGCACCGAGTCGTCGTCCGAGACGCCCATCGGAACGCCCATTCCAGCGCCCAACTCCGCCGCCGCGGCGGAGGTTGCGGAACGGGTGGATGACGGGGGGGCCGACGCCGCCGCGGGCTTTTGCGGCGCAACAACACCGTCGTCGTCGTCATCGTCTGGGATGCCGATGCCAATACCGCCCAACGCATCACGCGACGCGGGGGCTGGGTCATCGCTCGGATCGGAGGCGTTCCACTCGCCCAACTCGCTGCGCAAGCGATCGATCAGCCGGCTCGGTGCCGCCGTCGGTGGCGCGCTATTGGACTCCTTGGACGGCGTGGCAGTTGGCGACTGTGGCTTTGCGCTTGGCGGCGTGAACGAGGCCGGTGGCTTGGGCGGAGGTCCAGCGGGGCGAGGCGCGGGTTGATTCGCCTCTAGAGCCTTTGGCGGGCCGCCCAAGTGCGACATCTGCAAGGTCTTCTTCTTCGCGACAGTCGGCACCGCACCCACTGCGCCCGAGCTGGTCTGCGTCCCCGTTGGACGCACTGGCGGCGGCGTAAAAACCGGCGGTGGCTTTCGGTCGCTCACGGAGCCGGGAATGTAGCAACTCTCGCGCCGCCCCGGAGCCATGCGGAGGGGCCACGGCAGCGTGGCCGCATGCGGCTCACCGTGCGCTCATTCCCGGCAATCCAAGGGCATGCGCCACGGACCCTCTGCGGGGAGCGCGTTCCCTGAGCCGAGGATCGAGGTGATGTGATCGCGGATCTCCACAGGACTTCTGGCGCGCTCCACGGACTCGACAAAAAATGACGAGCCGTCCTGACGAACCGTGAGCGGGACATACCCCGCGCCCGTCAGCGCGAGTCGACCGGCACCGTCGGGCCGTAGCTCAAGTACTGCAAGCGCAGTCGATCGCTTCGCAAGTTCGGGCTGATGGCTCGCGAAATTTCCCAGCGAGTAGATCGCGATGCCCTCACGACCGTCGCTTGCGATGATCCGCTCCCATGGCTGCAGCACGTGGGGATGGTTTCCGATGACGGCGAGGGCCCCGGACTCAATCCACTCTGCGGCCCAGCGGCGCTGCTGTTCATTGGGATCGTGGCTGTATTCGTCGCCCCAGTGCGGCGTCACGATCACGGCGTGAATCTTGGCGTCGCCGGCAAGCTTGCGAATCAGCGCCTTGAGCTCTTTGGCCTGACGATCGCAGCGCAGCACCTGTCCCTCGGGATCCTCGCGGCCGTTGACGTGGCGCGTGCAGGCGACAAATGCGATGCGATAGTCGCCGGATTTGATCACGGTGTGCCATCCCGCGCGCTGATGCTCGCGATCACGGGTACCAGTGTAGGCGAGCTTGGCGTGCGCCAGCGCCGAGATCGTCCGATCCACACCGAGTGGCCCGCGATCCAGAGCATGGTTGTTCGCCGTGCTCACGACATCAAAGCCGCTCTTCACGAGCGCGGTCGCGAGACTTGGATGCACGTTAAAGCGCGGGTAGCTTGAGTACACCTTGCCGTCGTACACCCGGCCGGGATCGGTGAGTTCTTCACCGTCGCGCCCGACTCCCGCCGCAAGTGGCGTCTCAAGATTCGCATACGTGATGTCGGGTCGCGCAAGCAGATCCTCGACGCTCGCCCAGATCACCGAAAAGCCATTCTTCGCCGCGAGCCCCTGCTTTTGCAGCTCGACGTGGAGCAGTATGTCCCCCAGTGCACCGATGAGCACGCGACGCTGCGGAGTGCTCGCATCCCCGCCCTTCATTCCGCTCGGGACCGCGCCGGTTGTCGCCGGATTGTCCTCTGGCAACCGGCACGCCGCGCGAAATGTCAGCGTCGGCGGTCCGACCGCTGCGCCCTGCTGCGGTGAAGAGACCTCAGCACCGTCTGATTCGCCGTCGCTTGCGCTCGCCGCTGCAGCGATGCCCTCAGTCTCGGCGGAGCCCTCCGACGTCGACGCCGATGCAGCCCCCTCGACATCGGCCTGTGTCGGCGCGGGTGGGCCTTCTCCTTGCGCGCGTATGGCCGCCGTGCCCTGCGAGAGCGCTTGGCAAGCGCCGGCCAAGAGCGCAGCACTCGCGAACAGGAGCAAGGTCCGCGACGACATGCGTGGAGACGATAGCAGCCCGTGCACGCGATCGGCGGGCCAACGGCCGCGTTTGTGTCGCGTGCTGGTGCCGCGCCCGACTCGCTCGATCCAGCAACGGCCCGCGAGGAGGTTTGACCACTCGGCGCCACGGGGCTAGCGTCCGCGCCCGATGATCCGCGCGCGCGCGTTGCGAAAGACCTATCGCTCACGCGAAGTCGAAGTACCCGTGCTGCGCGGGCTAGACCTCGATATCGCGAGCGGCGAGTTTGCGGCGCTCGTCGGCCGCTCCGGCGCCGGCAAGACCACGCTGCTCAACATCATTGGCGGTCTCGACAGCGACTACTCCGGCACGCTCGAGGTCGATGGCCAGTCGCTCCACGGGCTTGGCGACGCCGCGCTGGCCGACTATCGCAATCGCAAGGTCGGCTTCGTATTTCAAAGCTTTCACCTCCTCGACCATATGACCTGCTTGGAGAACGTCTCCCTGCCCGCCCTGTTCTCGCGCGGGGCCGCCCAATCGCAGGCGCAACTCGACTCCCGGAGCAAGCAGGTCCTCGAGCTGGTCGGACTGTCCGACAAACTCGACGTCTACCCCGCACATCTCTCGGGCGGACAGCGGCAGCGTGTCGCGATCGCGCGCGCCCTGTACCACAAGCCGACACTCCTGGTCTGCGACGAGCCGACCGGCAATCTCGACGCTGCGACCGGCGCCACGATCATGGACATATTTCGCCGCCTGGTCGCGGAAGAAGCCGTCACCTTGTTGATCGTGACGCACGATCCGGTGGTTTCGGCCGCCGCCGCTCGGATCATTGAGATCGACGACGGCGTCGTGCGTGAAGCGGACAGAAGCGGTGACCGCGTCCCGCCGTCGACCCAAGCCGAGTCGCCGACGACGACCGCAAGCAGCGCAACGCCACAAGCGCGTGATGAGGCCGCCCCTAGCTCGATGGAGGTCGCCCCGTGAGCGCGCCCAAGCTTGCTCGTGTGATCCGTGCGGACCTACGCCGCAACTTTCGCCACTTCGCGCTCGCCTCGATCGGCATCATCGTCGGCATCGCGGCCTTCACCTTCTTTCTCGCGCTTGGACTTGGAGTGCGCGCGGTCGTCCTCGGCGAGATCTTTCCGCTCGACAAGCTCGAAGTTGTCGCACGCACAACCGAGATCGGATTGGGACCCGTCGCGCTTGGCGTGGGAAACGACACCCTCGATGACAACACGGTTGCGCGTCTCAAAGGCATCCCTGGTGTCGATGCGACCTATCCCAAGATGCGCATGACTGCGCCCTCCGTGGGCTACGGCGGCAAGAGCATTCTGGGCACGGACCTCGCGGCCGAGATGATCGCGGACGGCATCGACCCGCTGCTGATCGCCCCCGACATCAAAGGCAAGTATCGCTTCGCCGATCTTCAGGCCGAGTACGAAGCCAAAGATCCGATCGCGTGTCAGAGCGACAAGGATTGCCCGGAGGAGGCTTGGTGCCCCAAAGAGAGCACCAAGCCGCGCAAGGCGGCGAAGAACGCCACCGTCGATGTCCAGGCAGGTGTGTGCCGCCCCTATATTCCGGTGGTCGCCTCGCCACACATGGTCGAGCTCTACAACGGTGCTTTACGGCGCGCGCATCAGCTGCCCAAGCTCAACCCAGAGTTCGTGGTCGGGCTCACCTTTGAGCTCGATGTCGGTGCTTCGATGGTCGCCGCCTCACGCAAGGACGAGATCATCCCGGAACGCGCGATGTTGGTCGGCTACAGCGACAAGGCCATCCCACTCGGCGCAACGATGCCGCTGCCCTACGTCCAGCGCTACAACTCCCGCTACAACGGTGAGCGCGCCGCGACGCAGTACCACTCGATCATCGTTCACGTCAGCAGCAAGGACGTGGTCGCACAGGTCGCCAAGTCGATTCAGGACGAAGGCTTCGCGATCACCGACACCGGCGCCGAGCAGGCGGCGATGCTGATTCGGATCTTCATGCTGGTCTTTGGCCTGGTGTCGGCCGTGATCGTCGGCATTGCCGCGATCAACATCATGCATGTCTTCTTCATGCTGATCTACGAGCGTCAGCGCGAGCTTGGCATCATGCGTGCGGTTGGGGCACGCAAGTCCGACATTCGCAGAATCATCCTCGGTGAGGCGGCCATCGTCGGCCTTGTGGCAGGCGGCGTCGGGGTAACCTCGGCGATCGCAATGGCCCGGATCTTTGACCGAGTCTCCGCCAACTACCTGCCGGACTTTCCCTACAAGCCAGAGACCTACTTCGCCTTTGAGCCCGCGATCATCGGAGCCGCACTCCTGTTCGCGATGGGGTTTTGCGTACTTGGAGCGCTCCTCCCCGCTTGGCGAGCGGCCCGTATCGATCCGGTGATCGTGCTGACCGGTCGATAATGAGAACGCCTTCGCTGCGTCGGGCGACAGCGCACCCGCGCAAGCACGATCGTGAGGGATGGCCGTTGAGGGCCGCTGGATGAGGACCGATCGCGAAGCAGACGGGCGGCGGTCTCGGGGAGGGACAGGGCCGCGAGGAGGACATGTGGTCGGGCCAGCCCGTGTTCCTCCAGACGCGAATTTCTCCGACGAAGATCCTTGCTGCGCGACCGGGGTTGGGTGCGCTACCATGGAGCGGTGAATTGGCGGTCGTACATCTTGCCCGTGCCGATTGCCGTGCTGATGTTCGCGGTCGGATGCCAACGCGAGAACCCTGCGTTTGACGACGACGCCGCGGACACGACCGAGACCCTGGGTGATGGTGACGGGGACGGCGACGGCGACGGGGACGGCGATGGTGACGGCGATGGCGATGGCGATGGCGATGGTGACGGCGACGGCGACGGCGACGGCGACGGCGATGGCGATGTTAACTGTGCCGAGCTCACCAGTGACGCGGAGTGCAGCACGGCGGCCTGCCTCTCGATCGTGGGCGCGCCCATTGTTGTGGGGGCAAACTCGGAGCTTTGCGCCGATAAGGGCGACCTCAAGTTCCTCCAGTGCATTGAGATCCAGCAGTGCGTCCCGGGTGAAATCGCGCTGTGCAGCTCCGATACGCCCGCGTATCAGCTCGATGCTGACTGTGCGCCGGTCCCAGGTCTGACACCTTGCCCCGACGCGCCGGTGTTTCCGACCTGCGGATAGCCAGCCGGCTACGCCTGCGAATTTCGCCTGCCATGCCGCCGTCCTTGGTGCGCGCAGGTTTTGCGTGCATCCCGCCTGCCGCATTGCTAGGCTTTGGACCATGCGCTTATCTGCTTTGGTCATCTTCGGTATCGCGTTGCCGAC
The DNA here is from genome assembly GCA_964626165.1 of uncultured Nannocystaceae bacterium. GTDB lineage: Bacteria > Myxococcota_A > Polyangia > Nannocystales > Nannocystaceae > CAZVEM01. The sequence continues at coordinate 11,640 of CAZVEM010000191.1, forward strand.
GCTTGGTATCGCGTGCAGCATGGACAACCCCGCATTCGAGCAGGACCGCGCCGATGCAGGGGATGTTGGTGACGGCGACGGCGATGGTGACGGCGATGGCGATGGTGATGGCGATGGCGACGGCGATGGCGACGGCGATGGCGATGGCG
>CAZVEM010000192.1:0-11728 GCA_964626165.1 uncultured Nannocystaceae bacterium
CGACGGCGACGGCGACGGCGACGGCGACGGCGACGGCGACGGCGACGGCGACACCACCGGAAACGACGCGGGCGAAACGGCCGGCGCATCGAGCGACGATGGCTGTAACTGCAGCACGGATGGCGAGAACAACGGCGCCCTCGGTGGTCTCGCGCTTCTCGGCCTCCTCGGCCTTGCGGGCGTCCGCCGCCGCCGCCAGAACGCCTAGTCTCTTAGGCGTATGAGCTCAGGGTCTGCGCCCTGACGCATTCGGGCATCCACTCTTCGGGGTGGATGCCCTTGTTCGTTGCCACCTTCGTTGCCAGAGAGCGACTTCGGACCGCAATCGCAGCGTGGCCTTTGCGTTTCCGTGCGGTGCGCGACCACAGCCGACCCATACCCGTCGCCGGTCGCACGTCGCCTCGCAAAGAAAGATCGGCAGCAATTCGCCCGCGTCGGCCGGCCGCTCTTGTCCGCCGACGTTGGGGTTTGCTAACAAGCTCCGATCGTGACTGCTCAAGACAGCAGCCAAGACGGCGCACAGATGCTCGGGGAGCAGGCGTTTGCCCTGATCTCGGAAGAGGAGCGCATCCTCGCGAAGGTCCAAGAGCGCGTCGCTCGGGACGCCGCGCGCTCGCCCGAAGCGATCGAGAACTTGGACGCCCAACTCATCGAGCTGCGCGACTTGATCGCGGAGGCCAAGGAGGAAGACGTTGCTTCCTTGGTGGATCAGATGCATCAAGTGGCTGCGCTGAGTCGTAAGCGGGGACAAGGCCGAAGCCTCCCCGTCGATCCGGCCAGTCCGTACTTTGGACACTTGCGTCTGCGCGAGGCCGCACGTGGATCGGCGCGTGACGTGCTCATCGGCAAGCGGACCTTGCTCGACGATGGCGGCGGCCTCTCGATCGTCGACTGGCGCAATGCGCCCGTGAGCCGGCTCTATTACCGCTACAGCGAGGCGGACGAGTACGAAGAGGAATTTGACGATCGCACGCTCGAAGGCACGGTGCTGGTGCGTCGCAGCGTGAGCGTGCAAGAGGGCCAGCTGCGGCGAATCAGCGCGCCGCAGGGCGACTTTGCCCGTGCGATGGACGGAAGCTGGCGTGAGTTGGGAGCCAGGGCCCGTCCGACCCTGGCGGGCGGGGTTGGCATCGCCGCCCGTGTGCCGCGGACGCAGCTTGGGGTCCACGATGAGAGCGACATCTCTCGATCAGACAAGCATCTTCAAGAGATCACCGCGCTCATCGATCCGCAGCAGTTCGGACTGATTACGCGGCCTGATAGCGGAATCGTGCTGATCCAAGGTGGTGCGGGCTCGGGCAAGACCACGGTCGCGCTGCACCGCGTCGCGTATCTGGCGTTTCAGGACCCGCGACGCTTCGCGCCCAGCAGCATGCTGGTGGTTGTCTTCAACGAAGCGCTGGTGGAGTACATCCGCCACGTCCTGCCTGCGCTTGGCGTGGACGGGGTGACGGTCACCACCTATCGCGCGTGGTCCAGCTCGCTGCTGCGCAAGCTCAAGCTGGAACTCTCTCCCAAGCGCTCGGACACGACGCCGGAGGCGGTCTCACGCTTTAAGAAGCATCGCGTCGTGATCGCGATGATCGAAGAGCTCGTGGCCACGCGGCTTGACGAAGTCACCGCGGATCTTGAAGAGCGATGCGGGGGTCGTGAGGGAGCCGAGCGCGTGATGGCGCTGTGGCAGCGAGAGGCACGTCTCGCGCCACTCACAAGGGCTCGTCGCGTTCTCGATGCCATCCGCAAAGACAGTCAGATCGGCGCACGCGCACGCGCGGGTGCCGAGACTGCCCTTCGTTCGGCGATCGAAGACTGGGGTGACGTGGTCGGCGCCTGGATCGAGCTGATGAGCGACGAGGGCAAGATCCGCGCTGCGATCGAGCGCGATGCGTCGCAGGACTTTAGCGCCAGCGAGATCAATAGCATCGTCCGCTGGTGTAAGCAGCGCTCGCTCGCGGTCCAGGATTACCGAGACAACGCACCCCGCGGTGCACGGTCTGCCGGCAGCGCCAAGGGTGACTCTGACCGCGATGACGAAGACGACCTCGACGCGGCCCGCGGCGGACGCGGACGCGGTCGCGACAGCGACGACGATGACCTCGATGGGGATCGCGGTGGACGAAGCGGTCTACCAAGTGCACGACTCGATGCCGTCAGTGGCGAAGAGCCCGCGACGCCCCCCCCGATCAAGGGCCCGCCCGCGATGGATGGTGAAGACGACGCGATCATCTTGCGCATGACGCAGATCCTGCAGGGCGGCCTCTTTGTCGCGGGCCAGCGATTCGTCTACGAGCACATCGTGATCGATGAAGCGCAGGATCTGTGTCCGCTTGAAGTCCGCGTGCTGCTCGACTGTGCAAGCGAGGGGCGCAGCGTCACCATCGCGGGCGATCGCGCGCAGAAGGTCGTCTTCGACAACGGCTTCACCGACTGGCCGCAGCTTCTCGACGACGCTGGACTGCCGCACGTCGCGATTCAGCCGCTCAAGATCACCTACCGATCGACGCGACAGGTGATGGCGCTTGCGCGCCACGTGCTGGGTCCTCTCCACGATCCGGCGGACGAGCTCGTTGCCCGCGACGGAGCGCCCGTGGCGTTTCACTCGTTTGTGGATATGGGTGAGTCCGTCGCGTTCTTGGCGGAGGCGTTACGCGCACTTATGCAGCGGGAGCCCTCCGCCAGCGTGGCGCTCATTACCCGCTATCCCCAGCAAGCGGAGGCCTACTACGTTGCCCTTCGCATTGCAGAGGTCCCGCGTCTGCGCCATGTCGCCGCGCAGGACTTTCGTTTCGCACCGGGCATTGACGTCACGGACGTGCGACAGGTCAAAGGACTTGAGTTTGACTACGTCGTGCTGCTTGACCCGACCGCGCAGAACTATCCAGATGTGGTCGCGAGCAGGCACCTCCTGCACATCGCAGCCACCCGCACGGCGTACCAGCTCTGGCTGGTGTGCTCGGGCACGCCAAGCGAGCTGCTGCCGCGGCAGCTTATCGACGAGGGCGAACTCGACGCCTGAGCGCGCTCGCAGATCGTCTCCGCGCGCGCGCGCGCCTCAGCTCGAAGCGCATTCTTGCGCCGCACGCTTGGCGACCGCTTCGCCGACGGCGCTACACGATGCCGCCTTGGCCTCGCCCACGAGGTCGTAGGTCAGTGGCTCACCGGCTTCCAGGACGGCTTCCACAGCCCGCTCGATCGCCGCGGCGCCGTGAAGCAGCGCGGGGTCTTGTCGCATGCCCCCCAGCCACTCAAGGCCTTCCTTGACCGCCAAGATCATCGCGATTGGATTGACCTTGTCCTTCCCGGCGTGCTTGGGGGCGCTGCCGTGAATCGGCTCCACCATCGCATGGTTCGTACCTACGTTGGCTCCCACCGCCATGCCCATCCCGCCCTGGAGTGTCGAGGCCAGGTCGGTGACGATGTCGCCGAACACAGACGTCGTAGTACTCGGGCTGTCCGATGAGCCACTGCGTGAACGCGTCCACGATCGCTGTCTCCTTCTCGATCTCGGGATACTCCTCGCCGATCTCGAAGAAGACGTCGCGAAACAAGCGGCAGCCGTGCAGCACGTTGTCCTTGACGATCGCGGTGACGCGCATCTTGCCGTCCTTGGGAGCACCCTTCTTGCGGCGCCGGCACAGCTCGAAGGCATGGCGGATGACTTGCTCGGAGGCGCGTCGTGTAATGACGCGCGTGTCGGTTGCAACATCGGCGCGGCCCCCGGGAGCAAGCACGCCACCCGAGCCAGAGTAGAGGCCCTCGGTGTTCTCGCGGATCATGACCATGTCGACGCGACCGGGCTCCCAGACCTGCTTGTGCGTGCCCGAGATGCGATGGCGGACGCCCTTGTAGAGCTTCACCGGGCGCACATTGGCGTAGAGATTGAGCCGTACGCGGTTGCCGATCACGGGCGACCATCCAGCCATCTTCCCGTTCTTCATCGTCACCGGACCCTTGCCCTTCGGGTCGGGCCAACCAACTGCGCCCAAGAGCATGAGATCTGCTGCAGCGCAGCGCTCTTCGCTGCCCTCGGGCCAGTCGCGATCGCCATGCTCAAGGTAGTAGCGCCCGCCGCATGGAATCTCGTCGATCTTCCATGTCAGGCCCAAGGCGGACGAGACCGCATCGAGTACACGCATTCCTTCTCGGAGAACCTCGGGACCTGTGCCATCGCCAGGCATCGTGACGAGCGAGTACGCCATGGAGCATGTGTACACGTCCGCCTCGCGCTTTCCAAGGCGCGCAGCCGCGAGCGCGTACCAACGGATCGAGTGGTTGCGATGTGGTTAGTGGTCAAAGAGCGCCATCAGGTCTGCGTGCCGGGCGGCCGCGTCCTGATAACCAAGCTCGATGAGCGCGCGCACATAGTGCGGGTCAAACAGCATGTAGCTCGCGAGATCGCTCTCCCCGCGGCCTGCGTCATTGTTGACGATGCGCGTGATCCAGCGCGCAACGACACCGCGATTGCCGGAGATCTTGGTCCGTTCAACGACCTCAAGCGCGAGCTGCGACAGGTTGCGGCTTGGCTGGAGGTGAAGCATCTCGACCTTCGCGTATGGACGCGACCGTCCCATCGCGCGCGAGAGTCGAGGCGCAAAGTCAGCGCCGAACTCGGCCGTTCCCGCGTCGAGGAGGCGGTTCATCTGGCTGATGCGATCGACGTCTGCCTCGACCTTGTCGGTGAGCACGGAGTCCATCAATTTGCCGAGCAGGAACATGCCGCTGGGGAAGGTGAAGCTGGCGGTCTCTCGGAGCTTCGCGATCCGCACTGCCGGGGCCTCTTCACGCGCGAGTCCGATCACGAGGAGTCGATCCGCTCCCAGGCGCATCGCCGGACGCAGCGGCGTGTTTTGTCGCAACGCGCCGTCGACAAAGAACTGATCGCCAACTCGTACCGCGGGGAAAAGCCCCGGTATTGCCGCGCTCGCCAGGGTGTGCGCGGCGGTGATGACGGTCGGGACCGCCACTTCCCACGGCGTTGAGGGCCAGCTCAGGCCACCTTGTCCGCTATGTACGAAAACCGTCGCGATGCCGGTCGACACTTCGGTCGCGGTGCACGAGAACGCCGTGATCGCGCCGCGATGCAAATTCTCGGAGATACCGCGCCAGGGAATGCGCGTGCGCACGAGCTCTTCCAAATAGCTGGTGTCGACCAAGCCGCCCACGCGGGCACCGTGCGGGGTCTTGGGCAGTACGCGGCCAAACAAGGCGCGTGGCAGATCAAGGAACTGCTTCATTCCAAAGCCGTAGACGGCATCCACGGACAGCTCCAGCCACACGCGCGCGAGCAGGCGTCCTTGCGCCTTGGGGCGATCACAGGTCGCCGCGATGAACGAGCCGTTGATCGCGCCGACCGAGGTGCCGCTCACGACGTCGAAGCGCGCGTCGAAGGGCAGCTTCTCCCGCACGTAGCGAAGAACGCCAACCTCATAGGCGCCGCGGGCACCCCCACCGGCCAACACCAAACCTACGCGCGGACGGGGCATCTAGTCTCTCTCGAATTCTCGCTCGACTACACGGTGATCTCGGGCCCTCGCAGGCGTCGGCGCTCCGGAGAACGCAGCGTCGGCGCGACCGCCTTTGGATTGGGTCTCGCGCCGGAGGTCCGTGCGAGCCGGCGCTGCGCGGGTTTTTCGGTCTGACGTCGCATCGAGGTCGGTGGAGGCCCGCAGGAGGGCCAGCGGCCCGTTCCGGCGTCGCTCTTGGGCGCGGGTGGTCACGCTACCATCGCCGCAGTAGAGCGTCACGTTGTCGCGGAGGATGGTGCCGTAGATGAGCTGCTCAAGACTATGCCGTAACGCGGCACGTGCCTCATCGCTTCGCGGGTGGGTGCCGATCCCGCCACGGATCAGTGTGTCGCCGGCAAAGCACGCGTCTGCGACGACCACGGCAACGCTTCCAAGCGTGTGTCCTGGTAGCGCGATGAAGCGCACCTGATGGCGACCCACGAGGAGTGGCATCCCGAGCTCGGTCGGGTCACACCAAGGTCCTGGCAGCTCGCTGGGAAGCTCGCGGGGCGCGACCCTGGCTACGATCTCGGCAGTCTCGCGCCGTGGCCGGATCTCGCTGTGCCCTCGCGCGTGGAATCGCTGCCAAGTCGCCCGATCGCAGCCGCGGACGATCCAGGGGACGTCGCCGCACTCCCTAAGGCCCCGATGGAGTCGACTATCGCGATGAAGATGCGAGAACGCGACCGCACGTAGCCGGATCCCGGCGGGCCAGGAGTGGCCAAGAAGGTCAGGAGGGGTGCGGAGCGGCCCATCTCCCTCGAGGTTCCGCTCGTCAAAGGGGTCGATCCACAGTGCATCCTGCGATGACCGGTCGTAGGCCATCCAGCCGCCACCGGGAACCCGAGCGACCGCGACTTGGCTCGCGCGCGCGCTCATCCACCAAAGCCAATGGGCACGCAGGTACAGCCCGCGGCCCCCGGTGCGCAACTCGAAGGTGGTGCCGGATTGGTGTTGGAGAGCGCAAAGCTGATGGTGCGATCGGACTGCTGGACGTAGCGATATGCGACGCTCTCGATGAAGCAGCGCTCAAGGCAAGAGGCATTGCCACCGCATTCGGCCTGGCACGCGGAGGATGCGTCGCTTGGCTGGAAGTCGGCGATCTCGGCGATGTCGTCGTTGGTGAAGAAGGGGATCTCGTAGATGAAGCTGCCTTGAATGGGCGATCCATCCGACAGCTCAAGGGGGCCGATGCCGCCTTCGACCTCGACAGGGTAGGTACACATCGAAGCATCAAACTCGCCCCACGCTTCAACGGGGCAGTTGTTGCCGTCCGCGAGCATCCAGAAGGCGGTCAGCGCCGAGCAAGTTTGGTTGTAGCAGAACCACTGGTGCTTGTAGCTGTTCTGCTTGGGCGTCAGACAGGGATGGAGGCAGGGACGGAAGGTCAGCGGAAGCGATCCACCGCCTTGAATGTTGGTGTTGGACGCCGTGCACACCTCTCCCCGAAAGAACGGAACCGGCTTGTCGGTGAAGTTAGCCGGCGGAGTTGTCTCTGCCGTCGTTGTGTAGTCTACGTCCTTGGGCACGCAGATCGCCGTGAGAATGTCGCACTCGCTCCCGCGTGCGGTGCACTGGGAGTCGTTGCTGCACTCGGACTGACCCTCGGCCGGTGCGCATCCGATCGTCGCGAACATCGCGGTTCCCAAGAGCACTCCCACAAGTGCCGTGAGGCGAGCGTGGGCGCGGTGAGCCAAGGAAGCACGAGCAAGGGCGGTCGGTCGGCTAAGCGTCGTCATGCGACGATTGTAACGCCATCGCGCGGCAGCGAACCAGCGACTCGACTCTCGGTGGAAGCGTCGCCCGCGAACGCGGGCTTCGGTGACCACCCAGCGTCACCCGGCCAATCGCAGGCCTTGCGATGTTCAGCACGACTCTCCGGCACGTGCCCAAATGCAAGAGCGCCGTCGCAGCGCGAGCGGTGAACTTCCGTTCACAATCGGCTGCCACGGCGCGATGCACTGGTGCTGTTAGCCCCACGGAGCGCGTCCGTGAGGCTCAGCGCCTGCGTCCAGGATTAACCCCAGGTGCAGATGCCTGCGCCCATCATCATGATGTCTTGGCAGGTCGCGCCGGAGGGGCACGTCGAGTCGTCGCCCGCGGTGCAGATCAGGGCGCAGTACGCTCCACCCATGCCGTCGTCGAGTGCGCAAGTGGCGTCGCCGATTCCGCTGGCATCGGCCGGGCAGTCGGTTTCGCAGGGGATGCCGCAGAAACCGCCTTCGATGCCCATGACGCCGATCGGGTCGCCAACGTCGCAGCCGTCGGTCGGATCGTAATCGCCGTCGCCGTCGCCGTCGCCGTCACCGTCGCCGTCGCCGTCGCCGCCGGCGTCAGCATCGCCGCTGTCGTCGCCGCTATCGCAACCGAGCGGGGCAACAACGAGGGCAAGGCCCATGGAAAGAAGGATTGTGGTCAGCTTGAGCGTCTTCATGCGTTGTCCGAGTTATCGTGTCCGAATCAAGAGAGTCGTGTCCGCCAGCCACGCGGTACTGCGCGGATGGGTCGACGGGATCGAATAGCGCATGCGACTAGGCGCGGTCAAACAACGGCCTGCGGCAAAGTACGGTCGCTAGAGCCGGATTTGAGCGCCGTCCGATCGGTTCCCGCATTTCCCCATCGTGGAGTCGAACTTCGCGTGAAATGTCTGTGAGCGTCGATGCAGAGGTCACGGTGACCAACATCCTGCGAAGTGAGCGTGTGTGGACGCTCACTGCTCGCCGCGACGACCTCGTTTGCGAACACCGCGATCGGGTCGTCGAGTGACGAGGGGCCGGGTCTGCGGCGCGCGCTATCGAGCATCCCCGCAAGGCGCGGGATGCCGACGCTCATGACTGCTCGGTCGCGACGCGCGTGCGGGCCACGGCGAACGATGTTGTCAACCCGCGGTTCGCGGGGCACCGCATTGCACTGCCTTGCACTGCATTGCATCGCATCGCATGTCGATCCGACGTCGGCCGCAGTCGCTCATGGACCGGAGTCGCGTGGCCACGCGCGGCTGTGCCTAGCTCGGCGAGGCCAGCAGTTCGGCGAGTTCGCCGTTGGCATCGAGCTCACGGACGATGTCGCATCCGCCGATGAAGTTGCCATCGATGTAAAGCTGGGGAATCGTCGGCCAGTTCGCGTAGTCCTTGATGCCCTGACGAATCGCGGGATCCGCCAGCACGTTGACCGTGGTGAACGGGACGCCGTGACGCTGGAGAACTTGGACGACCGCCTGCGAAAAGCCGCACTGCGGGAAGGACTTGTTGCCCTTCATGAACAGCAGTACGCGATGCTCCTTGAGCAACGCCTGAATCTGTGCGTGGGCGGGTGAGGTCGCGGCGTCCATGATGATGTCTCGTGCGTGGTCGCGAGGTGATCCGAGCACCGGTCGCTGCAATGCGTCCGCTGCCCCTCGTCTGGACTATACCCCTGAGGGGCACGTTTTCACCGGCGCGGCGAAGACTGGGAGTCGAGGCCGGGCGCGAAGGAGTCGATGGCTCTAGGGGGCGCCGGACTTCGCCTCCGCCGCCGTGTCGTGGCGCGCCGGCGCGCAGGGTTCACGCGTCGAACGGGCGTGTCGCGCCCCGACGATATTGACGTCGGGACAAGACAGTGTGAATGAGGGAAGAGGGCGAGGCGTCTTCGACGGCGGCGCGCGCGTCGGCTTGGGTGGGCAGCCGGATGGCCGCCCACCCAAGCAAGTTCCAAGCCGCCATCGGCCCTCTCCCACCGCGCCGCAACCTTCACGCCATGCCCGCAAGCGTTCACCTCGGTCGTCGAAGCTTCGTCTCTACCCTTGGAGCTGCCGCGGGCATCGGCGCCGCGGCACTCGTGCTCGGTCCCACGCGCGCGTTTGCAGCCGGTGCTCGCGTGCTGCTCGTCGGCGACAGCATGATCGCCGGAGCCGTTGGCATCTTCCTGGAACGCGAACTCGAGGGTGAAGGCTATGGGATCAAGACGGACCGCCGCGGCAAGACCTCCTCAGGGCTCGCTCGACCCGACTTCTATGACTGGATGAAGGAAGGCAAGAAGGCGCTGGACGCGTCTGCTCCTGAGGTCGTCGTCGTGATGTTTGGTGGCAACGACGGGCAGGGCCTGTGGATGGGTAAGGACGCCGCCTCGGACTGGATTCGATTCGAAGACAACGAAGCTTGGACCGCGGAGTACCGCCGTCGCATCCACGAGTTCGCAACGATCATGAGCGCAAGCGGGTCGAAGCTGTGTTGGATCGGCATGCCGATCGTCAAGCCCAGCAAGCTGCGGGCTCGTGTGGCGCACATGAATGAGCTCTATCGCGCGGAGATGGCCCTTCGCGACGGCAGCGAGTTTGTCGACATCTGGGATCTCCTCACGGACGGCGAGGGTGGCTACGTCGATCGCATGGAGATCAATGGCGAGAAACAGCGGGTGCGCGCAGGCGACGGGATTCACATCGCGGGCCCCGGCGCGACACTGATCGCGAAGCTGGTCGCGCCCGTGGTCGCAAAGCAGCTCGGACTCTAAGACCGACCGCTGTGGCGAGCGGACCTGCGACGGCCGAGGGGCACAGTCGCTGTGACAGCGCTCGGCGCCGAGCGCTTAAGACCCCGCGGTCCAGTCGCTAACCGAGCGTCGAGTAGATTGCCTGACGGCCCACGCCGAGCCGCTCAAGGCGCCCCTGCTTGACCAGCACGCCAAGGTGGTGGCGGAGCACTTTTCGATCGATCTGCGTGTAGTCGGCGATGTCATCGAACGCGACTTCGCCATTCCCTTCCACAAAGGGAAGGACCTGGCGCGCAACCTCGTCCGTGCTCAGGCCACCGTCCTGCGGGCCGGAGGGCTCGGCACCCTTGGCCGACGCGGTCGCATCGTCATCGCCGAGCTCGTCCTCAAGAATGCGCTGCTTCTTGCGGGCGCGTCGCGGCGCTTCCGTGGCCGCGAACGCTCCTTGAAGGTCGCCGATGGTGATCTTTGAAAATTGCTCCCAGAGCCCGCGCTCTCGCAGGTATTCGACCAGCTCCATCAATCGCACTTGCTCGGGTTGGACAAGACCCTTGAGCGTCTCAAGGGCGCTCAGCCGCTCGAGCTCGCTGTAATCGGAGACTGTGGGCGCCTTCTCGCGGGTCCGCATCATGGGACACGGTGCCACGATCGCGGACCATCGGCGACCGTGAGCGAAGCGTCTCCAGCCGAGCCGCCGCGCAGCCCCGAGCCGACCCAAAACACCGGTGCGAACCACCTCAGATTTGTCGTGCGGGTTCGCTGTGTGTCGGGCTCGGCGCCGATACCGTCGCGATCGCGTATCGTCGTCGCCGTAGCTGCACTCACGTCGCGTTCATCTGCTGACCGCGTGTCGTCACCGCAAAGGACACGGAGCGAGGAGATCCCTCCTCCCAGAAAGTTGCGACGCGGGGCGCCGCCCCTCTGTGGAGATCGGCACTTCGCGCTGGGGACGGTGAAAAACGCGACAGCTGCGCCGGGGCTCTTGGGCCGCTGCTGGAGGGGACCATGGCAAGACGTGGGCCATCCAATCGGGCCTGTGGGAAGTCGACGACTTTACGATGTTCGCCGCGGTCCGCCGACCGCCCCCTTTCACCTGTCCCGCGCTCGCAAGAGGCACTTGACCCATAAGTCATTCATGTGAATGAGCTGTGGAGCGCGCTTTTCTGCAGTATCTTGCCTGCCCCAACATCTTGTGGTTAATAGGTTCTCCAACCCCTAGATAGAGCGTTTTGTGGAAGTGCGCATTGCCCGGACACGGACGCTGCACCATCTAAAAAATCCCCGCATGAACTTGGTTCGACCCCTGGATCTCGCCGCCCAATCCGGGCACAACGTTCAGCTCTCCCACGCCCCTGACTCGCACGCCACGCCCCCGAATTCCGGCCGTCACATTGCGGCCCCCCCGGAACTCCCCAACCGCACTCCCCAACCTGGGCACAGCGCCCAACGCCGACCGACGAAGCGCCCGAGCATCCCGTTTGGAATCCGGGCATCGAATTTCCGCAGTGCATCTGCGCTCTGACCGCGCCGAAACTCTCCGCGCAGGCGTGTCTGAGCCCTCCCTCTCGGTTCGGTCGCGTCCCATCGACGCCTGACCGCTCGCATCGCCGCCGCCGCAGCATCTGTCCGTGCTGCCTCGGGCTGCGCCACCTTCGGCTCCGCCGTCACGGGGCCCTAGTTCAATCGCCGTCTCTTCTCGCCCCCGTCTCCCCCGTCCGCGAGGCCAGCCTCGCCGCCCGTCGCCCCCCAGACGCTTC
>CAZVEM010000193.1:0-10855 GCA_964626165.1 uncultured Nannocystaceae bacterium
GCTGTAGAGGTAGTTCGTGCAGCCGTCGCAGCCAGCATTGTTGCACAGCGCAAAGTTGTTTTCTGAGTTCTTCTTGAACCAGTGCGACCCAGCCGTGCAGGGCAGTGGCGGGCTCATGTTGTTGGGTGAGATCTGCAGGGTGATGTTGACGGGCACGATGTCGGGGACGTCGCAGACTTCGCCGTCTCCATCTACATCCCCCTCTCCATCGCCATCGCCATCGCCATCTCCGTCGCCGTCGCCGTCCCCGTCTCCATCTCCATCTCCATCTCCGTCACCATCACCGTCCCCGTCTCCATCACCGTCCCCGTCTCCATCACCGTCCCCGTCTCCATCACCGTCGCCATCGCCATCGCCGTCACCATCGCCATCTCCGTCGCCATCCCCCGTGGCATCGCCGCCAGCATCCGAGGCGGCGAAATCCGGATTCGGCATATTGCAGCCCGCAATGAGCAGCGCAATCGCGCTGATAAGTCCAAGGTACCTAGTCATGGGTCGATTGTAGTCGTGGAATCTGCAATCGTGCTCGGCGAGATTCGCCGGCGTGAAGGCGAGTCTTCGAATCGGCTCCCGTGGCCTGTCCGCTGCGCATTCCAGACGACGCGCCCTCGTCCGGCGCGACGCTTGGCGAAGGACCAAGTCGCGAATTCGTGCGCCGCTCCCTGCGAACGAGGGGCGAACGAGGAGCAAACGGGGCAACGCGAGCATGGCGATTCATTGACGATCGCGGCGTCTCCCTGGATCGACCTTTTCGTCGGCGCTCGAAGTCGATCGCGCTCAGCACCTGATTGCGGCCTGACGCCGCCAACAGCCTCGCGCAGTTCGGCCTCTGCCAGGATGGACGCGCAGTCGATGTGTGCCCGTGTTTCCACGCGAGGCAGCAGACATGGCTCGCTCCGCTCGTGGTCGCCTGTGCACTGGATGTCCTGTCGACGCGGGGTACCCGAGGTCGGCGCGCGTGCGCGAGGGGACGCGGCGGACGCGTCCGTGCGCTTTTATCGCGCTTCGTTTTGAAGTCGGTATTGACTATCACTATCAAAATAGATACTGAGGTCGCATGATTCGCCAGCGACGTCTTCCACCGGCTGCCGTACATGCGGAGTCCATCATCGGCGGTGGCCGAACCGAGAGCGGCAACGAGAAGTCCGCAACGGGGGCAAGCATGAGACCGCGATCGCCGGCTCTCGTCGCCGCGCGAGGCGTAAGTCCGGCTGCATTGTCCACCCGCGGACTCGCGGCCGCCATGACGATCGCGTGGTTGTCGGTCCATGCCGCGGGCTGCACAGACGAAGCAGTCAACGACGACACGCAAGCTGCCACACGCGCAGCGTTGCTCACCTACGCGTCGATCGTCCGAGCGAACTACGACGATAGTCTCACGGCGACGCAGACGCTCAACCTCGCCATCGAGCAACTTGTCGATCAACCCAGCGAGACGCAACTCGCAATTGCACGGCAAGCATGGCTCGATGCACGGGAGCCCTATCTGCAGAGCGAGGTCTACCGCTTCTATGACGGGCCTATCGACAATCCGGACGATGGGCCGGAGGGCGCCATGAACGCGTGGCCGCTCGATGAGAACTACATCGACTATACGGAGGGCGCACCGATGGCTGGGATCATCAACGATCCCCGCATCGTCATTGACGCCGACACATTGCTCTCGCTCAACGAACAGGGTGGCGAAGCGAATGTGGCAACCGGGTACCACGCGATCGAGTTCCTCCTGTGGGGCCAAGACCTCTCGGAGACCGGTCCCGGTGCGCGGCCGGCTGCCGACTATTTCACGGACGCCGGGGCGACTGCGCCCAACGGTGACCGGCGCGGCGCGTACCTTGTGACTGCATCGCAGATTCTCGTCTCACAGCACGATGGCTTGGTCGTGGCTTGGGACGAGAGCCTTCCAAATAGCTACGGGGCGGCGTTCTCGGTCGCAGATCCCCAACAGACCTTGGCGCGTGTCATGACAGGAGTATATCTGCTCGTCGGATTTGAGACCGGCGGCGAGCGAATCCAGGCCGCGCTTGACTCGGGAAGCCAGGAAGACGAGCACTCTTGCTTTAGCGACAACACGCATCGCGACATGGTCCAAGACATCCGCGGCATCCAGAACGTGCTGCTTGGTCGCTACGTCCGGCTCGACGGTAGCAGCGTGGAAGGAACAGGTCTGCTCGACGTGCTCCGCACCGTCGACAGCGAACTCGCAGACGAGTACGAGGCGAAGGTCGCGGAGTGCCTGATGCTTGCCGAGGCGCTACAGCCTCCATTTGATCGTGAGATCAGCTTTGACAACCCTGCGGGTCGCGGTCGTGTGCTCGCGCTGGTCGAGGCGCTGCGCGATGCTGCCTACCTTACCGAGCAAGCTTTCATCGCGCTCAAGCTCACGATTCCCGCCACAGAGTCGTGGTAGTTGTCCCGCTTCCCCCCCCCCCCGCACGCACGCGCTCCATGGCAAATTGATCGCGGCGCGATTACGCCAGCCGCAGGACATGACGATGTTTGCCGGGTCACCCACATTCCGCCGCCCCCTACTCGCCCAAGACATTCCGTCGACGTGGCCGAGGCGTGGATCGTCGACGCGACGTGGCCGATTCGGTCTCGTCGTGATCGCGCTTCTTGGCTGCGAGAACTCAACAGTCCAAGTCGCGTCGCTCGAACCTGGAGAAGAGCTACCCGGCGGTGAGACCACGCAACTGCTCTATGTGGGCAGCAACGCGTTCTCGCTCCCGGCGGCCAACATTCTTGAAGAGCACGAGAGCCCATTTTATAGCGGCAACAGCTTCTTCTCACAGCCGTGGGTAACTGCGCCCGCGAGCACCACCGCGCGCGACGGCCTTGGACCACTCTACAACGCCAATGCATGCGCCGCGTGTCACTTCAAAGATGGCCGTGGAGCGCCTCCGGCCTCCGCGGATGAAGTCCCAGTGGGCTTGCTCTTTCGTGCCAACATGGTCGACGCCGACGGCATATGGCTCGGCCCCGATCCACGCTACGGAGGCCAGCTTCAGCCCTTCGCCGTGCTCGGCGTGACGGGCGAAGTCCGACCTTCGGTGACGATGACCGCCACAGGCGGAAGCTACGCCGATGGCTCGAACTTTGAGTTACTCACACCAGATGTCGAACTACTTGAGTTCGGCTATGGACCGCTCGATCGACGCACGCGGCTGTCGGGTCGAACCGCTCCGATCATGATCGGACTGGGCTTGCTTGAGTCGATCCCCCGAGAGCGGCTGGAGGCGCTTGCGGATCCTGACGACGACGACGGCGATGGGATTTCGGGTCGCTTGCAGATCCTCGATGGTGGCCTTGAGGGCGAGCTCCTCGGCCGATTCGGTTGGAAGGCTGAGGCGGCAACGGTACGCCTTCAGTCGGCGGGGGCTTTTGCCGCCGATATCGGGATCACGTCGAGCGCCAAGCCCGATCAGCCGTGCACGTCGACTCAGACAGCCTGCGCCGCGTCGCCCTCCGGCGGATCTCCCGAAATCGACGACGAGACCTTCGCCAAAGTCGTGCTGTATTCCTCGTTGCTCGCAGTGCCAGCGCGGCGCGGCGCGGATGACGAGGACGTCTTGCGGGGCAAGCAGCTGTTTGCAGAGTTGGCCTGTGCGGGCTGCCACGTGCCAAGCCACACCACGGATGCAAGCTCGGCCTTGAGCGAACTACACAACCAACTCATCTGGCCCTACACCGATCTGCTCCTCCACGACATGGGGCCGGGATTGGCCGATGGCGTGCCGGCCGCTCGCGCGAGCGGGCAAGAGTGGCGAACGCCACCGCTGTGGGGTCTTGGCCTCATCGAAACGGTCAACCACCACGACCGGCTGCTCCACGACGGCCGAGCTCGCGGCGTGGCGGAGGCCATCTTGTGGCACGGCGGCGAGGCGGCGATGAGCGCCGAAGGCTTCCGCTCGTTGCCCGAAGACGACCGCACTGCGCTGATCCGCTTCGTCGAGTCGTTGTAACGGCCACTCGAGCGCCCACCGGAACCTCCAAGGGACCGGCGTCCAGTCCCCTAGAACGCCGGACGGGATCTCTATTGGCACGACACGCGCTTAGATTTGGTCAGCGACCGCTCAAGAGCCGCTCGTGCGAGGCTCACGGACGGCCGAGCGGACGCCACGAAGCGGTGGCTGCTTCGTGAGCAAGTCCTGGGGGGGTTCGGCGAGCGTCGAGGAGCGCCGGCGCCAGCGCTCCTCGCTGCGCGCCCCCACAACGCGCGCCCTGATCCGCCGCCGCCGCTGCTACGTGAACAGCGAGGGGTCGAGCGCGCTCGCGTCCCCCGACTGCACCGTCTTGCACAGCGCCGTCGCGATCGGGAGGATGCGCGCGACGTAGAACGACAGGTTGAGAAGCTTGCCTTTCAAGAAGGCGGTCTCGCCCTTGGACTCGATCATCGACTTGGCGACGATCGCCTGCTCAAGCGCCTCGAGGCCAAGGACGACGTAGCCGAAGCTATTCAGGAAGGGCACGGCGTTGATCATCGCCGCGTCGATGTTGCCCTTGCCGCCAACGCCGGCGATGTGCATCGCCGATGCACCGACGTTTTGCATAGCCTTGTTGATCGCGTCTGCCTCGGCGGCAAAGCCGGCCTGTTTGCCGGCTTCCAGGCGCTTGCCGGCATCTTGCATCCACGCCATGAAGAGCTTGCCGCCGCCGATACGCATCTTGCGACCGAGGAGATCGAGCGCCTGGATGCCGTTGGTACCCTCGTAGATCGACTGGATCTTCGCGTCGCGAACGACCTGCTCGACGGGGAACTCCTGCGTATATCCGTATCCGCCAAAAACCTGCACCGCGCTGACCGCAACTTCAAAACCGAGGTCGGTGCAGATGGACTTGAGGATCGGGACCAGCAGGTCGACGCGCCCGGCGAGCGCCTCGCGGACCTTTTCGTCCGGGTGGTGCTCCGAGAGATCAAGATCGACGGCGAGTCGATACGCGAATGAGCGCATGGTCTCGACGTAGACCTTCTGCGTCATCAGCATGCGGCGCACATCGGGATGTTCGACGATCGCAACGCGCGGTGCGTCGGCATCCTTGAGGTTGCGAAGCGAGCTGCCCTGGATTCGCTCCTTGGCATAGTGGCGTGCGTACTGGAAAGCCGCCGACCCGGCCGACAGCCCCTGGACGCCAACGCCAAGGCGGGCCTCGTTCATCATGTGGAACATGAGCGAGATACCATGGTTGACCTCGCCCACGATGTAACCCTTGCACGGCTTGGTCGCGCCGAAGGCGAGCATCGTGGTGGCGGACCCGTTGATGCCCATCTTGTGCTCAATCCCGGTGACAAACGCCCCGTTGCGCTCACCGAGATTCATGTCGTCGTCGAACAGGAACTTGGGCACGAGGAAGAGGCTCAGGCCCTTGGTGCCGGCCGGAGCGTCCGGCGTGCGGGCGAGCACCAGATGGCAGATGTTGCTCACCAAGTCGTGGTCGCCGCCGGTGATCCAGATCTTCTCGCCTTCGATCATAAAGACGTCGGGATCATCGGTAGGAATCGCCTTGGTCCGTGCGTCGCCCACTGAGCTGCCAGCGCCTGGCTCTGTCAGGCACATCGTCCCGCCCCACTCACCCGAGAACAGCTTCTGCGCGACGGTGTTGCGCCATCGCTCAAGCCCAAACTTGTGGATGACTCGACCTGCAGCTGCGGTCAGTCCGGGATACATGATGAACGCCATGCCCGCGCCGCTGAAGAGTTCTTGCAGCACGACCGCGATCGCGTAGGGCATGCCCGCACCGCCCAGCTCCGGATCGGCCGAAGGCGAAATCCAACCTCCGGCGCGGAACTGGTCCCAGGCATCCTTGTAGCCCTTGGGCGTCTTGACCACGCCGTCACCGAGGAACTGACACCCCGTGCGATCGCCCGGGCCGTTGATCGGCGCGACGACGTCGATCGCGAGCTTGGTGGCCTCGCCGAGCGTGGTCTCGTAGACGTCCCGATCGTAGTCGGCAAACTTCTCGAGTGCGGATAGCCGGTCTTGGATCCGCAGCTGCTCAAAGAGCGTGAAGTGGACGTCCTCAAGGTCGAAAGTGAAGCTGGTGCTGCTCACGCCGAGTGTCTACTCCTGACTGGACCCTCCGTCCAGTCAGGCGGATGTAGGTGACGCTCCTGCGCTGTTTTGCGGCGTTTTTGGCCAGTGACGGACAGACGCTGTGGCCATGCACGCGGGACGCCCCCGGCGAGACCCTGAGCTTGCTCAGCATTTGCGACATGGGGCCAGACGCGCGAGCGCCGAGCGCCAAGGTGCGCGCCTCCGCGGGCCGGCCCGACGCGTCCCGTGCTCGTCCGCGTGGCAGCCGGTGCTCGGCGCATGTGCCCGCGTCCTATCGCGGCGCGCCCTCTAGCAGCTTCGCGGCTTTCGAGATCGGGCGCTTCGCCCCGGGCGTAGGCGGGATTGCCGGAACGACGAGCTCGCTGCCGTTGAGTTTTCGTGCACCGTGCCTGGCGGTGGCACTGGAGGGCGCGGCCTTGGAGCACGCCACGGACCGTCAGGGACCGTTTCGTGCCCGATCAGATTGCGCGCGCTTGGCGCAATCTTGCGGGACTGGAGCTGCGGCTCGACGCATCCCTCGCGCATCGTGTAGACAGGCCGCGAGTGCCCCAAGAGCCGGATCTCAGCCTGGTCGTGCCCGTCTACAACGAGCGCGACTCCCTGCGTGAGCTGCACTCGCAGATCAAGGCGGGCTGCGCGATCGCGGGCAAGAGCTATGAGCTCTTGTTCATCGACGACGGCAGCACCGACGGCACAAGCGCGCTGCTCGATGAGCTGGCGCTCGAGGATCCCAACATCGGGGTCGTCCATTTCCGCCGGAACTTCGGCAAGTCCCCTGCGCTTGCGTGCGGTTTTGAGCGTGCGCGCGGCAAGGTCGTCATCACGCTCGACGCTGATCTGCAGGACGACCCGGCGCAGATCGTCGAGTTCGTGCGCCGGATCGAGGCGGGGGCCGACCTCGTGTCTGGGTGGAAGCGCGTGCGGCACGACCCGCTTGGCAAGACCATGCCCAGCAAGCTGTTTAACGCCGTGGTCCGGCGCGCGAGCGGTATCAAGCTGCACGACTTTAACTGCGGCTTTAAGGCCTATCGCATCGAGTGCATCCGCGAACTCATGGTTTACGGCGGCTTTCATCGCTTCCTGCCGGTGCTCGCCGGATCGCGCGGCTTTGTCGTGGTTGAAGTCGAAGTCCAGCATCGCGCGCGCGTCCATGGGGTCAGCAAGTTTGGTGCGCGTCGGCTGATCGACGGCATGCTCGATCTGCTGACCGTCCTGCTTGTCACGCGCTATCGCACGCGTCCCCTGCACTTCTTCGGCATTCCTGGCTTCATCCTCGGCTCTCTCGGTCTCGCCATCCTTGCGTACCTCACGGTGTTGTGGGGCATGGGCGAGGCAATCGGTACGCGGCCGCTGCTGAGCCTGGGGATTCTCATGACGCTCAGCGCGATCCAGCTCGGTGCCCTTGGTCTTCTTGGCGAGCTGCTCGTCCGAACGACCGTGACCCACCAAGAGCTGTTTAGCGTCACGCGCGAATCCTCCCCTCGAGGCGTGAGTCGCCCTGCGTCACTGAGCCAGGAGTCGGCGGTGCACAGCAGCGACGCCGAGCTCTCCGCAGCGCCGGTGGAGGCCACCCACGGCGCCGGCCTCCAGGCCCCGTCAGAGCCGAGTCACGCGCACGCTGGACAAAGCACATGAGCGAACGATCTGGCAACCGGCAAAAGCACGAGAGTCGCAATCCGATTCAGCGACAGCTCATTGATCGCTTTCACCGCGCGGCCATTGCTCTGATCGACCTGGCTGCCCCGCGTTCCATCCTCGATCTTGGCTGTGGCGAGGGCTTTACTCTTCGCGAGCTCACACGCGCAAAGATTCGGGCGCAGCTGGTGGGCATCGACGCATCCGCAAGTGCGATCGCCGTCGCCCGCGAGGCGCTCGGTGACAGCGTCGATCTTCGCGTTGGCGATGCGCGCGAGCTTGCCGCCCACGGTGAGCGATTTGACATGGTGATGATGTTGGAAGTGCTTGAGCACATTGAGCACCCCGAGCAGATGCTCCCGGTCCTCGACAACCTCAGCAAACGATGGGTCCTGCTTTCGGTGCCCTATGAACCCTACTTCTGTGCGCTCAACTTCATGCGCGGGAAGAACGTATCGCGTTGGGGCAACGACCCCGAGCATGTCAACCACTGGAGCGCCAAGTCCTTTCGGCGCTTCGTCGAGAGCAAGTTTCACGTTCGCGAGAGTGCGGCGGTGTTCCCGTGGACGATGGTGTTGGCCGAGCGCCGTCACTAGCAAACTGTCGGAGAACCCCTCGCGGCGCCCGGACGCGCGCTCGCTATGCCGCCCTTTGTTGCTCGTCGGTCACCAACGAGCCAGGCATCGCATCGTCAGGCCTCCAGCCGCCACGCGCGGCGGCTGGAGGCCGTCGCGACCCGACCGCTGCGCACGGCTCCCGCTCGCTCGCGCACGTTTGAGCCGGCGCCGCTGATGGGTGACCGCGGGGTCACGTCGAGCCGACGGCCCCGCGCTTGCGTCGTCGAATGCGCCGCGTCGCTTGGATGGCCGTGAGCGCTGGCGCGGGGGGCTCGCACACGCGCCAAACGAGGTGTGCGGGCTCGCAGCGCCCCGCGTAGACGCCCCGGCGTTGCTCTGGCAGGCTGCCCGGGATGCTCAAGACCCTGACACGCGTCGTTCTCTCGGCGTTTTTCTGGGTCTACCTCGCCACCAGTTTGATGGTGTGGTGGTTCGCGGTGGTCATCCCGTGGCTTCTCCTCGCGCCCTTCGATACTCGGCGACGTTGGTCGCACTGGTACGCCTACACTTGGGCCTGCCACTACCTTGCGCTCTCGCCGTTTTGGCGCATTCACGTCCGTGGCCGCGAGAAGATCGACGACTCTCGGGCTGCCGTGCTTGCCGCCAATCACGCAAGCATTGGTGACATCCTCGTACTCTTTGCGCTCCGCAAGCAGTTCAAATGGGTGGCAAAGGCAGAGGTCTTCCGAGTCCCATTCCTGGGCTGGATGATGCACATGGCTGGCTACGTGCCGATTCACCGCGGTAGCGCCAAGAGCCGCGCGCGAATGTTGGCGGCCTGCATGAGCCATCTGGAGCGCGGCAACTCGATCATGATCTTCCCCGAAGGTACGCGTTCGGTGACCCCGACGATGCGCAGCTTCAAGTTGGGCGCGTTCCACCTCGCCTGCTCCGCGAAGGTGCCGGTCTACCCGATCGTGCTCGAAGGTACGCTGGACCTGCTCCCGCGACGAACCTGGATCTTCCAGCAGGAGCGGGTGCATGACATCTACCTGCACGTCCTCGACCCGATTGATCCTGCGGACTACGAGTACGATGCACGCAAGGTCTCCAACGCCGCGCGCGAGGCGATGGAGGCGGAGCTCGAATCTATCCGCCGCGAGTTCCCCCGAGCCGCGCGCGCCGCCGAGTCCGCCACTGCCGAGTAGGCGTGGCATGACGCGAAGGACCTTGAGCGAGCGGACTGGCCTAGCTGGCCGTCGAAGAACCGCGCGCGCCGCCTGGCCACACACTCACCACGCAGCGCCGTGTTGTTCGGTCGTCACGGGCGTTCGCTACGCTCGTACGTCGCGCCTCGGTTGCATGGCCATTGCACCTCCATGCACACCACCTGGGTTCTTTGACACCCTGCTAAGCCACAGGATCGAGGAGCATGCCCGCGCCCATGGTCTCGTTGGTCGCCTCATCGACGATGATGAAGCTTCCAGTCGTCCGGCACGACGCGTAGGGATCCCAGCAGAGCGCAGAGGTGGTCTTGAGCTGGACGCGCCCGATCTCGTTGAGGCCGAGTTGGCTTGCCTCGTGACGGCTGATGTCACTGACGTCGAGTCGGAAGTCGATCGCGGTGAACATCGCCTTTGCCTCGCGCGAGTTGTGCTTGATGACGTAGCGCTTGCGGATCTGTAGCGGCTTTTCGTTCATCCACACCACCGTCGCCTCGAGCTCTTGCCCAACGCGAGGCTCTTCGCCGGCGCGCACAATGAGGTCGCCTCGGCCGATATCGATGTCGTCGCGAAGGGTGACTGTGACCGACTGCGGCGCAACGGCGCGCTCAAGCGCGACCTCGCCGAGGTGGACGCCGGTCACGACTGAACGCAGCCCGGATGGCAGCACCACGATCTCGTCACCCACCGCGAGTTCTCCCGATGCGATGGCACCCGCATAGCCGCGGTAGTCGTGATAGCGGTCGGACTGCGGCCGGATCACCCACTGCACCGGAAGACGGAATCGGTCAAAGCCGCGCTCCCCTCCGACAGGGATGGTCTCCAGGATATGAAGCAGCGGATCTCCGCTGTACCAGGGCATCTTGGTCGAAGGCTCGACAACGTTGTCGCCCGCGAGCGCGGCCATCGGCACGCAAGTGATATCCTCAAAACCCATCGGTGCGGCAAAGCTCTGGAAGCTGCGGCAGATTTCGTCGTAACGAGCCTGGTCGTAGTCCACGAGATCCATCTTGTTGACGCACAAGATCGCGTGCGGAATTCGCAGCAGCGAGGCGAGGTAGGCGTGGCGTCGGGTTTGCTCGATCACGCCCTGACGCGCGTCGACAAGCAACAGCGCGACCTCGGCCGTGCTCGCGCCCGTCACCATGTTCCGCGTGTACTGCACGTGCCCCGGAGTGTCCGCGACGATGAACTTACGGACTGGGGTGGTGAAGTAGCGATACGCGACGTCAATCGTGATCCCCTGCTCCCGTTCCGCGCGCAGACCGTCGGTCAACAGCGCGAGGTTGACGCGCTCGTCGCCGCGACGCTGACTTGAGGACTCGATGGCGTTGAGTTGGTCCTCAAAGATCGACTTGCTGTCGTAGAGCAGTCGCCCGATCAGCGT
>CAZVEM010000193.1:10867-11705 GCA_964626165.1 uncultured Nannocystaceae bacterium
GACTTGCCGTCGTCGACGCTGCCGCAAGTCAGAAAGCGCAGCAGATCCTTTTTCAGGTAGGCGGCGCTGTCAAAGCGAGGATTGGCGGCCGTCGTCGTCTCATGTGTGGCTTGCGACATCAGAAGTAGCCCTCTTTCTTGCGGTCTTCCATCGCCGCCTCGGACACGGTGTCATCAAGTCGAGCGCCGCGTTCGCTGCCCCGTGCGGCGGCGACCTCGTCGATGATGTCCTGCAGCGTGTCGGCTCGACTCTCGACGGCAGCGGTGCACGTCATGTCTCCGACCGTCCGGAAGCGAACGACGCGCCTGCTGCTGGACTCACCGGGACGTAGCGGGAAGAAGTCGGAGATCGGGCAGAGCTGCCCACGACGCTCAACCACGTCTCGTTCGTGCGAGAAGTAGATCGAGGGCAGCGCGATGTTCTCCAGCGCGATGTACTGCCACACGTCGACTTCGGTCCAGTTCGAGATCGGAAAGGCGCGAATGTGTTCGCCCTTGCGGATGCGACCGTTGTAAAGGTTCCAAAGCTCGGGCCGCTGGTTCTTGGGATCCCACTGGCCGAATTCGTCGCGGAACGAGAAGATGCGCTCCTTCGCGCGGGCCTTCTCCTCGTCACGTCGGGCGCCGCCAAAGAGTGCGTCGAACTGAAACTCATCGATCGCTGCAAGGAGGGTCGGGATCTGTGCCCGGTTGCGTGACGGATTGGGCCCGGGATCTTCGGTGGCGATGCCCTTCTTGATCGCGTCCTCGACGTAGCGCACCTCAAGGCGCTCGCCGATGCGCTCGGCAAGATCGTCGCGAAACGTGATCGCCTCTGGGAAGATGTGGCCGGTGTCGAC
>CAZVEM010000194.1:0-2196 GCA_964626165.1 uncultured Nannocystaceae bacterium
ATTGGGCCGGGCTCGATCTTCACCACGCGCGTGGTCGCGGGCGTAGGCGTGCCCCAGGTCAGCGCGATCATGGAGGTCGCCGAGCAGTCCAAGAAGCTCGGCGTCCCGGTGATCGCCGACGGCGGCATTAAGTACTCCGGCGATGTGGTCAAGGCACTCGCGGCCGGTGCCGACAGCGTGATGATCGGCAGTCTCTTTGCCGGCACCGACGAGGCGCCGGGCGAGCTGGTGCTCTACCAAGGCCGCACGTACAAGGTCTACCGTGGCATGGGCAGCATCGGTGCGATGAAGGCGGGCAGCAAAGACCGCTACTTCCAGGGCAACGTCGACAGCGAGCGCAAGCTGGTTCCCGAAGGGATCGAAGGACGCGTTCCGCATCGCGGCCCGCTGGCCGAGAGTCTCTATCAGCTCGTCGGTGGCGTGCGTGCGGGCATGGGCTACTGCGGTGCGCAGAGCATTCGCGATCTGCAAGACAAGGCCGTGTTCCGCCGGATCTCGAGTTCGGGTCTGCGCGAGAGCCACGTCCACGACGTGATCATCACCAAAGAGGCGCCGAATTACCGGGTCGAGTAACCGGTGACGTCGATTGCCCCCGCTGCACTCGCACCCATTGGTCCTCTTGATCTTTGCGCACCTCGTGTTGTTGTTTCGGAGCCAGGCCACGTGAAAAAGCATCAGACGCTCGTCATCCTCGACTTTGGCTCTCAGGTCACCCAACTCATCGCGCGTCGTGTTCGAGAGCTCGGCGTCTACGCCGAA
Source organism: uncultured Nannocystaceae bacterium (assembly GCA_964626165.1). Taxonomy (GTDB): domain Bacteria; phylum Myxococcota_A; class Polyangia; order Nannocystales; family Nannocystaceae; genus CAZVEM01. Next base: position 760 of record CAZVEM010000194.1, read on the forward strand.
ATCCTTCCCTACGACATCGAGCTCGACAAACTCAAAGAGCGCGAGCTGATCGGCCTGATCTTGTCGGGCGGTCCCTCCTCGCTTTCAGACGAGGGCTCGCCGCGCATGGATCCACGCATGCTTGAGCTGGGCGTGCCGACCCTCGGCATCTGCTACGGCATGTACATCATGATGGACCTGCTGGGCGGCAAGATGCGCCCGGCTCGGCACCGCGAATTTGGTGCCGCGATGCTGCGGATCGAGGCCTATGAGGGCCCCTTCGCGCCGCTGCGCAAGGCCCTCGGACAGGGAGGCGACGACGCCCTCGAGCCCGTGTGGATGAGCCACGGAGACGAGGTCGAGTCACTGCCAGCGGGCTTTGTGCGACTGGCATCGACCAGCAACTGCGCCAATGCGGCCGTCCACGATCCGGCCAACAAGCGCTGGGCCGTTCAGTTCCACCCCGAAGTCACGCACACCCCTCGTGGTGGCGAGATGCTTCGCGCCTTTGTCGAACTCTGCGGCGCCAGAGGCGACTGGACCATGGCATCCTTCGTCGACGAGGCCGTGGAATCGATCCGCGCCCAGGTCGGCACCCACGGCAATGTCATCTGTGGGCTGTCGGGTGGCGTGGACAGCAGCGTCGCGGCCTTGCTCGTCGAGCGAGCGATCGGCGACCGACTGCACTGCATCTTCGTCGACAACGGACTGTTGCGCAAAGACGAGCGCAATCAGGTCGCCGAGATGTTCGAGGGCAAGCTCCACAACAAGCTCATCGTCGCGGACGCCAGCGAGCAGTTTCTTGGCAAACTCGCCGGGGTCACCGATCCGGAGCGCAAGCGCAAGATCATCGGTGGCACCTTCATCGATGTCTTTGAGCACGAGTCCAAAGCGATCGGCTCTGCGGACTACCTCGTCCAGGGGACGCTCTATCCCGACGTCATCGAAAGCGTCAGCACGCGCGGGCCCTCCGTCGTGATCAAGACCCATCATAACGTCGGCGGCCTGCCCGAGCGCATGCGGATGAAGGTCGTCGAACCGCTCCGCGAGCTGTTCAAAGACGAGGTGCGTCGGCTTGGGATGCACCTGGGTCTCCCGGAAGAGATGGTCTGGCGCCATCCATTCCCTGGCCCGGGCCTGGCGGTCCGCGTGCTGGGCGAGGTGACCAAGGAGCGCTGTGACGTCCTACGAGAAGCCGACGCCATCGTGCTCGAAGAGATCCGCGCCGCCGGCCTGTACCGCCAGCTCTGGCAGGTATTTGGCGTGCTCTTGCCCGTCAAGAGCGTGGGCGTGATGGGCGACGGTCGGACCTATGAGCAAGTGCTTGCGATCCGTGCGGTCGAGAGCGTCGATGCGATGACTGCCGATTGGGCCAAGTTGCCTTACGAGGTCCTCGGTCGGATCTCGACCCGCATCATCAACGAAGTGCGCGGCATCAATCGCGTCTGCTACGACATC
>CAZVEM010000194.1:2209-11685 GCA_964626165.1 uncultured Nannocystaceae bacterium
TGCAACCATCGAGTGGGAGTAGAGCGGGTTGGCTCGGATCCGGCACACCGACGGGAGCGGCGCAGCCAAGGCTCGCAACGCGAGGCAGGGTGAGGAGCGCGTGCTGACCTCGGATGAGCTGCCCGAAGATGCCGTCGCGCTTGGCGGCTCGTCCCGCCGTGACGCGCCACAAGAGGCCCCGGATGCGGGCCGGATCGCACTGCGGCCGCGCAGCTTCGCGGAGTACGTCGGCCAACGCGACCTGATGGCGCGCCTGTTGGTGTATGTGCAGGCCGCCCGCGCGCGCAAAGAGGCGCTCGATCATGTGCTGCTTCATGGCCCGCCTGGACTCGGCAAGACCACGCTCGCGCAGATCCTTGCCCACGAGCTGGAGGTCCAGCTCCACGTCACCTCTGGGCCCGCAATCGAGCACAAGGGCATGTTGGCGGGCCTCCTGACCGGATTGGGGTCGCGCGACATCCTCTTCATCGACGAGGTGCATCGCCTCGCACCTGCGATCGAGGAGAGCCTCTACTCCGCGATGGAGGACGGACGCATTGATCTGCCGATCGGTGAGGGGAGCCGCGCGCGGACGATGAGCTTCACCCTGCCGCCCTTCACCTTGGTGGCAGCGACGACTCGCACCGCGCTGCTCAGCGCGCCGCTCCGCGATCGCTTTCACATCCTTGAAGGACTCGAACTCTACGATGACGAGGATCTCGCGACGATTGTGTCGCGGGCGGCGAGCCGGCTGGGTATTTCCGCCTCGGATGCCGGCGCGCTTGAGATCGGCAAACGCAGTCGTGGCACGCCGCGCATCGCGATCCGCTTGACCAAACGCGTTCGCGACTTCGTTCAAGTGGCCGGTGCCGCGCAGATCGACGCGGAGTTTGCCGCGCGCTTTCTTGAGATGCAGGGGATCGACGAGGTCGGACTCGATCGCGATGATCGACGAATCTTGTCGGCGATGGCCGAGCTCTTTGGCGGCGGTCCGGTCGGGATTGAAGCGCTGGGCGCGAGCTTGGGCATCCCCCGAGACACGCTTGAAGACGTACACGAGCCCTTCCTGCTGCAGCGGGGCTACCTGATCCGGACACCGCGTGGTCGCATGCTGACGCCGCGCGCCGTTGAGCGGCTCGCCCTCGATCCCAGCTCGCTCTCGCTGCAGCTCCATGAGCAGTTCGCCTTGCCGCTCGACGGTGAGCCTGGTCAGCCCGCGGATCTGGTCGCGGGCATCGCAAGCGGCGCGCCAGAGCCACGCACGAGCGCGGCCAGAGCTGAGACGCGTCGCGACGACGACACGTCGAGAGGCACACGAGCCAAGAAGCGATGAGGGGACGTCAGCGCGTGCGCGTCGGGCTTACGCCCGCACAGGTCGTCGAGCGACTCGTCAGCGCGCAGGGCGTCCGCAAGGTTGCTCGTCTGCCAGATCTTGGCGACGCGATTGCGGGCAACGTGTCCTTCTTGGTGCGCGCGGACTCGCGCAGCTTTGAGATCGTGCATGCGGTGTCGGCGGGTACCCGGGATCGCATCGCTGCCGCCGTCGCGGATGCGGGCCAGGACTCGTTGGCCGCAGACGCAAGTGACACCGTGGCCAGCAACGACGCGGTGGCAGGACACGGCGCGAGCTCGACGGGACCTTTGACCCGTGCGGGCGCGGCTGCGGCCGGTGTTGCTGCGGCCGCGAGCGCCCACGCAGAGCAGCGCTCGGCGCTGCCCGAGAAGGCCGTCGTGGGCAGTCGTTACGAGCAGGGGGGGGGCGTGCTGCCCTCTGCGAGGCTGGTCGGGCGCATTGCCGAGGCGCCGGAGGGATCGATCGTCGAAGTCGGCGTCGAGTGGGATCGCAGCGCGCGATCTTGGTCGCGTTGGCTGGGGCTGTGCGTCACCGGAACGCTCGCCTCCATCTGGGTGGTCGTCGGCACTGGGCCCTTTTATCAGCGGCTCGGCCTTGTCATTGCATTTGCGCTGCTGGTCACACCGGTCGTCATCAGCGACGTCTTGCGGCTGCGCAGGGGGAAGCGCGAGGAACTAGATTTGCTGGCGATGTTCCAAGGGGCGCTTGGCCCCTTCGTGTTGGACTTGGCGCATGAGCCCTATCGCCGCCTTGAGCTGTCCTTCCCGGCGCTCGCGTCCGCAAGCCACGCCAGCGCGGGGGCACGCTCGCGGGGGCGCGCATCGCAAGCGGGCCGTCACAGTCCCTCCGATCGTCGCGAGGACCATGACCACCAGGACGACGAGGACGACGAGGACGACGAGGACGAACGGCCTGAGCACAGCGGCGCGGACAACGAAGCCGACACGGTCGATGCTCGCGCCAAGTTCGACGCCGGCGAACCCCAACGCGACCCTTCTCGCGATCGTGATCACCACCGCGCCGCGCCGCGCGGCGACGACGATCGCGAGGCGTAAGTCGATCGCGCCACGCAGCGGGCGTGCATGTCGGGTCAGGGTTCGGGCAACTCGTAGGCCCCCGCAAAGACCTGACGCGCGGGTCCTCGCATCATCACCGGCGCACCGGGGATGCCGGGCACGGTGATTGCGAGGGTGCCTCCCGGCAGGCGCACCGCGATCGGACGATCGGGCGCCGCGAGGGACTGGGCGACGGCGGCAGCCGCGGTCGCGCACGCACCCGTGCCGCACGCCGCTGTGATGCCACAGCCGCGTTCCCAGACCCAAAGCGTGATGTGCTCGGGATCTTCAACGTGGGCGAACTCGACATTGGTGCGGGCCGGATACTCGGGCGCCCGCTCGATCGCCGGTCCGAGACTGCGAGCCAATGCCTCGGGTGATTCCGTGGCGTCGACAAAATGAATCGCGTGCGGATTTCCCATCGACACGTTGTGGAAAGGCCGTCCCGGTGCCGCAACGGTCGTCGCGATCCCTCGATCGACCGCGGCCCCCATCGACACCAGCACCTCCGCGCGTGGGGCAAGCGTGGACGCGATCGATGTGTCCGCGTCCTGCGGCCCGCCTGTACGCTTTGACTCGCCAGCTTCGAGGCGGGTCACCTCGCAGCGCAGCAGGCCGGCGTCGGTCTCGACCACGATCGATCCGCCCTGTGGGCACAAGGCCTGTGCCGCGCATCGCAAGCCGTTCCCGCACATTTCTGGGCGCGAGCCATCTGCATTGACGACGATCATGCGGGCGTCCGCCTCATCCGAGTCCGTCAGCAGCAAGATCCCGTCGCCTCCCACACCGAGCCGCCGGTCACAGATCTCGACCGCGCGCTCCGAAAGCTGAGCGACGAGCCGATCGGCAGGCGTCGCCGCGTCACGGATGCCTCGCGGCTGCGCTCGCAGGTCGAACAGGACGAAGTCATTCGAGAGGCCCTCGACCTTCACGAATGGCAGCGTCGGCACGCCGGGACTCTAGGAAATGTCGATGATCCGATCAATGCGCGAGCGCGTTGGGCCGAGCGGGAGGGCCGTGCGGGAGGTGCCGCTAGGAACGTCGCACACGCTGCTTACGTTGCGCGGTGGCCACCGCCACACCCGTTCCGAGCGGGACCTCTGTGCTGCGGGGGCGCTCGGGCGTCGGTGTCGTGGCGTCATCGACCTCTGCGGAGAGACCATGCTTGGCCAACTTGCGGCGCAGAGCATGGCGCGTGATGCCGAGAATCTCGGCCGTACGCACGACTCTGCCGCCACCCGCAGCAAGCGCGCAGGAAAGCGCTCTGCCTTCGATCTCAAAGAGCGATTGGCCGGGGAGCTGGACCGAGAACTCCACTCGGGTCTTGCCACGCTCCTCGCGGCCGGTGACGGGTGCCGGCGGCAGACACTCGGTTGTGATCCAGGGGCTGGTCGCGCGGCACAGCGCAGATCGAAGCAGTGCCACAAGCTCCGCGACGTTTCCACGGAAGTTCCAGCGCTTGAGCTGTGCGAGCGCGGGGGGAGAGATGCCAACGGCGTGCTGGCCGAGCTGAAGGCATAGCTCCCGTAAGATCGCGGCGCAGAGTTCGGGCAGATCTTCCACGCGCTCGCGCAACGCCGGCACGGCGATCGGTGCGTACACCTCGATATCGATCACCTTGGCGAAGTTGGGCTGCAGGCCGTGGCCACGGAGATCGATCGACGAGCTGGTGACGAGGCGCTTGTCGCCCCCACTGGTGGAAACAAACTCTTCAAGAACGCTCGCGAGCTGGGTCTGCGACTTCGCAGATGCGGTCGCGGGATGTCGCAGGAGCACCGTGCCGACATCGCCTCTGATCCGCTCAAGGCAACTGCGTAGCCGCGACGGGGCCGCATCGCCCAGGATCCGAAGATCGGCCGACACCAAGAACTGGCCGCATTGCGGGCCGCTCATGTGCAGCGCCGTCGCGAGACGACCCTTGCCACAACCGTGCTCGCCAAAGAGGTGAATGGCCCGGGCATCGCTACGTGCGAGACGCACGGCACGCTGACGCAATCGGTCGATCGCGGCAGACGTACCTTGGAGTACCTGAGATAGCTCCGCGGAGTCAGCTCTCCCACTAACTCCTGGGAGGACATGTAAGCCTGGCGTTAGTGTGGTCGAGTGCGGCACAGAGTGAGGGACGCCCCAACTCTGCTATGCGGTATGTCACGAATTCTCGCAAGTCGCGAATTCGCGCTTGCAGGCACCCTTCACGAACGTGCGCGGAATAGGCCAAAGCGCACGTTCTTCGAATTGGCTCCTAGCCGTCCTCTGGCACCGGTTCGCTCATCGGCGCGGCAGAATCGCTATCCGGGGCGGCATCATTTTCAGAATCGGGCGATTTCGCCCCAGCAAGCTGGCTCGGAAGCGAACCCTTCTCTGGCAGCCGAAGTGCACCGGGCCCAATTGCCTCGTAGTCGACTTCGAGGTTCGGGTCCGCCTTTGCGGCCTCGGTCTCGCTGCTCTTCCCCTTGAGATACGACGATCCGGAATGCGCAGCCGAATACGCGAGGAACATCGCACAGAGCATGAACGTTGCGGCGAAACCCTGGGTCAGGCGTGCCATGAGGTCGGCACCGCCCGCGCCGCCGAATACCGTCTGACTTGCACCACCGCCCAGTGCGGTCCCCAATCCACCGCCACGACCTGCTTGGAGCAGAATCACGAGCACCATGAAGATGCTGGCGATGATGAAGATGACGGTGACGAAGGTGGTGATCATGCGAAGTCCGGAGTAGCTGCCGCGCCAAGCGTGGAAACACGAGGTTGGTCGGGGGTGGCGATGTCGCTGCGGGCGGTCTGGTCGAGGTCGCTGCAAGCGGCCTGCTGTCAGGCCTGAGGACTGCCGATGTGCGGGATGCCGAGCGCCGCGCGGATAATGTCGAGGTACGCCCCTGCCTGCAAGGAGGCGCCGCCGATCAGCAGGCCATCGACGTCGGGCTGCGAGAGAAGTGATGCTGCGTTCTCGCCTTTGACGCTACCACCGTAGAGCAGCGATCTGTCAGCGCCCCGAGGTCCAAGTAGTGCCGCGAGCTCCGCCCGGATGCGGGCATGCATCTGCTGGGCGTCCTGCGGCGTCGCGACCCGCCCGGTCCCAATCGCCCAAACTGGCTCGTAGGCCACCAAGAGCCCCTCTGCGTGGGTGACCGGGGGCGCTTGACCGACCAGCGCCTCGCGCAGCTGGGAGACGACCACCGACGCTGCATCGCCGGCTTCGCGCTGCTCGAGCGTCTCGCCGACGCACAGCACGACGCGCAGGCCTGACTCGCGTGCGCAGCGGAGCTTTTCCCACAAAAGCGCAGATCCCTCGCCAAAGTGGGCACGGCGCTCCGAGTGGCCGACAAGTGCGCCCGTGGCGCCGCAATCTCGAAGCATCGAGGGGCCGACCTCGCCGGTGAACGCCCCGCCGTCCTGAGCCGCCACATCTTGACCCATCACGTCGAGCGTCCACGCCAAGGCCCCCCGCTTGGCGTCGACCAGACCGGCATAGGCCTGCCGCAGGGCCTCAACTGCCGTGAAAGGAGGCGCGATCGCGAGTCGGATGTCTTGCCGTGTCGCGAGCTGAGCGAGCTCAGGGGCGGCGGCCAGCTCTGCGAGCCAATTCGCTGCCTCTGCGCGCAGCATGTGCTGCTTCCAATTCCCAATGATCCAGCGCGTCCGGGACATGTTCCTCCACTCGATCCGGGGAGAGTGCCTCAGCCATTCGCAACATGGAAGCTGCGCAAGCGCCCCGGCGCGCGCAAGGACACAAGCGCATCGTGAGCAGGTCAAGCCGCGCTCACGCCGGCGTGGGAGGTCGGATCGACAGCCTGCTAGCTTGGCTCGCGTAGCGCCTGAATGCCGGGAAGGACCCGTCCTTCAATCAACTCCAGCGAGGCGCCACCGCCGGTCGAAACGTGACCGATCTTGTCCGCAAGCCCCATCGTGGTGACGGCCGCGACGGAGTCGCCGCCACCGATGACGGTAAAGCCGGAGCTTGCCGCAACCGCTCGGGCGACGCTTCGCGTGCCATCGGCGAAGGCTTCCTTCTCAAATACACCCATCGGACCGTTCCAAAAGACGCAGGCCGCATGTTCGACGCGCGACGCGAAACGCTGCGCGCTCGCGGGGCCGATGTCGAGCGCCATCGTGTCTTGGTGCGCGCCATCGAACTGTGCACCGACTTGCAGAACCGACGACTCGCTGCGCGTGGCATCGAGCCCACGCGCGACCACGACGTCGCTTGGGAGTTCCAACGCGATTTCGTGCGCCTGCGCTTTGTCGAGGATGCGCCGACAATCCGAGAAGCGATCGCGTTCGAGCTTGGACTTGCCCATCTCATAGCCCTGCGCCGCGAGGAAGGTATTGGCCATCGCACCGCCGATGATGAGCGCATCGCCTTTGCGCAGCCGATCGAGCAAGGACAACAGCACGCCGAGCTTGTCGGAGACCTTCGCGCCACCAACGATCGCGACGAAGGGGCGGGGAGGATCCATCACGCGCGCAAGTGCGGCGACTTCCGCCTCGAGGAGGAGTCCGGCGGCGCGCTCGCTGACCAATCGCGGGAGGGCGTGCACTGACGCATGGGCGCGGTGGCTGACGCCGAACGCGTCGTTGACATAGACGTCGCAAAGCGCCGCGAGACTGCGAGCAAATTCGACATCGTCCTTGGTCTCTCCCGGGTGAAAGCGGAGGTTCTCAAGCATTACGATCGCGGGCGCGCGCGTTTGCGTGACGAGTCGCGTCACGCCATCGCCGATCACCTCGTCGGGCAGTCGCACTTCGCAGTCGAGAAGCTCGGCGAGCCGCGTGGCCGCGGGCAGCATGGACGCTCGCGCATCGAAGTTGCCGTCGGGTCGACCCAGGTGCGAGCCAAGGATGATTCGGGCACCTCGCTCTCGCAGTGCGCGAAGGGTCGGAAGCGTCGCCCGGATCCGTGAGTCATCGGTGATCGTGCTGCCGTCGAGCGGGACGTTGAAGTCGACGCGAACAAACACGCGGCGATTGTCGACGTCGAGATCGGCAAGCGAGGGCAGCGAAGAGGCGCTCATTCGCGGAGGGATAGCCGATTCCGTCGCGGCGATCATCGCGTCTCGCGAAGTCCGGCGCTTCGCAGCACGTGCAGAGACTGAAGCAATGCTTCGAGTCGGGCTACGCCGACCGCGCTTTTGTCGAGTCGAAAACGGAAGCCGATTTGAAAGCGGCCCTCCGTACGCGTACACCACGCTACCTCCGCGTGGAGGCGAATTGGCGCGGGACTGCCCAGATCGGACTCGACCCAGAGCGCGATTTGGACCGCTGCGGAACGGTCGATGGGCCGATCAACCGCGGCGCAGAGGCCAAGGAAGCTGAGATCAATGGTGGTGCCGTTGATCGGCTCGGCCTCTCCGTCCGGCTGGATCAGCAGGTTGATCTCGCAGTCGTAGCGCGTCGCGCCGCGGCGTTCCTGCACGAGGCGACAGTAGCAGGCCGCAAGAGCGCCCGCAGTGAGTTTCATGGGGCGAGCGCCCGCACCAGGACCGAGCATGCGCTGATCGCTGCGCGACAACCAAGCGCGGCCCTGCGGGCGGTGCGAGTCCCTGTCGCCCGCATCGACTCGTCCGGACGGTCCGGAGGTGGTCCAGAGGTGGTCCAGAGGTGGTCCAGAGGTGGTCCAGAGATAGCCCGGAGATGGTGCGGAGATGGTGACTGGGTTCAGTGACCTTCGCGAATGAAGCCGAGGAGCTGCGCTGACCTACCAAGGGAGCGTGCCGAGCTCGATACCGGTCCACGCCAGGATCTGGCTCTCCAGCCAGCCCACCCGCTCGCGCTCGGCAAGCTCCTCATCGAGGGTGGTGGCGGGGGTCAGGCCTTCGCGTCGCAGCCGCGCGCGACAGCGCAGATCGCTGCGCTCTTGGTAGTAGGAGGCGACGCTGAGGTGGATGCGCTCCTTGAGCTCGGCGAGATCGAGGAGCGCACGGGCAGCGCGGAGCTCGTCGACGTTGAAGATCAGACGATCGAGTTCCCAGGTCGCACGGGAACGGATCACGCGGCTCGTTCCAACATCCGACGAGAGCTCGACCGCGGTGCCGGGCGACTGATCGAGATTCCAGCCATCGTCACGTCGGTGATCGAGGCCCGCCGAGAGGACGGGTAAGGCCGCGGAGGCCCGGGCGCGCGCAACCCATCGTTCCGGGCGCGTCCCTGGAATCGCGAGTTTGCGATCGGCCGCAGCGAAGAGCGCTTCGAGGATCTGTGCCCGCGCCCCGCGTTCCCGCGCCCCCGAACTTGGTCCGCTTCGCGGTGGCGTTCGTGCTCTCGCCGAGATTGCGGCCCGACTCCAAGGCCGATCGTCGTGTTGTCCTTCAAGCGTGCGCAGCTCCTCGTCGTCGAGCGCGTCACAGATGGCCCGGGCGCGCTCAAGACTTGGCCGAGCGGGACCCGTCTCCTGAAAGGGCGTAGCCTCCTCATCCTCGTCGGCCGCACGCTCCGAGGGTTCTGCGGCGGCGGCCTCGATCGCCCGGCGCTCGCTTGCTGCGGATCCCTTGGGATCGAGCAGGGCGGCGCGCGGAGCGATCACCGGTCCACGCGTGCGTCGCTGCTCATACGGACTTGCCGCCGGCGCGTCGTAGCGGGCGCTCGGCAGACTCGCGAGCGGACCCGCGGCTGACCAAGCGGTCCACGCGACCAAGCCCATAAGCTCGATCCTCATCGCGAGCCTCCCGCCGCCGCATCCGCGCTTGGACAGTAGACCTCGCGACTCGCTGCGGCGAGCTGCGCCAGTTCGCGCTGCTGGGCCACGCGCAGCACGGGATCAAAGGAGCCCTCGAGGAACGCGAGCACGGCAAGGCCCCCGCTGCGCTGAAGTGAAGGCGCAGGCATTAGCGCGCCGCCGCGTCGAACGTTCGCGTTGTGTGCTGCAACCAGCTCGATGCCGGCGCGCAGCAGCACACCCGTCGCGCGCATCCGTGGGGGACGCGGCAGCTGGCACTGCGCGCGGACCGAGCACGGTGCGTACACAAACTGCAGCCGATCCGCGGCCGCGCGCGGTAGCCAGCCGGCCTGGCCGCACGTGTGGAAACGAAATCGCTGAGGCGAACCCAAGCTCGCCGCGAGGTGCCGCTCGGCGGGCTCGGCCTCCAAGGTCC
>CAZVEM010000195.1:0-11653 GCA_964626165.1 uncultured Nannocystaceae bacterium
ACCTCCGCGGAAGACGAGCTGACGTCGGCCACCGCGCTCAGTCGCGAGCTCAAGAAGAGTCTCAAGGTCTCCTGGTAGGGAGACCCAGTCGACAAAGCGACAGCCTGCTAGCCCACCGCGTAGGCGAGTTCGTCGAGACGGAAGAAGCGACGCATGTCACCTAAAAGGTGCATGACGAGCTGCTCGGGGATGTCCTCGTCGTCTTCGATGGAAGCGGTGAGCTGATCGCGGAACATCACGATCTGATCAAGCTTGGCGCCCTTCCCATCCGCATCGGCGGCGGTGCCGAGCAGGTAGATGGCGCAGCGAGGATCGGCACCGTTGCGCACGTCCTGCTCGGTCGGGCGAACCTCCACGCGGACCGGCACATTGGCCACGCGATCGAGGAGCTGACCGGGCATGTCCTCGAGCACCTCGTCGAAGAGCGCACGGAGCTCGTCCGCTTCGCCGTCGCCAAGGCCCTCCTCGGGGTTCTCGTCGGACTCAAGATCGAGCTCGAGCACGCGAAGCATCATCTCTCGTGCGCCCGCATGGTCGCCGACCACGTCCAGTGTCACGCCGAGCTGGTAGTGAATGTCGGCATCTTCCGGCGCAAGCTCAAGGCCGCCTCGCAGCGTTGCGATCGCGTCGTCGTTGCGGCCCAGGGCAAGCAGCACGGAGGCACGCACGGAAGCGAGATACACCGCACCCTCGGTCGTCTCGCCCATGGTCTCTACCTGATCGAGCAACTCAAGTGCCTGCAGCGGATCGTCGTCGTCGAGCCGGACCTGCGCGAGCATGACGCGGCCCTGGTCCTCAAGCTCGGGCTCGATCTCGTCCATGTCGAGCATCACGCGAAGCACGGCTTCGATTTCGTCCGCCTCACCACCGGCCTCGTAGAGGAACTCTGCGGTATCGAGGTAGATGGTTGCGTCGGCCGGCCCAGCGTCGCTGGCTTGGAGCAAGAAGCCACCCGCGCGCTCGTGGTCGCCCTCCATCCACGCGATCAGTCCGCGGAGATGCAGCACCTGTGGGTCGCTTTCGCCAAGTGACTTCTCGGCCTCGCGCACAGCATTGCCTGCGGCATCAATGTCTTCGGCTTCGAGGGCATTTCGCCCCTTGAGGATGAGTGGATCGATTTCGACCGGCATCGCGGACGGAGACTACTCCGTTGACCCGTCACAGCCCCCTCCGCACAATCGCGCTAGCTCACGTCGCAGAGGCGCGAAATGGACGTCGGCACGCGTCCCGCGTCAACTCACACCCCGCGGGATTTGTACGTGTGTTCCCCAAGCGTGTCGGCACGGTGCTAGCCTGGTGAAGGGAGGAGAGCGAGATGCGAGGACGTAGCAGCGACGTGAAGACGGGAGACACAGAGCGCACGTGTGCCTCGGACGACCTGCGCCGCGGGGCGCTGAGCCGACGGAGCGTCTTGGCAGGCTCCGTGCGCGGCGCCGCGCTGCTGACGGCGACGATCGCGGCACCACTGGCGGCTTTTGGGCTCACGGGCTGCCGGAGCGCCCTTGCCGGCGACAAGCCGGTGCTCCGGGTTGGCAGCGTCGCACTGGCGTGCGTCCTCGAGGGATTTGTCAGCGAGTGGTTCGTGCTCGAAGTCTCCTCCGAGCTCGCGCCACTTGAGGTGAGCGACGCGGCCACCAAGCGCAGCATCGGGGACAGTCTCCTGCTCAAAGGCGAATCGCCGGCGCGCGACCGCTTCCTCGATGACGCGCGCAACGCCGCACCGATCTCGGCGAGCGCCCGCGACCTGATCATCGAGCTCCATCCCGATCTGCGAACCGCGCTCGCGGCCGCGCACAAGACCTGGGCGCGAGCATTCGCGCGCAAGGTCTTGGCGTGGACGCAAACACTGAGCGCGAGCCCACTGAGTGGCAAGTCAGTTCGCGACGACTTCGGGCGGATCTACGCGCTGGAGTGGGCAGGGGCCAAGATCGACCCCTCTGGGCTCGCATCTCCCGCCGCCCTTGGCAGCCTTCCGACCGAGCCCTCGGAGCTAAACTCCGCGGCCTATGTCGCCTACCTTGAGCGCTTGGTGGCGATCTTGGCGAAGGGATAGCGGCCGCTTCCCCGGGGGATTGGCGCCCATGCACATCGCAGCGGGCTGTGGGACAGTTCGCGTCGCGTGACAAAAGCGCCCCCATCCAGCGACACCGCGCCGAGTCAGCCCTCATCGTCGCTGCACACACAGATCGTCGCGGCGCTCGTGCTTGGGGCCGTGGCGGCAGCGTTCGCACGCTGGCTCTGTGCGAGTGCATTTGGAATTGATGCCGCGACTTTTGAGCTCTTTACGACCCGATGGATCACCCCATTTGGTGATGTCTTCGTCAAGGGAATGCTGGTTGGCGTGGTTCCCCTGGTGTTTTGCTCGATCATCCTGGGCGTCTATCGACTTGGAGATCTGCCCACCCTGGGTCGCCTCGGCGCGACCACCATGGTCGTGTTTGCGATCACCTCGCTCGCGGGTGCGATGATCGCCACCTTGCTGGCCTATGGACTGCGGCCCGGCGACTGGGTGAGCGCAGAGACACGAGCCGACCTTGCCCGCCAGTTCGCCGGCGCGGTGGAGAAGGCGACCGCAGATGCGGCGGGCTCCAAGGACAAGCTCGACGCATCGGCGATGCAGTTCGTGTCGAACTTGATCCCCGACAACCTGATGACCGCCGCGAGCTCGAATCGTCGGCTCTTGGAGATCATTGCCGCCGCGCTCGTCCTCGGGGTCGCGATGGTTCAGGTCCCCGCCGACAAGGTCCGCGCGCTGGCGGAGGTCCTCGAGGGCATCACCGAGACGCTGACCTCGCTCATCGGCATCGTCATGCGGCTCGCGCCGGTCGGCGTCTTTGCCCTCGTCTTCACGGTCGTGGCCAAGTTCGGGGCCTCGGTGTTGGCCTCCTTGGCGGTCTACACCGCCGTCGCCCTGCTCGCGCTCGCGCTGCACGTCGTGCTGGTGCTTTTGCCGCTTGCATCGGTCGCTGGCGGAGTGGCGCCAGGTCGCTTCCTTCACGCCATCCGCGAGATCGCCCTCGCCGCCTTCTCGACGTCGTCCTCAAACGCTACGCTCCCGACCTCCCTGCGCGTGGTGGAGCAAGAGCTCGGCGTACCCAAGCCGATCGCCTCCTTCGTGCTACCGCTTGGCGCCACGGTCAACATGGATGGCACGACCATCTATCAGATCGTCGCAGTGCACTTTGTGGGGCAGGTCTACGGCGTCCCGATGTCGGTCAGCGCCATGTTCTCGTTGATCTTCGTGTGCATGACGACAGCCGTCGGCGCTGCGGGCGTGCCAGGTGGCGTCATCCCGCTCCTCTACGTCGGCATGTCTGCTGCCGGCATCCCTGACACGGTCATCCCCCAGGCGATCGCACTCGTGCTGGGCGTGGATCGACTCTTGGACATGTGCAGGACGACGGTCAACGTGCTTGGAGACGCCACGACCGCGACCGTCGTGGCACGTCGTGAGGCGATCCGGCTCGGCCACGCGCACTGACACCGCATGCGCGACGACGGTCCATGGTCGTCGCTTGGGCGGTTCAAATGGCGTGATTAGTTGCGTCAGATGCCGTAAGAGGCATCACATCTCAAATCGAGGGCGGGCGAAGACGCGGAGAGGCGCCCGCGTCCACGTTCGCTGCATGGAGGCGGCGATCCTCGACCGGCAGACTCGAGCGAGCGCTCGATTTTGGGCCTAGGAATCGTTGCCGAGTGTCGGTGCGCTCGGGTCCCAAACGCGATCTCTCTTCCATCTGCCGCGACATGCGGTACAGTCGTGACTCAGGAGTTTCAGCAGTATGAAGTTGCCTCAGCTTGCGTCGATTGTTGCCCTGCTTGCTCTTGCGTCTTTTGCGCATGGCTGCACCTCGGAGCCCGACGGCCGTGGCGACTTCGGGGATTTCGGCGACGGCGACGGCGACGGTGATGGTGATGGTGATGGTGATGGTGATGGCGACGGCGATGGCGACGGCGATGGCGATGGCGATGGCGACGGCGATGGCGACGGCGATGGCGATGGCGATGGCGATGGCGATGGCGATGGCGATGGCGATGGCGATGGCGACGGCGACGGCGACGGCGACGGTGACGGTGATCCCTGTGGCAACGGTCAGATCGACGGCGGCGAGGAGTGCGATGGCACCAACCTCGGTGGCGCCACCTGCATCAGCCTGGGCTTTACGAGCGGCGCATTGAGCTGCAGCAACTGCAGCTACAACACCTCGTCCTGCAATGCCGGTGGCATGTGCGGTGCACAGCCCCTCAACGCGCTCTATGCCGCTTGCGGCCTCGGTGGAGAGCCCATGTGTCCTGCCAGCACGAGCGGTTGCTTCCAGCTCAATGACGCAAACATGAACGTCATTGACGGCTACTGCACCAACATCTGCACGAGCGTGGCACAGTGTGGCTCGCAGGTGGCTGGCTGCACTGCGACCTTGGAGTGCGCCCCGATCAGCGCCAGCCAATCGGTCTGCGTGATGGATTGCGCAAATGGCAAGAGCTGTCCTTCGGGCATGACGTGTGAGGCGGTCGCGGGCTACCCCGACCCCAACGTCACCGAGTGGAATTGCTTCTAGCCAGTCCCATCTCGATGCGTCGCGAACTTGCTGCGATTCGCGGTTCTGCATGAACCGCAATCGCAAGCTTGGTGACGCGTGCTTCACGATGCAACGGCGCGACGCGATGCCCCGGGCGAGTCGATCGTGGAGGGATCCTGGACGCTGTGCCCGCCATCGAACCCCGTCACGGCCTCGCGCGTGAGCGGGCCGGACCGGCGTGGCTCCGTCGGTGTCACGGCAGGAAGCGCTTCCAGGACGATTTCGCCATCCGCGCCGGAGATCTGGGTCGCAGCGATCCAGCGGAGATCGGCCGTGCACTGGCAATTTGGTCGCGCTAATTGCATGACACGCCGGCGTCCAGCCCAACGCCAAGCGAGCGCGCGAACGGACCCACCGCGCTGACGCGCTCGCTCACGCTTCGCCCGGCTCAGCCCTCACTGCCACGCAGCCCCGCCCTATGGACCTCGCCGCCTCAACTCATCCTCACGCTCAACTCGACGCGGTCGTCGTCCGATTTGCGGGCGACTCTGGTGACGGCATGCAGCTGACTGGCTCGCAGTTCAGCCAGACCGCTGCGGTGTTTGGCAACGACTTGTCGACCTTCCCCGACTTCCCCGCCGAAATTCGTGCTCCCGCCGGCTCTACCTATGGCGTTTCGGGATTCCAGGTCCACTTCGCGTCGACCGACATCATGACGCCCGGTGACGCGCCTCAAGTGCTCGTCGCGATGAATCCGGCGGCGCTGCGGACCAATCTTGCGGACCTGGTCGATGGTGGGCTGCTGATCGTCAATCAGGGTGCATTTACGCCGGGCAACCTGCGCAAGGCGGGGTACGCGACCAATCCGCTTGAGGATGGCTCGCTTGAGGGCTACCGCCTGTTCTCGCTCGACATCACCAAGCTCACGCTCGCCGCGGTGGAGCCCTTCGGCCTTGGCACCAAGGACGCGGGACGCAGCAAGAACATGTGGACGCTGGGGCTCGTGCTCTGGCTCTTTGGCCGCGAAACGGGCACGAGCGAGCGCTGGCTCAGCGACAAGTTCGCGCGCGAGCCCTCGGTGCTCGCAGCCAATGTCGCAGCCCTCAAGGCAGGCCACGCGTATGGCGAGACCGCGGAACTGCCCTCGGGTATCAGCGTCACAGACGTTCCAAAGGCCAGCCTGCCGCCGGGAACCTATCGCAACGTGACGGGCAACGAGGCCCTCGCATGGGGCGTGGTCGCGGCGGGACAGCTGCACTCGCTGCCGATCGTGCTGGGCTCTTATCCCATCACGCCCGCCTCGACGATTTTGCACACGCTGTCCAAGCTCAAGCACTTTGGCGTCACGACCTTCCAGGCGGAAGACGAGATTGCGGCGGTCTGCGCAGCAATCGGAGCGAGCTACGCCGGTGCGCTTGGCGTCACCACAACCTCAGGCCCCGGACTGGCGCTCAAAACTGAGGCGATCGGTCTTGCGATCATGACCGAGCTCCCATTGCTTGTGATCGATGTACAGCGAGGTGGCCCGTCCACGGGCCTTCCAACCAAGACCGAGCAGAGCGATCTGCTGCAGGCCATCTGGGGCCGAAACGGCGATTCGCCGCTGCCCGTCATTGCGGCCAAGACACCGGCGGATTGCTTTGACGCTGCCATCGAGGCCGCCTCGATCGCGATCAAGTACATGACACCAGTCATCTTGCTCAGCGACGGCTACGTGGCCAACGGCGCCGAGCCCTGGTCTATCCCCGACCTGAGCGCGTACCCCAAAGCCCCGCCCCGCCCGCCGATCGCCGTGGAGGGCTTCTCCCCCTACGCGCGCGACCCCGACACGCTGGCGCGTCCGTGGGCGGTGCCGGGAACGCCGGGACTCGAGCATCGGATCGGTGGGCTTGAGAAAGACTTCCACTCCGGCAACATCAGCTACGACCCAGCAAACCACCAGCGCATGACGTTGACGCGAGCCGAGAAGATCGACCGCATCGCGCAAGCCGTCGCGCCACTCACGATCGACGAGGGCGACGAATCTGGCGACGTGCTTGTGCTCGGCTGGGGCTCGACCTACGGCAGCATCCGCCAAGCGGTTCGCACCGCGCGTAAACGTGGGCACAAGGTCTCGCACGCGCACTTCCGCCACCTCCATCCGCTGCCGCACAACACCAAAGAGCTCATGAGCCGCTTCAAGCGCGTGATCGTCCCCGAGCTCAACAACGGGATGCTCGTGCGCGTCCTTCGACAAGCGACGCTGATCGACGCGGTCGGGGTGAACAAGACCGCTGGACTCCCTTTCCGCGTCGCCGAGATCGTCGAAGCGATTCAAGCCAACCTGCCGACCTCCGCACCGAAAGCCTGAGAGCACGTCATGACCACCAATGAAACTCGCTCTCCCCTCACGCGCAAAGACTTCGTCTCCGATCAGGACGTGCGTTGGTGCCCCGGTTGTGGGGATTACGCCATCCTCGCGACCATGCAAAAGACGCTCCCCGAGCTTGGAGCGACGCGCGAGAACACGGTCTTTGTCTCTGGTATCGGCTGCAGCAGCCGCTTCCCGTACTACATGAGCACGTACGGCTTTCACACGATCCACGGCCGCGCGCCCGCGATCGCGACCGGGATCAAGCTCACCAAGCCTGAGCTCGACGTTTGGGTGATCACCGGCGATGGCGATGGCCTGAGTATCGGTGGCAACCACACGATGCACATGCTGCGTCGCAACGTGGACCTCAACGTGCTGCTCTTCAACAATCGGATCTACGGCCTGACCAAGGGCCAGTACTCGCCGACGTCACTGGTCGGCCTGCGAACGCCGTCCACGCCCATGGGCTCTGTGGACGCACCGCTGGAGCCCCTGGTGTTCGCGCTCGGTTGTGGCGCACGCTTCGTTGCCCGTTCACTCGACACGATGGCTGCGCACCTCGGGCCAACCTTTGTGCGCGCGCACGGACACAAGGGCACAAGCTTCGTCGAGATCCTGCAAAACTGCCCGGTCTTCAATGACGGCACCTGGGACTCGATCCGCCCCAAGGACGGCCACGATGGGTTGCTCTTTGTGGAGCACGGCAAGCCCCTGCGCTACGGCGGCAACAGGGGCCTGCGCGTCCGACCCGGTGGACTGGAGCTTGAGAGCGTGGAGCTTGGCGTCGACGGCATCACCGAGGCCGACCTCCTGGTTCACGATGAGACCAACCGCCACCTCGCGATCGCGCTGGCGGGCCTCGGCGGCCCCAACATGCCAACGGCCGTGGGCGTGCTCTTCTGTTCACCTGGACCCGTCTACGAAGACGGCGTGCGGGAGCAGCAGCGGCAAGCGGTCAGCAAGAGCGGGCTGGGTGATCTGCAGGCGCTGCTTCGATCCGGACAGACCTGGACGGTCACCTAGCAGGCTGTCGAAAAACGCCGCGCGGTCGCGTCGGGGGTCCGTGGAGCGTGCGTGCAGTGAGCTTGGGTTCTGGGATCGCCACGCAGATGGTCGATCACGCGCGCCATCATGGAGCGAAACGCGAAGTCACATGCCCGCAGACCGCCGATCCGAGGCAATCGACCCATGGATCTGGCCCAGATTCGGGACGCGAGGCGCCGAACTTGTTATACTGAGCGCGCATTGAACGCTTCGATCTTGGTGCGAGTTGTGAGCAAGATCGAGAGAATCTCCTGCCGCCGACGCCGTCTCAAG
Organism: uncultured Nannocystaceae bacterium; assembly: GCA_964626165.1. Taxonomy (GTDB): domain Bacteria; phylum Myxococcota_A; class Polyangia; order Nannocystales; family Nannocystaceae; genus CAZVEM01. The sequence goes on from CAZVEM010000195.1 coordinate 8,191, forward strand.
GCCCGGCCACAAGCCCACAAAGAGGTCTGACATGAAATTCCTACGCTCCCTCCCGTCCCCTTTCCTTGTTTCCCTCCTGCTCGCAGGTGGCGCTGGTATCGCCACAGGCTGCGTCGTGACCCTTGAGGACGACGGTTGCCCGGGTCTTGAGAGCGACAAGAACGAGGAGACCGGTCTGTGCGAATGCGATCCCGGTACCACACCGATCGATGGCGACCCCGCGAACGGCTGTGAAGGGAACAGCGACGCCGGCGATGGCGATGGCGATGGCGACGGCGACGGCGACTGCTCCTCGGGCAGCAATAACCAGGTCAACGATCAGGGCAACTGCGAGTGTGACCCAGGCTACACCTGGTGCACCAACGACCCGAACGACCTCAACTGCTGCAACGGCGACGGCGACGGCGACGGTGATTGCGGCGAAGAGCTGCCCCCCGGTCCCGAGGATGTCTGCGACGACACCACCGAGGGCTTCCAGCTCTGCACCAACAGCGAAGCCGCGGGTCCTTGTGGCGCGAGCCTCTACGTCTGCACCGGCGGCGAGTGGGTTAAGCAGAACTCGCTCATGGACGAGAGCTGCCAGTTCGACGGCTACGACTTCGCCTACGGCTGCACCTACAACGCGAACGAGACGCAGTTCTACTGCGGCACGGGCCCTGGTACCGCGTGCAATGACTCCGATGCAGCGACCTGCGCCGATGGCGATAAGATCGACTACTGCCTCGATGGCAAGCTGACCGAGGAGAGCTGCTTCGACGTCTGCACCATGCAGGGTGATGGCATGGCGACCTACGAGTACGGCGAGTGCCAAGACAACGGCGGCGCGAAGTGCTTCTGCTGTGACGAGGGCGACGAAGGCTGCCCGATCAACCCGTAGTCCCCGATCTGAGCCCGGCCCCACACGGGGTCGGCCCAAGCAGGCAGGTATCGCAGTGCGGTGCCTGCCTCTTTCACGTTGAGGGCAGCGAAATGTTCCGGCGCCTTGGCGCCGGATCGCATCGCCGCTCGATCCGGGTATCATCGAGCGATGCGGCGGTGGTTGCTGATGCTTGCGGCGGCCCTCGGCGGGCTCGCGGGCTGCGCCATCAACACGGGCGTCGACGGTGGTGGCGACTGCGCCAACGGCTCGCACAACAAGGTCAACAACCTCGGCGAATGCCAATGCGTACAGGGCTACAGCTGGTGTGACGTCGAGAACGTCAACGACCTCAATTGCTGCCTCAACGACAGCTTCGAGCCCTGCGCGGCGGGCAGCAACAATCACCTCGTCGAGTCCAGCGAGTCGACCGTCTGCGTGTGCGAGAACGGCTTTGACTGGTGCGATCCCAATGCGCTGTACGACCTCGATTGCTGCGCCGCCGGTGACGGTGACGGCGACGGTGACGGCGACGGCGACGGTGATTGCATCGAGGAAACACCACCGTCTCCGCTCGATTGCACCCGCACGCAAGAGGGCGCCGTGTGGTGCACCAACTCCAGTCGCACCGGCGCCTGCGGAAGCAACCTCTACATGTGTGTGGCGGGCGCTTGGACCTTGGCCAACGAGCAGCTTGACGCAGCCTGCGAGGCGCAGGAGTTTGACTTTGCCTACGGCTGCATCGGCGTCGGGGCAACCTATGAGGCAGTCTGCGGCCTGGGGCCGGGCCAAACCTGCGAGCCAAGCGACCCCCTCGCGTGTCTAACTTCGGATCTGATCGCGGTGTGCGAGTCTGGGAAGACCACACAACAGAGCTGTACCGAGTTCTGCGCCACGATCGGCGACGGAAACGGGACCACATTCACCGCGGGTGAGTGCCGGCCCAACGGTTCCGGTGGCGCCCACTGCTACTGCTGCGATGCCGGAACGGCTGGCTGCGCGCCCTAGCAGGTTGTCGACGAAGCCCGCGCGGCCCGGCGTCGCGCGGTGTTCTTCGACGCTCTGCTCGTTCGGGTCCGGTCAACCGCGCCAGCGAAGGAGACGTGTTCGGCGCTCGCGATGGAGGACGCGCGCGAGCTTGATGACCTCTTCGCGTGACCACGCATCTTCGATCGGCGGATCGAATTGCAGCACACCCTCGGCACTCCAAGACACCCACGTGTGAAGTGTCGCTCCCGACGCGTGATAGACGGTGACCTGGTAGCGCCCGTCATCCGCGAGCTCGAAGAGGAAGCGAGCGCCCGAGCTTGGATGGAGCTCTTGGCTGCTCGTTCCCTGCGGCGGCTCACCGTGTTGGTCAATTGGCTTGTCCGTCATTGGAACATCCTGCCGCGTGGAGGATCGGTCGCACGACGCTAAAACCGGAGCAGTGCACCGCTTGCAGGTTCGGCGCCCGCTCCCGGGCCACCCGCGCCAATCGTGCCGAGCTCGGGACCATCGCCCTGGTCGCGGCGAGAGAGCACCACCCCGAGCGTCACCCCACCTGCCACAAGCGCAACGCCACCGACCACGACAGCCCAGAACCAGCCCTTCTTGGCCAGCTTCTTGTCCTTCTTGGATCCCGAGTCGCGCGCTTCGTGGGCCAGAATGAGGTCGTCGATCTCTTGGATGCGCGTGCGAGCATCGGCGGCGGACGTTGGGTCGAACTCACCTTGAGCCTCAAGGTACGCGAGGTAGTTCTGCAGCAACTTCTTGCCCTTACGGAGGTGCTCGATCTTCGGATCGACCTCGTACCAGCGTGAGTACGCCTGCCCGATGTTGAAGAGGAGCTCAGGCCGCTGCGTGAGTTCGAAACACCGCTCGAAGTAGCCGACCGCTTGCTCGTACTTGCCGAGCGCATAGGCGTCCTTGCCCGTCTCGTACGCCGCCCGTGCCTCGGCGTCGGCCGGATCGAGCTCGACCTCAGCTTGGCTCGTATCCGGCGGCGGTTGCAAAACGATCGCGGGCGTCAGCTCCGATCCACCCGGTCGCTCGATGTCACGCATGGCGAGATGGAATGGACTCGCCTGCGCCGCGCTCGGCTGCACCGTCGTCACCGTCAGCACGAGGCACAACCCGGCCCCGATCCAACGCCCACTCCACATCACTGGCTCTGTCGCGCGGCGTCGCGTTGCTAGTCGCACGTAAAGAACCCTCCGGACTCTTGGCAACCCGGGCAGAAACCCACGGCGGCGCCGTCGTCGAAACACAACGTCAGCTCGTCTGTGCCGGTGCAGCCGGTCGTACCGCACGCGGCAGGCGGCGTCTCTGCACATAGGCAGTACCAGGTCTGGCCAGTGCCTCCGCAAGCATCGATCGGCAGCGTGGAACCGCCACAGAATGCATTCGGGCAAACCGAATCGAAATCGGCGGGCGTCGCCTTCGCCAGCAGCATGTTCGCCGCGCAGGTGTAGAGCACACCAGCCTCCCCGTTGAGCATCGGGTCGCACCAGGTGTCATCCACCGCAAGGCCGCCGCCGAAGTCGGCGCAGGGCTGTCCGGTCAGATCGCCATCGCCATCGCCATCGCCGTCGCCGTCGCCGTCTCCGTCTCCGTCGCCGTCGCCGT
>CAZVEM010000196.1:0-11645 GCA_964626165.1 uncultured Nannocystaceae bacterium
CAGGCAGACCAGGGCGAGGCAGCGGGAGATATTTTCGAGCGACTCGGTCTCCTTGGGCGTGCGATCGAGGCCTACGAGCGTGGTGGTGCCATCTCCAAACTGGAGGTGCTGCTTGAGGTTCGCGACCGACGCGAGCGCGCGAGCGCGGATCTGGCCGCCGCGCGAGCGCACGTCGAAGCGGCGCTTCGCGAAGGCGCCCGAAGCTCCGCACTCGAGTGGCTCGGCGAGCTTGCGAGACCGCAGCTGTCCGGCGAGCCCGACCGCGAGCTGATCGCGGCCGCGCGTCGCCGGGCAGAACTGGAGATGCTGCGGCCCAGCACGGTGCAGCTCTCGCTGGATTGGCGCGACGAGGCGCAGGGCTTGGCGGGCACGCTGACGGTCTCCCAGGGCGATTCGTTCGTGATCGGCCGATCGCCGCAGGCACACCTCCCGATCTACGGGCCCGAACTCTCTCGCGAACACGTGGCGATTCGACTGCGACGCGTTCGAGGCCCGATGGTACCTCACGGTGGCGAGCCCCCGCACCGCGATGACGCCGAGCCGCCCGCAGATCGTGGTGTCGTTGAACTCATCGATCTTGGCTCGCGCGCCGGCACCTTCATCGATGGGGATGCGCTCACGCCCCACGAGCCCCTTGAGCTCTTCGAGCCTACGACGATTGAGGTCGGACGATCGGCCTTCATCGAGCTCGTGACCATCCCCGACGACATTGCCGACAACGACGATCCGGGCCCTCAGACCGCGCTCCACCGCGACGCATCGCGACCCGCCGTGCTGATTGCAGAGGCCTCGCGCGCCGCCGCTTTGCAGTTTCACTACGTCACTCCGGATGTCGGACCGCTGTGGCTCACACCGGACCTGCGTGCTCCTGCGCGGATCGGCTTTTCCGGCCCCTGGGTCGTTCTCGACGCCGAGCCAGGGGTCAGCGTGGAGCTCAACCGCGAGCCCCTCGGCCCCGGTGCGCGCATCGAACTCCTGCGCGGCGACAAGCTTCGCCTCGGCCAAGCGCCGGGACTCATCCTGGAGGTGCGCGCATGAGTGAAGCCTCCCGCGGCGAGCTGGCATCGCTTTCCGGCAATGATTGGGCGCTGGCCTGGGGGGCCGACGAGACCGACACACCGCTGAGTGTCGCGGCCCGGCAGATCATCGCTCGCTTCGCATTGGGAGCCGCGCTGCCAGAAGAGCACGACGAGCTGCTCGCCCTCTCGGCGCTGCTGCGTGCGCAGGCGCCCGCCGATGCGATCGATGCGGCGATGCGCCGGCTGATCAGCGCCGGATTTCTTCGTGGAAGCGTCGCTCTGGTCGCCGAGTCGCTGCTTGAGCAGCCGCGTGGAGATGTCGCGATTCGCCTCGCCAGCGAGCTCTTGGATGCCGTCGATGTTGAGCTGGGCGTCGCACTGACCCGTGCGGTGCTCGCTTTGCCGCTCTCACAACGAGACGCCCTGGACCCTGCAGGCCTCTATGCCCAGGCCAATCAGCTGCTTGCTGAGGCATACGAGCACGCCGGGGACGCGGCCGCGGCCCTGCGTCATTGGGAGGCCGTCTTTGCCATGGACGTCGACCACCCGCGCGCGCTCGCAGGCTTTGCCCGAGCGAGCCGGGCCCTCGCGGGTCGCGAGCAAGATCCCCATCGTGCCCAGCAGGGGCTCGCGATCATCGACGGTCTCGATGCGCTCGATGTCGACGCCGTGCTGGGTGGCGATCGCTACCTGCTTGGTCGTCCACTCGGGCGCGGTCGCCATGCCTCCGTGCACGAGGCGACCGATCGCCACGTCGGTCGCGACGTTGCAATCAAGCGCCTCCTCAAGCTCAGCCCCGGGCAAGATGCCGCGCTCCATCGAAAGATCGAAGCGCGCTTTTTGGCCGAGGCGCAAACCCTTGCACGTGTCCGTCACCCGCACGTCGTCGCGCTACTCGATGTCCGCCCCGCCGAGCGCTTCATCGCCATGGAGCTGTGTCGCGGCGGAAATCTCCGCATGGCGGTGCGCCGGCAGCAGCTCAACTGGCACGTCATTGAACGGATGAGCGAGCAACTCGGCAGCGCGCTGCGCTTCGTGCATCGGCAAGGGGCCGTGCATCGCGATATCAAGCCCGCCAATATCTTGCTGCGCGACACAGGTCCGCAGTCCGATTTCGTGCTCGCAGACTTTGGTGTCGCGGTCGAAGGCAGCACCCTAAGCCGCACCGGAGCCTCGCGCGACGACGGGCGCGCGGGCACGCTGCGCTACCTCGCTCCAGAGGTCAGGCTGGGAGCCACCGCGACCCCGAGCAGTGATCTCTTCGCCCTCGGTGTCGTGCTCTTAGAACTCTGTCTGTGGCCCACCCCGCTCCCCCGCGATCTCGATGCGCTCGAGCTGCGCATGGAGGTCGCGCGCGCGATCCCAGCGCACGTGCCGGCCGGGATCGCCGAGCGCCTCGAGAGCCTGCTATCGCACGATCCCGCCCACCGGACGCTCTAAGGCCGGTCCCATCGACGCCCGCCGCGTCGCTGCCTTGTACCTCGCGAAATCCTTCCACTTGCCATGTCGATGACGATGTCGAATCGCCACCTTGCCATGCGCCACCTCGCGCCGAGGGCCGCGCCCCGCGGCCGCCGGGCATTGGCTCGAACGCTTGGATGTTCGGCACTCGGCATGCTGCTTGGCTGCCAGGAACTGCCGCGAAGCTACGACGCGAACGTGGACGCGCTGGACGTGATCTTTGCGGATTCCTTCGATCGCGAGGAACTCGGCCCGAATTGGCTGCTCACCGGCCCGGGCGCCACCATCGAGCATGGAGAACTGGTCGTCGAGCACCTCCAGAACCATCCGGTGTGGCTCAATACCAGGCTGCCCGAAGATGTGCGGATCGACGTTGATGTTTGGTCCGAGTCTGCCGAGGGCGACATCAAGCTGGAGCTCTTTGGCGACGGCGAGAGCTTCGCCACCTCGCTCAACTACACCGCCAGCGGCTACGTCGTGATCTTTGGTGGGTGGCACAACACGACGCACGCGATCGTGCGACGTGACGAACACGGGCGTCGGGCCACGCGACTGAAAGCGGAGGCGGGCCGCGAGGTCGAGCCACAACGTCGCTATCACTTCACCATCACACGGCGAAAGGGGCAGATCACCTGGCACGTCGATGGTGCCGAATTGCTGCGCTATCGCGACTCCGAGCCCCTCCGGGGCCCGGGACAGGACGCGTTTGCGCTCTCAGGATGGGAATCGCGCGTCCACTTTGACAACCTTCGCATCGCGGCGCTTGCGAGCGACACACCCCCTGCCGCATCCTCACGCGCCCCGGCCCCGCCATGACCCCCCGCCTCCCCCGCACCTTTGGCCGCTACGTGCTCACCGAGCTTCTCGGTGAGGGCGGTATGGCCGAGGTCTATCGCGCGGGAGTGCGGGTCGCCGAAGGCCTGACCAAGTGGGTCGTCATCAAACGGATCCGGCGCGACTTCGCAGATCAGTCGGAGTTCACGCGGATGTTTGTGGACGAGGCCAAGATCGCGTTGAGCCTCAACCACGCCAACATCGTGCAGGTCTTCGACTTTGGCCAGGTTCGAGGTGACTTTTATCTGGCAATGGAGCTGATCGAAGGGCTCGACTTGATGCGGCTCTTTCACGCCGTGCGCACGCCCGGTGATGCGTTTCCGGCGGTGATTGGCGCGTACATCGGCCATCAGGTCGCGTCCGGGTTGGCCTACGCACATCGCAAGCGTGACGACTTCGGGCAGCCACTGGGCATTGTCCATCGCGATGTCAGCCCGCACAACGTCATGATCTCTTGGGAGGGACAGGTCAAAATCCTGGACTTCGGCATCGCGCGTGCTCGTGGCGCGGGCGGCAGCAAGGCCGCGGCACAGGCCGAGCAGGAGACCATCAAGGGCAAAGTCGCGTACATGTCGCCCGAGCAGGCGCTGGGCAGACCGCTCGATGCTCGCTCCGACCTCTACTCGCTTGGGGTGCTCATGTATGAGCTGCTCACGGGCGATCTGCTCTATCGCGGCCAAGACCGCCTTGCCGCGCTGGAGCAGGTGCGCACGCAGTCGATCCCGCCGATCTTGGAGCGCGCGCCCGACCTGCCCGACGAGCTTGCACGGATCGTCGATCGTGCGCTCGCGCGAGATGTCGCCGACCGCTACGCGTCCGCGCGTGAGCTGCAGATGGCGCTGGCGGACTTTCTCCACCGCTCGGATCCGGTCGTCGACGACACCGTCCTCTCGCAATTCCTGGAGCGCTATCGCGGCGAGGTAGGGATCCCCGCACTGCCGACCAACGGGGTCGGGGCGACCCGCGAGATGGTCGAGGGGGGTACCACGGCAGGGCTCAAAGGCCCCTGGCGATCGCCACGTCGGGTCGTGCTGCTCGAAGTGCGCCTGCGGCCGCCTCCCGAAGGTGTACCGCAGAGCAGCGCGATCGAGCCCTTTCACGAGATCGTGCGCGACGTCGCCTTTAAGCGCGACGCGGTGTTGCTCCGGCACAGCGAGCAGTCGGTGACCTTGATTTTTGGCGCGGTCCTCGACACGGAGGACAACTCGGACCGCACCTTGCGGGCCGCGATCGCATTGCGCGAGGCGATCAGCGAAGCTGCGCCGGGATGGGGCATCGGTCAAGCGATCGCGGAGGGCTACCTCACGGTCACCTCGTCCGAGCGCGGCGAGGTTGAGGTCGAGGTCCTGCCTGCGATTGCCCGCACGATGTCCCACTTCGCCGGCCGCGTCGTGGACGGGCCCGTGTTGATCTTCGGCGAGGCGATCGATCGCATTCGCCGGCGGTGGCGGCTGGGACCGGATCGGAGCCCCGATCAGCGCACGCCCCTGGATCTCGACGGGACCCCCTGGGCGGCGGCCTTCCAACGCGTCGCCGAGCTGCAGGGACCGCGCAGCGAAGCCGAGCTTCGCCACGACCGTTCGATGCGCGGCCGCGCGCAACTCGTCGGCCGCGAGCTTGAGCTCAAGTCGCTGCGCGATGCCTTTAGCGACGCGATCCGAAACCGCCGCTCTCGCGCGCTGCTGTTGCTGGGTGATCCGGGTCTGGGCAAGCGGACGCTGCTGGAGCGCTTCATTGCGTCGCTCCCCCGCGGCGCCTGCCACGTCCTTCGCGGCGTTGCGCAGTGGTCAACGCGAAATCAGCCTCTGTGGGCGTTTGTCGAGATGGTTCGGCGCTTCCTCCAGCTCGATGCCTCGACCCCCTTGGCCGAGATTCAGCAGCGGCTCGAAGATCTTGAGGTCGCAGGGGCACCCGAGCTCGCGCAGGCGCTCTACGACAGCATCGCGGCCGCCAGCGGCGAGCCTGTGGTCCTCACCGCGCTGGAGCGTCGCGACCGAATCCGTGCGCTCGTCCGCAGACTCGTTCGCTCGCTGTCGATGCGGCGCCCGCTCCTCTTGGTGATGGAGAACCTCCATCTCCTCGATCAAGAGAGCGCCGACCTCCTCTCGGCGTGGGCCGAACACCGGCACGAGCTTCCCGTGCTTGGCATCGTGACCTCGCGCCGCACCGCGCGCGCCGACGCACTCGCGAGCACGCGAAGCGTCGCGGTTGTCGAGCTCCGCGAGCTCGACGAGCAAGCGCGACGCAGTGTCGTGCTCGATCGCTTCGAAGATCCCGAGGAGGCCAAGGGGCTCGCGGAGGCGATCGTCGCACGCAGCGGCGGCCACCCACTCTTCATCGAGGAGATCATGGCCTCCTTGATCCGCAAGGGCATGATCGCCTGGAATGCGCAGGGGCGGCAGCTGGTGATCAAAGACCGTGATCCGGTGATCGACATGCCGCCCAGCGTCGAGGCGGCGCTGCAATTGCGTGTCGACGATCTGACCGAAGCACAGCGTCAGGCCGCGCAAGGGGGGGCGATCCTGGGCCGGAGCTTCCGTGCAGAGGAACTCGCCGCGCTGGTGCAGCGTCCCGTCGACGCCCCGCTCGCCACCCTCATCGACCGCGACATCCTCGAGCTCGATCCGAGCCCGGGTCCGGATGGTCGCCGACTCCTGCGTTTTTGCACGGTGACCATGCACGAGTTGGTCCGCGACGGCATCCCGCCGGCGACGGCCGCGGAGCTCCACAGTCGCGCCGCCGACATCAAGCTCGCGCGGGCAGACTATCGCCTCGGGCGCGACGATGGCCCGATCGCAGATCACCTCGTGGAGTCGGGACGCATCGACGAATCGATCGATCCGGCGCTTCGAGCCGCACGATACGCCGCGGAGGGCGGCAGCAACTCGGAGGCCTACTACTTCTTGTCGGGCGCACTCCGGGCGCTGAGTCCCAGCGATCCACGGCGGTTCGACGTCTTTGTCCAGCGCGAGCCGATCTTGCGGTCCTGGGGCCGACGTCGCGCGCAAGGTGCCGATCTGCGCCAGCTCGTCGCGATCGCGGAGGCGACCAGCGACCCAGAGCAGGGAATCGTCGCCTATCTTCGACTGCTGCGCTTCTATCTTGAGTGCGGACGCATTCAGCGAGCGGCGCAGCTGCTCCCGCGCGTCACACAGCGGGTGGCCAGCACCCCTGCCGGGGACAGCCATCGCCTCACGCTCGCCGAGCTTGAGTCTGATTTGGAGTTTGCGCGCGGCGATCTTGAAGCGGCCAAGGACATCGCCCTTGAAGGCATCGAGCAATGTGACGCCTCGCGGGTCGGAGAACGCCACCGCGCGCGCTTGCTCGCGTGCGTCGGGCGCGTGTTTCTGAATACGGGCCGCTTCGTTGAGGCGCAGGAGTGCTTCCAAACGATGGTGGCCGATGCCCATCGCCTCGGTGATCGCCGACTGGAAGCCGAAGCGCTCGACCACCTGGGCCGCGTCGCGGGTCGCCGCGGCCTCTATCAAGACGCCGTTGACCACCTCCGCACCGCCCTCGCGATCGATCGCGAGCTAGGCGATCGCTTCGCGACCGGGACCAAGCTCGCGAACCTGGGTATCGCCTACACCGAACTGGGCATGTTCGAGAAGGCCGAACGCTACCTTCGCAAAGCGCTCGAGCTGCACGAGGCGGTCGGGCATCCAGGGCTGCTCAACGACGCGATGGTGAGCTTTGGCGTCGTGTACGCCGCACGCGGGGGCACCAAGTCCGCGGACGGAGTCGAGCGCGGTGACCCCGAGGGAGCAAGCAATCTGTTGCAGGACGCGGCATCGGTCGCGGCATCTCGGGGCGACCTTCGCACCGAGCTACGCGCGCGGGTCCGACTCGCCCAGGTTCGACGCGCCGCGGGCGATCTTGGCCACGCACGCGAGTTGGCCACCGACGTCTTGCTTCGTGCCCGTCGCAGCGGACACCGTACCTCGGCGTGCCGCGCCCTGCTCGTGCTCTCGATGGTCGCCGAGGAACAGGGCCAGCTTGAGGATGCCCTCTCGCACGCCAGCGACGCCGTCGATCTGGTCCGGGCCGGCGCCGCGCCGATCGATGGCGTGCTCGCCATCCACCAACTGGGACATATCGAGTCCCTGCTTGGCCTGCCCGGTGCGCGCGCGCATCTGCGAGAAGCGGCGAAGCTGGTGGGCCGCAGGCTTGAGTCCCTCCGCGACGACGAGCTCCGCGAGGCCTACCTCGCGCTGCCTGAGGCCCAGCGCATCCTGGCCGATGACGCCCGGCTCGACGACGAAGAGCGCGAGCGATCGCATCAGCCGTAGGCATGTCGACGACTGCGCCGCGCTCGGGCCCTCCGGTCTGCGTCTCGTGCGGTGCGGGATACGTCGCCGCCGGCGCGCCTGCACGGCGCAGGACCGGCTGCTATCTTGACCCTCGCATGACCAGGCCACTTTCGACGCCCGCGGGCATCTCGCCAGGATCGGCCGAGGGTCCTGTGCGGCATCGTGCCGAGCGTACGATCCTGCGGCCACGTCGCAGAGCCCAGCGCACATTGGCCGCGCTGGCCCTGAGCCTTGGCCTCGTCGCCACGGCCAGCCCGGGTTGCATTGCCGGTGAACGCCTGGTGGCCAAGGACGGGTCGCATCGACTTCGCGCCGCGGATGCTCAGAGCGGCATCACGGTCATCCTCACGACCGAAGCTTGGGACGGCGACATCGATTTGGGCAATCGTGCGACGATCGTACACGTGCTGATCGCGAATCAGGGCACCGCCCCCGTCCTGCTCGCGCCTGGCGACTTCACGCTCACGGACATCCGCGGCTTTGAGTACTCGCTCTACGACGCCGGTGGCTCGTTCACGGCACTGGGACCAGGCGAGCAATGGCGTCCCCGGCAGGGCGGCTATGACCCCGGCTCCGCCCGCGAATACATCTCGCTCTACGGCGTCGGCAGCGATGTGAGTTCGGCGGCGCTGCCCTGGGGAGTGCTCCTGCCCGGAACCCAGATGCGTGGCTACCTCTACTTCCAGGACCTGCGCGACGCGGGCGGATACGAGGCCCACCTGGTCTGGCATGCCCAAACCCCCGAGCATGCGGGGATTGCCGACTTCGACTTCGAGCTGCATTTGGCGAAGGTGCCGCGCCGCGCCCTTTAGCCGACGCGGTCGCAGTCGCCGTCGTGCCACGCCCTCAAGCCCGTTCGATCGGATACGAGAAGCGATCCGAGAAGCGATCCGAGAAGCGGCTTGGTCGGTCACCGGGCGCGACCTCGTGCCCCGGCCGCGGCGGGCGAGGATGGCTGGCACGATTGCAGCATTCACGCCGCGCGAAAGGTCCGGATCATCGGGTGATCCGGACCTTGGGCAGGTGGCGTGAGCCCGCCGGACGCGGGCCCCTCAGGCACTAAGCCGGAACGCCGCAGAGGCCGACGTTCTCGTAGCCGGGCCAGGGGGTCTCGCCCTCGGCGTAGAAGGAGATGCACTCCTGTGCGTTCATCGTGCACTCCGAACCGTCTCCGGTGACATCGCACACTGGCGAGCAGCAACCCGTTGCACCGCAGTCGCTGCCAAAGGCCTCAACCGTGATGCAGATAAGTCCCGGATCGCAGACGTTGACGAACTCGCAGGGATCACCGTACTGACCCTCCTCGCCGCTCGCATCGAGGAGGCAGGTCCACTTCTGGGAGCCGTCATTGGGCACGCAGAGCTGGTTGTTGCAGTCCTGCAGGAAGGGGTCGCAGCCCGGCGTGCAAATCGGCAACTTGCCGTCGTTGTAGATCGTGCACACGGCGTTGGTGTCGACGCAACTCGGGTTGGTCTCCGGCGCCTGGCACAGTCCAATGCAGGTGCCCTCGCCGGTCATGGCATCGGTGTCCCAGCAGATATTGCCCGCAGCGCAGGTATCTTGGCCCGAACCCACATCGTTGTTGATGAAGGTGCAGCTATCGCCGAGCTGACCGTCACCCATGATCGGCACGCAGACGGTGATGTCCCACGCTCCGCCGCCGAGCGGGCTGATTGCCGGGGCACACTTCTCGCCGTCGGGGCAGTCCTGCGCCCAAACGTCACACTCCTCGATCGCAGGAGGCATGTCGGCCTGCGGCAAGAAGGTATCGCCATCGCCGTCGCCATCGCCGTCACCATCGCCATCGCCGTCGCCGTCGCCGTCGCCGTCGCCGTCGCCGTCGCCGTCGCCATCGCCATCGCCGTCGCCGTCGCCGCCGGCATCAGTGCTGTTGCCATCTTTGCCGCCGCAAGCGGGCGCCAAGGTCAGCGAGCTCAACATGGTCAGTACACAGAGGAGAGTGAGGATGGGGGTCTTCTTCATGGTTTTCCGTCCGTCAGAGGCCTTCCCTATGTCTCACGGTCCGACCTTGCCGCGCAAGGAAGAACTGCCTCCTGAGCGCACGTCAACCGCGGACCGCCGGGGCGCGCCTCGTCAAGGGTCGCGCGCGGCCGCTCAAGAACGCGCAGACTCGGACCATCAGGCTTGCACTACGTGGGGGTGAGGCAGATCCCCACGCTCTCAAAGCCTGGCCAGGGCGTCTCGCCGTCCGCATAGAAGGACACACAGGACTGGCCATTCACGAGGCACTCGGAGCCGTCGCCAGCGATGTCGCAAATCGGGGAGCAGCAGGCTGCTGCGCCGCAGTCAGAGCCGAAGCCGTCAATGTTGACGCAAATGAGACCGGGATCGCACGCGTTGGCGAAATCGCAAGGATCGCCGTACTGACCTTCGTCACCTGAAGCATCGGGGAGACACGTCCATTGTTGCCCATTCTCATTTGGAAGGCAGAGCTGGTTGTTGCAGTCCTGCAGGAAGGGATCGCAGCCCGGGATGCAAACGGGAAAGTCACCGCTTCCGCTGATGAAGCAGACCGCGTTGGGGTCGACGCAAGTTGGGTTGGTTTCCGGCGGAACGCAAAGACCGATACAGGTGCCAATGCCTGAGACGGCGTCAGTGTCCCAGCACATGAAGTTTTTGGCACACGTGTCTACGCCTGAACCAACGTCGTCATCGACGAAGGTGCACGGCTCATCGATCTTGCCATCGCCGATCACAGGCACGCAGATGTGGATATCCCAAGCCCCACCGCCGTAGGGACTCACTGCAGGCGTGCACTTCTCGTCCGGTCGGCAGTCCTGAGCCCAAATGTCGCACTCCACGTAGTCAGGGAGCGCCATGTCAGAGCACGGCAAGAAGTCGCCGCAGCCGTCGCCCCAACCGTCGTCGCCATCGCCATCGCCATCGCCATCTCCATCTCCATCTCCATCTCCAGGGATGTCGCCGTCGCCATCGCCAGCATCAGCGCTTTGCGGTCCATCACCATCCGTATCCTCACCCACGTCCTCGCCATCCTGAATGGAACGCGCGGAGCAGCCGGCGGCGAGCAGGAGCAAGCACGCAGACATGCGCGCAAGAGGACGTAGATGCCGAGCCATTGAGGTTGGACTCATCGCGCGTGTCACATCCTGGCGGCGCTCACATCGACGGTTCGAACGTCTCAAACCCGGCACATCGCCGCCACCCAACGACGTGCCAGAGTCGGGACGCCGAGGAACTACGCCGGAACCAGGCAGAGGCCGACGCTTTCATAGCCGGGCCAGGGCGTCTCACCTTCGGCATAGAAGGAGACGCATTCCTGACCGTTCATGGTGCACTCCGAGCCGTCGCCGTTCATGTCGCAGATAGGCGAGCAGCATCCGGTCGCGCCGCAGTCACTGCCGAATGCATCGACGTTCACGCAAAGCAGGCCCGGGTCGCACGCGTTGGCAAACTCGCACGCGTCGCCGTACTGACCTTCCTCGCCGGACGCATCCAGCACGCAACCCCATGCCTGCCCCAGATCATTGGGCAGACAGAGCTGGTTGTTGCAATCCTGCAGGAAGGGATCGCAGCCGGGCAAGCAGATTGGAAGCTTGCCCATATTGTAGATACCGCAGGTTGCGCTGTTTTCCGCGCACGAAGGATTTGTCTCTGGCGCCTGGCACAGACCGATACACGTCCCCTCACCCGTCATCGCGTCGGTGTCCCAGCACATCGCCCCGGCCGCACAGGTATCGACACCCGACGCGGCGTCGTTGTTGATGAACGTGCACGAGTCACCGATCTGGCCGTCTCCCATGACCGGGACGCAAATGTCGATGTCCCATGCACCGCCTCCAAGGGGGCTAATGGCGGGCGTGCACTTCTCCCCGTCGGGGCAGTCCTGCGCCCAGATATCGCATTCCGGCGCCGCTTGGGGCATGTCAACATTGCAATCGAGGAAGTCGCAACCCATCGTGGTTTCGCCATCGCCATCGCCGTCGCCGTCTCCATCCCCATCGCCGTCGCCGTCGCCGTCGCCGTCGCCGTCCCCGTCCCA
>CAZVEM010000197.1:0-11587 GCA_964626165.1 uncultured Nannocystaceae bacterium
CGGTTGCGGCGCACAGCGCCAGATTAAAGCGCGTCGTGGCCTCAAACTCCGGCCCGGTGCCGCGCGCAACGACATGCAAGAAGAGTTGTTTGGCCGCTTCGACCTCACCGTGCGCGAGCAGGGTGACGCCAATCTTGAGCATGGTGGTCGGGTCTTGCAGCGAGGTCGCATCGGCCTGCGGGAGCGCCTCGATCGCGCTGCGCAGTGCCGCGCGATCGATGCAGACGGCCTCGTCGATCCCATAGTCCGCGCGAATGTCCACCCGCGCGAGCATGCGCTGCAGATCGAGGTGCGCATGGCTTGAGGTCGGATCAGCCGGCACGGGCGTTGCGGTCGCAACCGCGGCCGCGAGCGCGACGATCTGTTCGCCCAGCGAACAACCCGGTGGCACCACGATGACCTCGATGCCGTAGCGGTCCATGAGCTCTTCGGCTTCGGCCTGCGAGACGAAGGGCATCAGTGCATAGTGACGGCGCCCCCGTCAGATGCGATCGAGCAAGGGGAGGATCTGTGCCAGATCGGGGTCGTCCGGATCAAAGCCGAGGTAGACGAGCGTGCGCGTCTTGACGATCTCTTCGACCAGTTCAAAGAATGCCCGATCCGCTCGCATCGCTCGGCTTCGCGGCGGCGTGCGCATCACAAAGGGCGGCAGGTCACCGCGCAAGGTGATCTCATGCGCGTCATGGACCGAGAGCACGTCGATCGATGGATTCGCGCCGCGCATCGCTTGCCAGACCAGCTCGGTGTGCACCGTCGAGAGCACTGCACGCCAGGGCAAGCGCGCCAACATCGGTGCGGCGGAGCCCGCGAGGTTCCCGTATTGGTTCGCGTATCGATCGAGCTCCCGCGTCAGGGTGCTGTCGCCGTGATGGCGATAGATCCAGCTCAGCACGGTCGCGAGGCGACCTTGCTCAAGCAGCTCGATCAGCGGCGCGCTGACCTTGTCGTCGAGGTCGGCTAAGCAACCGCGCAAAATGTCGTGCCAGCTCGGTCGCTGCCCAAGCGTGCCGATTCCCGCGCCGGCCCAAAGGACGCCCTCGCCGCGCTGGACACTGCGCGCCAGGCCATCGGGGATTACGATCGGTGGGGCTGTGCTCGACATCGGAGTGTCGCAAGCATCGCACGCCTCGCGATGCAGGACAGCACACTGTCCCGGCACTCGTGCGTGGCCACCCTGGGACACCGGCGACTCAGCGCGCATCTGCCCTCGTCCGCGACCCGAATCCACGGTCTGCTCCGGTGATCAGCCCTTGCCGGCATGAGCCTCGCACGGTGCAATCCGGGTCGATCCGTGCATCGCGGCGAGGCGTCGCCGTGGCCGGCGAGCCACGCATCAGGGTCGCCTTGCCCACGGCGTGCTGTCCCAAGGGGCGCCATCCGTTCGGTTGCCCGCGATACGATGGCGCTGCCGCAACGTTCGCGCGCAGCGCTGCCGTCCTCGCCCGAAGGTTGCTCCAGTTGTCCGCGACGCGTTGCATCGAGTCGCAGCGCGTGCGACAAGGAGGTGCGGTTGCCGGGCAGTGTGCCGCGGGGACCAGTGGCGAACATGACCATCCACCTCGACGCGATCGCCTCGCTCTTGGAACAGGGAGCTGCAGACTCTGCGGTTCGCTTGTTGCGCGGCGCATGGGAGCCCGAGATGCCGCCCGAGCGGCGTGTGCCGCTCTACGGCCTGTGGATCCGAGCCTTGTGCGACACCGGGGAGTATCAGCGCGCACTGACGTTGGCGCGGCGTGCCGTGTCGGAATTTCCGTCGGAGCTCGATCTCGCGATCTCCCTCGGCAATGTGCTGGATGTGACCGGAGAGGTCGAGGAGTCGCGCGACGTGTTTCTACGCGCGTGCGAACTCGACGACAGCTCCGCGCTCGCACGCTTCAACCTCGGTGCTGCCTATGAGCGTCTCGGGGATGAGCAAAAGGCCGAGCGCTGCTATCGCGAAGCGGTTGCGCGCGATGAACAAGGGCAGTTCATCGAGGCCAATCATGCCCTCGGTGCGCTCTTGCGGCGCGGTGGTCGCCTCCACGAGGCGGAAGAGCTCTACGCCAGCATCCTTGAACAAGAGCCACTTCAGGTCGACGCGCTGGTCGAGCATGGCATCTGCCTCTCCGATCTCGGACGCCACGAAGAGGCCTTTGAGCGTTTTCGAGAAGCACTCTCGCAAGATCCGACGCACGCACCGGCTTGGTACAACCGCGCCGTCACGCTCTACCGCACGGGCGATCTCGCGGGCGCGATTGAAGCGATGCGGAGCGCGCAGCAGCTCGATCCGGACAATCCCCTCACGCTCGCGGTGCTCGGCAGCTGGCAGCTTCAAGATCCCGAATCGCTCGACGACGCGCTGAGCATGCTCTACGGCAGCATCGAGCGACTGATCGAGCTGCACCGCCAGCATCAGGTCAACAACGCGTACGCCAGCGTGGTCATGGAGGAGGTCTTTGACGCGCTGTGGACCGGCGGTCGAGCTGCCGAGGCACGCGAGCAAGCCCGAAGCGCCGCGCGTCTGGACTGGATCACCCCGCACATGCTCGACACCCTCAACCGGGCCGATCACGGTGACGCTGCATCCGCAGTGACATACCGCGTGATCGCACGGGCATGCCCCGAAGGTGACGAGCCAGCTGCACCGCCGCACTGGCCGGCCGATGTGCGCGGCTTTGAGACCGATCTCGCCGTGGTCGCCGAGACCGAAGATGAGGCCCGTGAGCTCACGCGTGCGTGGCTGCGTGCGGTCGAAGGCGGCTCACGTCTCCACGTCGACGTCACGGTGACGGATTGCATCCGTGCCAGCGATCCCACACCCGATCGCGTCCGCCCTCGTGGCGTTGCACGGGTCGAGTCCAGTCGCGCCTGGCTTCGCGGCTAAGTGACTGGAGTGCCGCGCGACTAGGTCGCGACGCGACCGCAGGGCTGCGCCACTGCTGGTCTGCGCGCCGACTCTGCGAGGCGGAGACGGAGTTGTTCGCGCCTCGCGTTCGGTCGGCGGCCGATTACTTGGTGCGAGGCGCCGGCGACTTCTTGGGCAGAGGATTGAACTTCTTGGCGCTGTCCTCTGCGGGATTTTGCGTACTGACCGGGCTCGCGCTGCTCTTGTCGGTGCAGATCGTCCCGTCGTCCGCCTTGAGCGTCTCGATCTGCTTCTTGGCGGTCGCCTTGTACTGGTCGTTGGCGCCCGAGCCCTTCTCGGTCAGCGCACCAAAGTACGCGATCGCCTTGTCGCACTGACCGATCTTGGCAAAGGCCAGACCCGAGTAGTACAGCGCGTCGTGGATCACGGCAGACTCGGGTGCGTTTTGCACGACCCAGTAAAACTCGCCGAGCGCGGAGCGAAAGTCACGCTCTGAGAAGAGCGTGAGGCCGATCTTGAAGTGAACCTCCGCGGACTTTGCATCGCTGGGATAGCGCGACGCAAAGGTGCGGTAGAGCAGGCGTGCCTGCTTGTAGTTCTTCTTTTGCATCTCGGATTCTGCGGCCGCGAGCAGCTCGGTCTTGCCCTCCGGGATGTTCGACGCGCTGTTGACCTGGTTCTCGATGTTGGCCAGTCGCTGCTCCAGCGCGAAGCGCATCTCGTCCATGCTGTTCTTCATCGCCGCCGCTTCGTTCTTCGCGTCGTCGGCGGCGCCTCGGGTCAGCGAGAGCTCGTACTCAAGGTTGTCGACGCGCACGCCGACATTGGCCGTATTGCTGCGCAGCAATGCCTCAAGCTGCTTGGCTTGCTCGGCGGCTTGCTGCGTCGCGGTGCTCAGCTCTTGATCGCGGGCGTTGACTTGCTTTTCCAGCGAATCGACGCGCTTGACCAGATCTTCGTGCTGCGGCATGAGCACGCAGCCTGAAGTGACGGCCGCGAGCAGCATCGCGACACCGAGGGGACTGTGCTTGGCCAGCGCACAAAGCATCCCAGCCCGTCGTGCCGCGGGGGCCGAGGTTGCTGGAGTGGACGAACGGGGCAAGGAGGGGTGAGTCGGGAATCGCATGGGAAGGCCCTGCACGAAGATCGTCGTGAACGCGCAGCACTTGGATAGCGCGCGCGGCGGTGGTTGGCGAGTCTTAGGCAGGTCCGCCCGCTTCGATTGCATCGGGCGGGAATTGGCTCTCGCTTCGCCCAGCGACGGCCGCGGGCCCAAATGAAGCTGCCGCTCCAGGCACTGACCCGATTTCGGGCGGTACGTTGAAGCGGCACCTACCTGAGCTGGCACCGTCGCGCACGAGGGAACCCGCTCACACCGCGATCAGGCCTTGCGACGCGGCGTCGCTCGGCGTTACGTCATGGCGCTTAGGGCCACACGAACTGAACGCGGCGATCCTTTTGCCAGCTTGCCTCGTCGGTACCCGAGGCCTCAAGGCTGCCCTTGGAGATCACCTGCATATTCTCACCCGTCACGCCCAGGCCCTCCAGGAACTGCTTGACGCCCTGGCCGCGCTTGTCGGTGAGGAGGATGTTGTACTCCTCGGTGCCGCGCGCGTCGGCGTGCGCCTCGAGATACACGAGGCGGCCTTGGCTCTTGATGCACTCGGCCGCGGCCGTCAGGGCCTGCTGAGTCTCGGGGCTGAGGGTCGGGGAGTCGAATCCGAAGTAGACCGCGTCCAGGCTGCACAGGGTCTCGCCGCCGCCGTAGCCGCCCGAGAACACGCACATGCCGTTGTCGCAGATCTCATCCATCGCGCACTGGTCGTCGGACGAGCACTGGCCGCCGCCGCCGGGGCTGGTGCACGAGCCGGTCTCAAGGTTGCACGTGCCGCCATCGGGGCACTCGCTGTTGTCCATGCAGACGTCACACTTGCCGGCGCGGCAGACGTAGCCGCTGCTGCACTCAAGTGTGGAGGTGCAGGGTGTTCCAAGGCCGCCGTTACCACCGACACCCGCGAGCGCCGGATCGGTGCAGCGGAACTCACTGCAAACCCAGTCGACACCGCCGGGTCCCTTGGCCTTGCAGTCGTCGTTGGTCGTGCAGTTCTGGCACATGCCTTCGACGCACTTCTCACCTTCATCGACCTTGCAGTGCTTGTCCTTCTTGCACTCAGGGTACTTGGGCTTGCAGCCGAGCATGCCGACAGCGGGCAGCGCGAGGAGGCCAAAGCCCAGGACGAGACGTGCGAGGCGAAGCGGCAGGGAACGAGTCGCGGGGGAATTCATGAGTTCTCCAGAGGAGCGCCATGCAGTCGACGCAGGGCAGGGATACGGCTTGCGACGAAGGGTGTCAACCGCGCGGCGTTAGTCCCGTGTGCTCTTGGCGCCAATGCGGATCTCGTATCGCTCCGTACCTAGGTCGATCGATATGGAATGGCCGCTGCCCGAGGGGACCGAGACCAGATCGGCACGGATTGCTCGCGTTCGACTCAAAGTCGGCACCCGCGCGCCTACCGAAACTTCCGGACATGTGACGCCCAGCGCGTTGTGGGTCAGCGTGGCCACGCCTTGATCGTCGGCGGCCGTGGCACAGCCCGCCGGCTTTGGCGCGGCCTCGTGGTCGCGGACCACGACATCGATCTCAAGCTCGACGTGTTGGCGCGCATGGTGCCGCGGCACCAGCGAGATCGAGATCTCACGTGGACCCGATGGTTCGGCCAATCCCTGCACGAAGCGGGTCGAGGCGCCGTGGCGCACAAAGACCGGCGCGAACTCGATGGGTTCATGTTCCGTGTCCAAACGCGCGATGCTGACATCGAGCTGGATCGGCCAGAGCGCTTGGCTCTGCTCGGAAAAGATCGAGATCCCGAACGCCTCGCCAACATCCGCGCGAGCGAGCGAGCCGACCAAGACGCATGTGGTCAGGGCCGCGGCGCACAGCGAGGTCCGCAGCAGTGCGCTCGACATCAATCCATGCCACCAGGGACGGCGTCGGAGCGGCGCTGGCTGCAGCTGCGCGGGCCGCCACGCGGGACCGTCGGAATGGTCGGTTCCTTGCGTGGCACAAGCAGCTGTGTCTGGGCGGCGCGAAAACATGGCCTCAGATCCGCCATGATTGGGTGAATCACCAACTTTTCGGTCGATCGGCGAGATCTCCTCAGGAGATCTCTATTTTTTTTCGCCGTCTCACCTCACGTATGCGCAGTCACGCGAGGGCAAGCGCAAGGTTGTCGCGTCGCATGCTCGTTGCAATCGAGCCGTCGCCCGGTCCCGATGTGGGGCACCGCGCGATGCCCTCGTCGGATCAGCACGGCGTGGAACCGCCCGTGGCGCCGTATTTCGGGGAGGGCGTAGCTCTGGCAATGTCCCGGGATGGAATCCACGCCCGCCGCCGGCCGTGAAAGACCCGCATGGACAGTCTGATCATCCGAGGCCCAACTCGTCTCGTCGGCGAAGTCGACGTCTATGGTGCCAAGAACGCCTGCCTGCTGATCCAGTGCGCAGCGCTGCTGGGCACTGAACCGACGATCCTCAGGCGCGTCCCCGATCTCACCGACGTCGCGACGATGAATCGCCTGCTGACCTCCCTTGGTTGCCAGATCGATCGCGTGGGTGAGCGGGCGATCTCCATTGATCCTGCCAAGGTCGCCGATGGTCCGCTTGAGGCGGCCTACGAGCTGGTCAAGACGATGCGTGCGTCGGTGACGGTGATGGGTCCGCTGCTGGCCCGCTACGGCCGAGCTCGCGTTTCACTCCCGGGCGGTTGCGCAATCGGTGCACGGCCGATCGATCAGCACCTCAAGGGTCTGGCCGCGCTTGGTGCCGAGATCACGCTTGAACACGGCTATGTCGACCTCAAGGCCAAGCGCTTGTCCGGCGCGCGCTTCGTCTTCGACAAGGTGACCGTCGGCGGCACGCAGAACCTCATGATGGCGGCGACGCTCGCCAAGGGAAGCTCGATGCTTGAAAACGTCGCGCGTGAGCCCGAGGTCGTCGAGCTCGCCTATGTGCTCAACAAGATGGGCGCCAAAGTGAGCGGCGCGGGCGGACCCGTGATCGAGGTCGAAGGCGTCGACGCGCTGATGGGAGCCGATCATGCGGTTATGGCCGATCGCATCGAGGCCGGAACGCTCGCGGTGGCGGCTGCCATCACACGCGGCGACGTCCTTGTTCGCCACGCGCCGGTCGATGCCATGCACGCGGTGCTCGCCAAGCTCGAGACGGCTGGCGTCGAGTGCATCGTCGAGCCCGAGGGTCTGCGGATTCGCGGTCCCGAGCGTTTGCGCCCGATCGACATCGTGACCGATCCCCATCCCGGTTTTCCGACCGATATGCAGGCGCAGCTGATGGTGCTCGCAGCCCTAGCAGACGGCGTGAGCGTTATCCGTGAGCAGATCTTCGAGAACCGCTTCATGCACGTGCCCGAGCTCGCCCGCATGGGCGCAAATGTCTCGGTCGTTGGCAACACCGCGACCATCCGCGGCCCGGCGAGGCTGCAAGGTGCCGAGGTGATGGCGACCGACCTGCGCGCCAGTGCCAGCTTGGTCGTGGCCGGACTCGTTGCCGACGGGGTGACCGAGCTGCGTCGCGTCTATCACCTCGACCGTGGATATGAGCGTCTCGAGCACCGCCTTTGCGCCCTAGGTGCGGACGTCACCCGTGCGCGAGGCGCTCGAATGTAGTTACCCTCACAGCAGCGCGACAGCGGCGCGACAGCGGCGCGCGAAATTTGCCGTCGCCGAAGGGGGACCCGCGGAGGTCCGACCCCCAACTCCGCGCCAACTCAGGGCGGCCCGTGTTGAACGCGTTGCGGTCCCCACCTAGTCTGCGTGCATGCGTGGCCGCTTGACCTTCGCCCTGCCCAAGGGCCGAATTTTCGAGCAAGCCACGCCCCTGCTTCGCGCGGCGGGCGTGGAGCTTGGCACCGTTGGCGCGGCCGGAGACCGACGACTGATGATCGATGTCGACGCGCATACCCGCGTCCTCTTGGTCAAACCGACCGACGTGCCAACCTACGTCGAGCACGGCATCGCGGACGTCGGTGTCGCCGGCAGGGACACCTTGGAAGAAGCCGCGCGCGATCTGTATGAGCCCGTGGATCTCGGCATCGGCCGCTGCCGCATGGCGGTCGCTGCGAGCCGGGATGCGAACCAGGAACTTGCGGTCGGCGATCGGTTGCGTGTCGCGACCAAGTACCCCCGTGTCGCGGCGCGTCACTTTAAGAAGCGGGGCATCGATGTGGAGGTGATTCCGCTGTCGGGCAGCGTGGAACTCGGTCCGATCACGGGCCTCGCCGATCGCATTGTCGACCTCGTCGAGAGTGGCGAGACCCTCCGACAAAACGGTCTGATTGAACTCGAGACGATCTTTGAGGTCACCAGCAAGCTCGTCGTGCACCCCGCCAGCCTCAAGCTCAAGCACGAGCGACTCACCGCCTTGATCGAGTCGATTCGCGCCCACGTTGCGGGCCTTGCCGGGGCAACGCCGCATGCCACCAAGTCGAGTGCCACGGCCTCGGTCAAGGGCGGCACGCGCAAGGGCGGACGCACAACAGCGCTTCGAGAGGCAGTCGCCCGATGAGCGAGCAACAACAAGGTCAAACCCCGGTTGTCGAGGAGGCGCTGCGCACTCCGTTGATTCACCCGCGGCTTATCGACCAGGGCATCACTGCCGAGTCGGACTTGGTGCGGGGCCTAAACCAGGTGATTCCGCCGCTGCGTCCCTTTGGCGGCAATCGCTATGAGAGCGTGCGCGTGATCCTCGATTGGGATCACAAGATCCCCGTCGAGATCATCACGGTGCGTATCTACGCCTGCTACAGCAACATCGAGCAGCGTCGACTGGAGACCCAGGTTCGCGGTCGCCAGCAGACCATCGACGCCGACAACCTCTATCCCGAGTTCGACTTGCCCGACTTTGGCGAGCTCGACGCAAGTGAGGCCTATGCCGCCGCGTTTCGACCGGGCGAGCTTGTACCCGCAGAGATGCGCTTTTTTAGCCCGTGGCGACGAGATGTGCGTCCCGCGATCGCTCGTGCGGCGGTCGGGGCCGTCAAGCAGCTCGAGTCCTATAAGAACGCGTATCGCCGCCGCAACAACGAGTCGCTCGGACCGGCCGTGGCCGTGGGTTGGGCACCTCCCTGCGTCGCCCAAAGTGACGCGTGGTCGATCGAGGTGTGGCTCTTGACTGAGTTTGATGGTCAATCGGGTCGTGCAATGGTCTTCATGGTCGACGGCGAGACCTTCGCGGTATCGCGTGAGTACTTCACCGAGGTCCACCTCGCGTAGCCGCGGTCGATGGCGTGGACCGATGGTGGCGATCGCGTCACCCAGCTGCGCCGTGCTCGACGGATCTCAAGCGAAGCAATCCCATGACACAACCCAACATCGAGGTGGAGATCGTCGCGATCGGACGCGACGGAAGCGGGCTGGGTCGCTTGCCGGCGCGTGAGGTCGGTGGCGTCGAGGAGTGGATCGCCGTCCCCGAGGCGCTCGTGGGTGAGAGCGTGCGTGTCACCTCGATCCGCCGCTCTCGTGGGGGTGGCATCAGTCGCGCGATGTCGCACGACTGGCTGCGTCGGCATCCGGCGCTCCGCGAGCCGCCCTGCTCGTCTCATGTGCACGGGCAAGGCCACTGCACCGGCTGTCCGCTGATGATCGTCGATGAGCAGGCCGGCCTTGAAATCCGCCTCGCCTCGATCCGCGCGCGACTCGGATTGGAGGTCGATCGCGTGGTCGCGGCCCCCAGCCCCCTGGGCTATCGCCACTCTGCCAAGCGCATCGTCGATGGCTTTGCGGGACAGCTGCGGCTCGGAAGCTATCGCCAAGGCACGCATAAGGTCGCGAGCATGGAAGGATGCCTCGTCGATCACCCGCGCATCGCCGCAGTCTGGGACGAGCTCACTCGAGAGGGAAATGCTCTTCGGATCGCGCCCTACGACGAACGGTCACATCGGGGCGACCTTCGCTATGCGTGGGCACGCTGTAACGACGAGCAGGTAATGTTGACGCTGGTGACCGCGAGTCGCGAGAGTCGGGTGCAAGAGCTTGCGTCGCGCCTGGAGCTGCCTTCGGGCATATGGTGGGCGGTGCAGCATTCCTCCGGCAATGACCAACGCGGGGTCGATCCTCAGCTCATCGCCGGTCAGGGCGAGCTCGACCTTGAGCTCGATCCAGGTCACCGCGTGCGCGTCGGGCCGCTCGGCTTTGTCCAACCCAATCCAGTGGTCGCCAAGCTCGCCTACGAGACTTTGCTGGAGGGACTCTGGCCGATGCGTCCCGGTGAGCAGGCACTCGATCTGTTCGCCGGTGCGGGCGCGACCACCTCGATGCTTCGCGCGCGGGGCTTTGTCGTCACCCCCAATGAGTCCTATCCCGAGAGCGCCGCAGCACTCGGGGTCGAGCCCATGACCGCGCTCGCCTGCGTCTCCGTGCACGGCCGCTCGGATGAGCGTGCGACGGTCGTGATCGCCAACCCACCGCGTGCCGGCCTCGGCGCCGAACTGTGTGCGGCACTGATCGCGCTGCGGCCGAGAGCGTTGCGAATCATGAGCTGCCACGCAGACACGCTGCACGCAGACCTCACGACACTGGTTCAAAGCGGGGCGTTTCGCCGCGACAGTCTCGTGGCCCTCGATACGCTGCCGATGACGCTGCACCTTGAGCTGGTCGCCTCGCTCTCGGCCGTGGAGCCTGGCGCCGTCTAAGCGCGCACATGCGGCCCGTGGATGTCCTGCGGAGACCCGGTCCCTCGCGGAGGACGGGCGCCCGAACAATTTGCACTGCGCGGGGGGGGTTGCCCCCGGGCTTCGCGGATCTAGCTTCCGCCCCATGACCGCACAGGACGCCAAATCCAAGGGCCTATTTGGAAACTTCGCCGGCTTTGGGGGTGGTGGCTCTGGCGAGGGTGCCAGCCCGGGCCTCGCGGATCAGCTCCGCAAGCGCCTCGAAGGCGCGGCAGAGCGTGTCTCGGAGGTCACAAGCACCGTCCGAGAGAAGCTCAAGGAGGCCGAACCCCGCTATCGCGAGGTCGAAAAATCGGTGATCAAGGTCAGCAACACGATCGCCGCGGACGTGAGTAGCAAGGCCGACGAGGTGGTGTCGGAGATCGGCAAGCGGCTGACCTCGCTGAGCCAACGCGCAGCCGCTCAGGCGGAGGGCAAGACCGAGGGCAAGACCGAGGGCAAGACCAAGGACGGTGAGCACAAGGCGTCGACTGAGGGCGAGACGCCGGACGGCGATACCGCCTAGCCGCGGGTTCGTGCGGACGCACACAATCAGATCATGTAGGACGGCCGTCTCCGACGCGCGGCCGCGCAGCGCCGTGCGAACGCACACGCGGTGGATCGCGAAGCGTTCACCGACGATTGTTCGTGCACTGCTACGGTCGTAGGGACATGGCCTCGTTTGATGCAGTGTCCCCGCGCAGTGTGAACGTGCCCGATGATCGCCCGTCCGCCTCTGAGGCCGCGGTCGAATATCAGGTCGAGCCGGCACGCTATCGCCATTGGAAGGTGAGCTACGACGGCGAGATCGCCCATCTACTGATGGACGTGCGCCCGGATGGTGGTCTGCGCCCCGGCTACGAGCTCAAGCTCAACAGCTACGATCTCGGCGTTGATATCGAGCTCAATGACATCGTTTGGCGCACGCGCTTCGAGCATCCGGAAGTGCGCGTCGTGTTGCTGCGTTCCGCCAACGAGCGCGCATTTTGTGCCGGCGCCAATATCAACATGCTCGGCAT
>CAZVEM010000198.1:0-11023 GCA_964626165.1 uncultured Nannocystaceae bacterium
GCCCTCGTGGTCGAAGACAGCCCCCCGATGCGCAAGATGGTGGTCTTCGCACTCTCGCGACTGCGAGCGCTCAACATTGTCGAAGCTGACGACGGCGTTGACGCGTTACGCAGGATCGCGACGCAGAAGTTCGACATCATCATCACCGATATCAACATGCCGATTCTCGACGGCCTCAAGCTCGTCAAGCGGCTCCGTTCGGATGAGGTGTACAAGGACGTTCCGATCATCATCATCACCACCGAGGGTGCGGATGAAGACCGACAGCGCGCGCTGGCGCTGGGTGCCAACGCTTACATCACCAAGCCAATTCAGGCACAGCAGGTCCTGGGCCTCGTCAAAGAGATCCTCAACATTCGCGGGTAGAGGCGGCCGTGGCTCGGGGCGGGGGCAGGGCGGTCTTGCCGGGGACGCGGACACAGGGTCCGCAGCGCCCACCGGATTTAGCGGCGCACGACGGCGTCGTCGCGGCGCCCGGCGACGCACGCACGGAGGCTCCTGACGAACCCAGCGAGGGGCGCTCGCCGACGGTGCTCGACGTTGCGATCGAGGACTTCCTCCACACGATCGCGGTCGAGCGCGGCTTGAGCCGCAATACCGTGCAGGCTTACGCGGGCGATCTGACGCGATTTGCCTCGTACCTCGAATCGCACGCATTGCCGATGGAACCGAGTCGAATCGGTCAGGGAGAGATCCTCGGCTTTCTTGGCGACCTCAACCGACAGGGACTCGACGCGCGGACCCAGGCGCGTCGGCTTGTCGCCGTGCGCCAGCTCTTTCGCTGGCTACGTGAGCGCGAGCGGATCCGCGTCGATCCGACCCGCGAGGTTGGCGTGCCGAGGGCTCCTAGGCGACTGCCCGTCGTGCTTTCCGAGCTCGAGCTGCGGCAGCTCATCGCGGCGCCCGGTGTCGATACCCCGCTGGGCCTGCGTGACACCGCGTTGCTGGAGTTCATGTACTCCACGGGCTGCCGTGTCTCTGAGGCAATGGAGCTGACTTTGGACCGCCTCCATCTCGATCAAGGCGTCGCCTCGCTGATCGGGAAGGGCAACAAGCAGCGCCTCGTTCCGCTCGGCGCCTGCGCAATCGCGGCCCTCTTGGCGTGGTGCGAGGTCGGCCGACCCCAGATTGCGACTGCACGAACTCCAGGCGCACGGACGCCGGACGCCGCGCCGGGAAAGGCTCCACCCAAGCGAGCTGCGAAGACACAGCGCAAGAGCGCCGATGTGCACGGCCGCGTCTTTCTCAACAGCCGAGGCGGTCCGCTGTCGCGGCAAGGCTGGCTCAAGCGCCTCAAAGAGCATGGTCTGGCCGCCGGCATCACGCGCTCGATCTCGCCGCACAAGCTGCGGCACAGCTTTGCCACCCACATGATCGAAGGCGGCGCCGATCTTCGCAGCGTGCAACTGCTGCTCGGCCACGCAGACATCTCGACGACCCAGATCTACACGCACCTCAGTCAGCGTCATCTCGTCGAAGCCTACGAACGCCATCACGCCCGGGCGTAGGCGCCACGCGCATCAACACCATCGCTCGGCGCCACCACCGGTCGCGAACGCGTCGGACCATCGGATTCGCGAGGCCCGACTTCTGAGGCCGGACGTGCGAGGCCGGACGTGCGACGCCGGACGTGCGAGGCCGGACGAGCGATGCCGGACGAGCGATGCCGGACGAGCGATGCCGGACGAGCGATGCCGGAAGTGCGATGTCGGACGTGCGTGTCCGGACGTGCGTGTCCGGACGTGCGAGGCCGGACTTACGAGGCGGGTCGGCGCACTCGCGGCCCGCACCTGTATCCACATGAGAGCCGACGTCGCGGCTGTCCACGCGGGCGGGCCGCTTCCGCCTGCCGCGCTTGCCGCAGACCAGCCTTGCTCGCCCGCATGCCCAGCGCGTCAGCGGGCGGCGGGAGGGCCCGCCACCCCGGATCTCGTTGACGCTTGGGCCGGGCGGGGGTAGGGATGGGTCGCGCCGGGGAGGCCACCTCCCCGGATCCTCAACCTGAGCTCGCCCTAGGCGGCCCTTGGCGCCACCCTCGGCTCGCTCCGCCCCCGCCGCGCCACCCATGCTCCTCAGTTTCCTGCTTCTTGGCTTGGAGTTCTCCGTGGAGACGGTCCGAGGCATCGGCATCTACGTGTGCTGCCTGATCGCTTCGATTGCGGTGCATGAGTATAGCCACGCCCTCGCGGCCCATCGGCTTGGCGATCGGACACCAGAGTCGCAGGGCCGCCTCACGCTCAATCCGGTGGCCCATGCTGATCCGGTTGGCACGCTGCTGTTGCCCGTGCTCGCCGCGCTGTTTCGGCTGCCGCTCTTTGGCTGGGGTCGTCCGGTCGAGACTCAGCCAAGCAACTACACCCGCAAGTACTCGATGCGCACCGGCATGGCGATCGTCGCGATTGCCGGCCCGCTCTCTAACCTTGTGCTGGCGCTGGGCGTGACGCTGATTGCCTCGATCATGTCGCGTGTGGGCGTGCTGAACGCGGCCACGCTCGAAGTCGTCATCATCTTCATCACCCTCAACTTGGTGCTGATGATCTTCAATCTCTTGCCGCTCCATCCGCTGGATGGCGGGAAGGTCCTCGCCTTCCTCCTGCCCACCCGTGCAGAGTGGATCGACGAATGGTCGCAACAGTACGGCTGGACCGTGCTCCTCGCGCTTCTCATCCTCGGTGGCCCGATCTTTCAGCGGATGTTGTGGCCCGCGGGATGGCTGACGAGCTGGTTGATCAACAACATCGTGCTCGGGTAAACCGCGAGGCGACACCGTGACCCAATCTGTCGATGAACCGGCTGGCGATCAGCCGTCGGATGCCGCGTCGCCGCAGTCCGCGGACGCCACGCAGGAGGCCGCAGACAAGACCCCGCCGTCAGGGCTCGACGGTGTGCCTGCCTCAGGTCCGGAGACGGAGCATGGGGTGGCGCCGCACAGCGAGCCCGGTGGTGTGGGCGCTGCGGCACCAGACCACGAGGAACATGAGCCGATCGGTGCGCCCGAGGACCGCTTTGAGCCCGCGCTCGATCAGATCGCCGATGGGTCACGGAGTCGAGAGGGCTATGCCGTCCACCTGACTCAGTTCGAAGGCCCGCTGGATCTTCTGCTCCACCTGGTGCGTCGACACGAGCTCGACGTCCTCGATATCCCGATCCACTTCGTCGCCTCCAAGTACCTCGAGTACGTCAAGTTCGCGAGCGCGCTCGACATCGAGCTCGCCGGCGAATACCTCGTGATGGCCGCGACCCTGGCCTACCTCAAGAGCCGCGAACTGCTGCCGAGCATGGCCCAGGAGGCCGATGAGAGCGTGCTGGGCGAAGATGGCGTCGATCCGCGCGACGAGCTGATCCGCCGCCTGGTCGAGTACGAACGCTTTCGCGCGGCGGCGGCCAGCTTGGACGCGCTGCCCATCACGGGACGAGATACCTTCGGTCGCGGCGGCGAGCTTGGCATTGTCGTCCCGCCCCCGGATTTGGCACCGATCACGCTCTTTCGTCTGGCGGACGCGTTTAGCCGCGTCCTGGAGCGCGCTCGCGTGCTGCAGGAGCATCAGGTGGAGATCGAGCCGATCACCGTGCGGCAGCGCATGGAACAGCTCGCACTGCTCTTGATCGAAACGCCCAAGCTGAGCCTGGAGTCGCTGTTTTTAGAGCGAGTCTGGCGCAACGAACGAGAGCTGCGCCAGGTGTTGGTCGTGACGCTGATGTCGATCCTTGAGCTGGTCAAGCTCGGCGTGCTTGGGGTTGAACAGGGGGAAGGGAGCGACCACGTGTCGATCGAGCGCGTTGGCGAGCTCGACTCGCTCAAGGCCGCGGTCGAGGGCTACCGCGAAGACGAGGAAGACGCGGCAGCTGCGGCTGCAGCCTCGCCGACCGAGTTGGGCGAGTCGCTGGCGCAGGGCGAGTCGGTCGAGCCAATCGAACCAGGCGAGGCGGTCCACGCGGGCCCCCCGGCCGCGAACCCCACAGACGACGATGATGCGCCGGGTGGCACCGACGGCACGGCCGGCGCGATGAGCTAGGGGCTGTGCTGGCCCTGCAGACTGGGGTATAGCGCCCGCAGCCGCCTCACCCGAGCGCGTGGCACGAGGGATCCGTGCCGTTGTGTTTGCTCGTCGGGCGCGTGTCATGGACTCCGTGCAGGACAACGAGATGAGCCCCCAAGACCCGGACTCGCAGATCGACGATCCGTCGAGCGAGCAGCAGGACCAACCTGAAGTCGAATCCGACGCTTCGGCGGAGGATGCGGACGATGCGAGCGCCGCGCGACAACGCGAGGCCGTGCAGGAGCGTGCCTCCGTTCGCGAGCTGGTCCACGCGCTGGGCGAGGAGGCGGCGACCAAGGTACGTGCCGCCTCGGGCCGAACTCGCAAGCTCAAGGCGCCGCCTCGAGCCGGTGCGGCGGTCGAGGGCGCCGACGGATCAAGCAGCGATCCAAGTGCGGGCCCTGAGCCGCAGACTTCGCAAGAGACCGAGGACGGAGGCGTGGTCGTCGACGATGCCAAGTCCGACGTCGACTCTTCCACGTCGAAGCGCAAGTCAAAGGGACGTCGCAAGAAAGACGCGGACGCCGAGGTTGTCGGCGAGGCTGTCGGCGAGGTTGTCGGCGAGGACACCAGCGGCGAACCGGGGTCGGATTCCGCAGCGAAGAGCGCCACAGCCGACGCTCACGAGAGCGAAGCGGATGAGGACGCTCACAGCGACGCGACCGACGGCGATGCGAGCGAGCGCGCGAGCAAGGCCGGCGTACAGCTCGTCGACAGCTTGCCGATGGACGAGGAGGATGATCTTTCGTCGATCGAGGGCGAAGCCTCGCCGAGGCTGGTGAGCATCGTCGAGAGCTTGCTGTTTTGTGCGAGCAAGCCCCTGACCGTCAAGGACATTCGTCGAGTCCTGGATGAGACCAGCACGAAGCAGGTGCAGCTCGCGCTCAAGCACCTGCTGAGTCGCACGAGCGACCACGGTGTGATCTTGAGTCAGGTCGCGGGCGGCTTTGTGCTTCGAACCCACCCTGACAATGCGAGCTGGGTGCAGCGGCTCTTGCAGGCCAAGCCGACGCGCCTGAGCCGTCCGCAGCTCGAGACCCTCGCGGTCATTGCATATCGGCAGCCGGTGACGCGGCCCGAGCTGGATCACATTCGCGGCGTCGACAGTGCAGCGACCATCAAGTTGCTGCTTGAGCGCGAGCTCGTACAGATCGTGGGTCGCAAGGAAGAGCCCGGTCGTCCCAATCTCTTTGGCACCACGGTGAAGTTTCTTGAGTTCTTCAACTTGAGGAGCCTCCGCGACCTGCCTGATCTCCGAGACCTCCGCAGTCTCTCCGACGCCTCCGAGCGCGACGCAAGAGCGTCCGCGGAGGCAGCACGCGAGGTGTTGGGGCAGCAGCGCATCGACTTTGATGCAGTCGCCAAGGATCGCGATGCGGACGAGGCTACGAGCCACGGCACGAGCGAGAGCGCATCGCAGGATGAGGCGGATGTGGTCGCCGACGATGCGGAGGCGAGCTCCAGCGAGGAGTCCAGCGAGGACGCACCTGGGGACGCGGGCGAGGACTCCGGCGAAGGCGCGAGTGACGAGCTCGACCGCGACGATGCGGACGAGACCGCGCCCGTGGACGAGGCGCCCACCGATCCGTCCGCAGAGAGCGATAGCGACGACTCGTCGTCCAGCCACGACGAGCAAAGCGAGGAGTAAGCAGATATGGCAAGCGCGAAGGGAACAGGCGGGCGTGGTGCGAAGCAGGGGCAGGGCACTTCGGGCGCACGCGGCGGTCGTCCGCAGGCCAAGCCAACGTCGGGACGTCCCGCGGCCCAATCGACGTCGGGACGTGTGGCCGCCAAGCCAACGTCGGGCCGTCCTGCGGCCAAACCAACGGCGGGGCGTTCTGCGAGTCGCCCCACGGCCACGCCGGCGTCGCGAACTGGGGCTGTGTCGCGGTCGAGCAGCGGCACGCAGCGATCCAGCGCTTCGGCAGGGCCAGCAGGCAGCGCGAAGGCAAAGGTCTCCCCGACCGGCCGCGGAACTGCGACAGGCACAGGAGCGTCGAGCCGGAGTGCCGCACCCGCGCGTGCGGGTTCCAGCGCTCGCACCCCAAGTCTGAGTGCCCGACCACCGCGCGCGGCCGGTCCCACCGCTGCGCCGCGCTCGCGCCCCGACCTGAGCAACAGCAACGCGGCCGGACCACGACGCGACAGCGCTTCCCCTCGCCTCAAGACTCCCGGCGCGCGAGTGGGGATGCGCGTGTCGACGAGTGCCGAGCCTCGGGCCACTTTCTCCGAGCGTGGAGCCAAAGCGGCCAGCGGCGGTCGCCCCAGCGCACGGGCATACGACGCATTCGATGCGCCCGAGCGTCCGAGAAGCGCACGACCGACAGCTGTCGGCCCCGCACGTGGAAGCGACGCGAGCACGGGCAAGCCTGGCCGCGCGCCGCACAACAAAGCTGCAGGCCCAAAGGGCTCGGGCAAGGGCGCGCGTCGACGCAGTGCCAAGGGAGCCAACGATGCTCAGGCGGCTTCACGAGGGGAGCCACAGCCTCAGGGCGGTGAGCGCTTGCAGAAGCTGATCGCGATGGCCGGCGTGGCCTCTCGTCGACGTGCCGAGGAGCTGATCACCGCGGGCCGCGTGCGCGTTGACGGCCGCATCGTCAAAGAACTCGGCACGAAGATCGATCCAAGCCGTCAGCGCATTGCCGTGGACGGGCACGCGATCGCCCTCGATTCGCGGCCACGCTACTACCTGTTGCTGCACAAGCCCGATGGCGTGGTCTCGTCCGCGGAAGAGGATGTCGACGATCGCGGTCGGCCTACGGTGCGCTCACTGCTGCGGGGCATCAAAGAGCGCCTCTATCCTGTCGGTCGACTCGACTACCACTCGCGCGGCTTGATCATTCTCACCAACGACGGTGACTTCGCCGCCCACCTCACGCATCCGCGCTCAGGCGTGGTGAAGACCTATCACGCCAAGTTTCAGGGACGTCTCGAGAACGAGGACCTCGATCATCTCCGCGCTGGCGTTGTGCTTGAAGACGGCACCAAGACGCTTCCGGCGGTCGAGGTCGTGCGCATCAAGCAGACCGAGAGCAATGACTGGATTCAGATCGGGTTGCGGCAGGGTCTCTATCGGCAGATCCGCCGCATGGGCGACGCGATCGGACATCCGGTCCTCAAGCTGATCCGCGTCGGGATCGGAGACATCGACATCGACGAGCTGCCAGAGGGCCAATATCGGCCACTGTCGACCGCCGAGATCGCCATGCTCCGCACCCCCACCGCTGCGACCGGACTCGACGAGACGGCCCGGACCAAGGCCAAGCCACGTGCCCGCAAGCTGGTGGACGACTAGCAGGCTGTCGAAAAACCCCGAGCGGCGGCTGCGGACCACGCGCGGCGAACTCGTCTGCGTGGCGGCCCGGGGCCGGAGAGCGTCGGCGACTGCCGTTGCGCGAACTTAGCGCAGATCCGCCCGCTGCGGACAGCGCGGGGCCGCACGGAGGCCGCCTTCGCCCTTGTGCCGGCACCGGGCATTGTGTATCCCTCCCGCTCCCTGGCGCCTTGCGCTGGATGACTCAGCCGCCGCACTCAAACGCGAGCGCGGTCGCACTGACGGAACGCACTGTCCGAGAGAAGACGAACCGATGGCCAAGATTTCGAGTGTCCTGCGCGACAAGAAGCGCGAGAAGTTGATCAAGAAGTTCGCAGGCAAGCGAGCTGAACTGCGCGCGAAGGTTGCCGATCCGAACCTCGATCCCGAGGAGAAGGAAGCCGCTTCGGATGCTCTCGCCAAGTTGCCGCGCAACTCGTGCCCGACGCGTCTGACCCGTCGTTGCGCCGTGACCGGCCGCAGCAAGGCCGTCTATCGCAAGTTTGGGCTCTGCCGCCAGCAAGTTCGCGAGCTGGGTCTGCGCGGAGATCTTCCCGGCTTGACCAAGTCGAGCTGGTAAGCGGAAAGCACAGGAGCACCGCCATGCGCCCCGGAATTCACCCAGTTTATCGCAAGGTCCTCTACGTCGATTCGTCGTCGAGCATCGAGTGGATCGGTTACTCGACCACGCACAGCACTGAGACCCGCAGCCACGGCGGCGAGGAACTCCCGCTGATCCGTCTCGACGTGTCGAGCGCCAGCCACCCGTTCTGGACCGGCCAGTCGCGTACCCTCGACACCGAGGGCCGCATCGATCGCTTCCGTCGTCGCTACCAGCGCGGCGGCGCGAAGGAGTAGTCGGCCTCGCCCGGGCCCGCGCGTCGGGGCGTCACCTGAGCATCTCCTTCAGGCGACACGACGTCGTGGCTCGACAAGTCCCGATTCACCCGCGAACGCAGCGGGCCGCGCGTCACGGCGTGGCTCACCAGATACTTCGCAACACGATTCGGCTCGCAGAGGATCTCCACTGCGGGCCGAACTGCATGCGACGCCCGCGTCTGCGCTCGACTCCGAGTTCGCCTTGCGGGCTCGCGATCAGGTCCATCCGCCGGCAGCTCGTCACGTAGCTGCGCTATGGTGGGGGCATGTCCGACGTCGCTTCGTTGCTGCCACCCCCAGAAGCACCGTTTATGACGGGTGCGACGCGGGTCGATCCACAGCTCGCGCATCGAGTGCTCCGCGAGGCCTTGGGGCGGGGCGGGGACTTTTGCGATCTCTATTTTGAGTACCGGCGCAGCATCTCGATTGCCATGGAGGACGGGTTGGTCCGGGGTGTGGGCGGCGGTGTCGACAGCGGCGTCGGCATTCGCGTCGTGGTCGGCTCCAGCGTCGGCTACGCCTACTCCGAGAGCCTCGACGAGCCCGCGATGCTGCGCGCAGCGAGGACGGCGGCTCGGATCGCCCACGCGGGCCAGGGGGACGCCCGTACGCCCACCCCACGGGAGGTCAGCTCGCTCTACAACGTGCGCGACGAGGCCAGTGACGCCCACGGCGACGCGCTGGTCGCCTTGCTGCGGCGCGCCGACAAGGCGGCACGAGACGCCAGCTCTCTGATCGTGCGCGTGGATGCGTCGATTGTCGCCGCGCACAAGGAGATCCTGGTCGTGTCGAGCCTGGGCGACTTCGTCTATGACAACCAGCCGATGGTGCGCCTGGGCATCGGCGTGGTCGCCCGCAAGGGGACACGCTCCGAGTCGGGGAGCAGCGGCGGCGGCGGTCGGGAGGGCATGGCCTACTTCGACCGAATCTCGCCAGAAATGCATGGCGCCGAAGCGACTCGGGTCGCGCTGGTGAATCTCGACAGTCGTGACGCACCGGCCGGCAGCATGCCGGTCGTACTCGCGGCGGGGGACTCGGGCATCTTGCTGCACGAAGCGGTCGGGCACGGCCTGGAGGCCGACTTCGCCCGCAAGCGCACGAGCAACTACACCGATCGGATCGGGGAGTCGGTCGCCTCGCCGCTGGTCGACGTGATCGACGATCCCAGCATCGCGGCCTCGCGCGGCTCCATCAACGTCGATGACGAAGGTGTGACGCCTTCGACGCACAACTTGATCGAAGGCGGGGTGCTGCGGGGCTACCTCCACGATCGGATCAGCGCGACGCACTTCGGCCTCCAGCCCGGTGGCAGCGGGCGGCGCCAGAGCTTCCGCCACACGCCGATGCCGCGGATGAGCAACACCTTCATGCGTCCGCGCGGAGACGCGCCCGAGGACATCATTCGCTCGATCCAGCGTGGAATCTACGCAGTCCGCTTCAGCGGTGGACAGGTCAACATCTCCAACGGTGATTTCGTCTTCTCGTTGACCGAGGGCTACCTCATCGAGGACGGCAAGATCACCGCGCCGCTCAAGGGCGCGAACCTGATCGGCAACGGGCCCGAGGCGATGCGCACCGTCAGCATGGTCGGCCACGACTTTAAGCTGTCTGATGGGATGTGGACCTGCGGCAAGGACGGCCAGAGCGTGCCCGTTGGCGTCGGCATGCCGACGGTGAAGCTCGATGCCCTCACGGTGGGCGGAACGGCGGTGGACGCATGAACGACAACACGCAAGACCTCTCCTCCTGCGCCGCGTCGGCGCTCAAGCTCCTCCAAGAACTCGGCGCCGACCACTGCGAAGTCGTCTGCTCTCGGGGCAGTCGCCTCGAAGTCGGTGTTCGCGATCAAGAGATTGAGCTGCTCAAAGAAGCGCAGAGCAGTGGCCTCTCCGTCCGTGTCCTGGTCGGCGGGCGCGTCGCCACTTCAAGCACGACGGACCTTCGTCCCGAGCGCGTGCGCAGCTTTTGTGAGCGCGTGGTCGAGCTCGCATCTTTCGCGCAGCCAGACCCACTTGCGGTGCCGCCCGATCCCAGCGAACTGGGCGGGGAAGCTCCCGATCTCGAGCTCTTCGATCCCGCGTGCGCGGCGATTGACGCCGAGACCGCCGTGCAGTGGGCCATGGCGGCCGAACGAGCAGCCCGTGACTTCGACGCGCGCATCACCGCCAGCGAAGGTGCGAGCGTCACCCGAAGCGAGGGACACTCGTGCTTCATGACCAGCGGCGGCTTTGTCGGGAATCACAAGGCCACCAGCCACTATCTCTCGGCGCAGGTCGTCGCAGACGATGCCGATGGCAAGAAGCGCAATGGATCGTTTTGGCGAGGCGGTCGACGCCTTGGCCTGATCGGCGATCCGTCCGAGGTCGGCCGCGAGGCGGCCCGCCGCGCGGTCGCGACGATCGGCGCGCGCAAGATCGATACCGGCGTGATGCCGGTCGTCTTCGAGCGCGAGGTGGCCAGCGACCTCCTCGATCTGCTCGCTTCGGTCGTCCTGGGCGACTCGGTCTATCGCGAGCAGTCCTTTCTTCGCGAGCGTCTCAATACCCGCGTCGCCAGCGACCTGGTCACCATCGTCGATGATCCCCTGATCGCGGGCGCCCCGGGGGCGCGCCCCCCAGACGGGGAGGGGCGGCTCGCCCCGCGCAACCGCCTGGGTGTGGGCGGGATTCTCGATCGCCTGGCCCTTCCGGTGCCGGGCCGCCAGGACCCGCAACGCCAGTTCCGTCAACGACTCGGCCTCGGCTTCGGTCAGATCATCGGGCTTGAGCCCCGCAAAGCGGTTCTCGCTCTC
>CAZVEM010000198.1:11033-11586 GCA_964626165.1 uncultured Nannocystaceae bacterium
GACGGTGAGGGGCGGCTCGCCCGTCGCAACGTCGTGGTTGAGGGCGGAATGCTCCGATGTTTCCTGCTCGACACCTACTCCGCGCGCAAGCTCAACCTCGCTCCCAATGGATGTGGCGGCGGCGCGGGCGGGATACCTCACTCGACCACGAGCAACCTGATCCTGCAGGCGGGGAACTCGACCCCAGAGTCGCTCTTGGAGGGTGTGGAGCGCGGCCTCTTCGTCACCGACCTGATGGGCTTTGGCTTTAATCCTGTCACGGGTGACTTTAGCCGGGGCGCGAGTGGCTTCCTGATCGAAAAAGGCAAGCTCACCGTGCCCGTCTCAGAGATCACGATCTCGCGCAACCTCGATGAGATCCTGCAGTCGATCGACGCGGTGGCCAACGATCTGGAGCTCAAGACTTCGACATCCAGCCCCTCGCTCCGCGTGTCGTCGATGACCATTTCTGGGGCAAATTCGTCCAGGGAAGGTTGAGTCTTGCGGACTCGGAGAAGTTTTGCGGACTCGGAGAAGTTTTGCGGACTCGGAGAAGTTTTGCGGACTCAGAGAA
>CAZVEM010000199.1:0-11582 GCA_964626165.1 uncultured Nannocystaceae bacterium
GTCTGGGAGAACGGCTTTGCGCTGCCGCTCCACAGCGACGTCGTCGTGCCGTACATCCACAGCTTCGCAAGCCCGCAGCTACGAGAGCGTTGGCTACCACGCTGTGCCAGCGGCGAGACCATCACAGCGATCGCGATGACCGAGCCCGGCACGGGTTCGGACCTCGCGGGAATCGCTACGACCGCGCGTCGCGATGGAGATCACTACGTCGTCAACGGCAGCAAGACCTTTATTTCCAACGGACTGCTCGCGGACCTCGTGGTTGTTGCGGTACGCACCGGCGACTCACCCGATCCCCACCGCAATATCTCATTGCTCTTGGTGGAGGCGAGCTCGCCTGGATTTCAGCGCGGCAAGAAGCTCGAGAAGATGGGCATGGCCTCCCAAGACACCGCCGAGCTCTTCTTTGAGGACTGCAGGGTTCCTGCCAGCAATTTGCTCGGTGCAGAGGGCATGGGATTCCTGATGCTTATGCAAAAGCTCGCGCAGGAGCGCCTCGTCGTCGCAGCTTGCTCACAGTCGCTGGCCGAGCGTGTGCTTGAAGAGACGGTGCGCTACGTCAAAGAACGCCACGCGTTTGGGCGGCCGATCGCGAAGTTCCAAAACACCCAGTTTGTGCTCGCGGACTGCGCGACCAAGGTCGAGGTCGGTCGACACTTTCTCGACGCGGTCATCCGAGAGCACATCGCAGGCAAGGTGCTCGTGAAAGAGTGTTCGATGGCCAAGCTTTGGCACAGCGAGATGCTCGGCGAAGTGACGGACGCCTGTCTCCAGCTCTTTGGCGGCTACGGCTACATGCTCGAGTATCCGGTGACCCGTGCCTTCATGGATGCACGGGTGCAGCGGATCTATGCTGGAACCAGTGAGATCATGAAGATCATCATCGCCAAGCAAATGGGCCTCTAGTGCCCGGACGAGCTGCGTCGAAGCAGCACCTGCCTTGAACGTGACCGGCGTTACGGTCTCCGCGCTGCGGCGCAGACAGCCCCAACCTACTCGACCCCAGAGACGCCGCGTTCCGTCGCTTCGTGTCTCGTTGCCACCGGCGCTGGTATGCTTGCCCTCCCATGCAGGCACGAACCTCAAGATCCTACGCACTCGTCGCCTTGACGGCCTTGGCCGTCGCGCTGCCACTCGAACTCGCGCCCACAGCGGCATACGCCGCCCCTCCCGTTGCCGGCGCACGCGGCAAGAAGGTCCGGATCAGCGCGGACACCGAACTCTTCGGCTGGGCGAACGTGAACCCCTTCGAAGATCCGGGCGATCCGAAGGTCAACAACACAAATATCGTCGGTTTTGGTCTGAACCGCTATCCCCTGCCGGATAGCTTCGACCCGCTGACCAACGTCGGCATCTCGCGACCGATCGTCAATCTTGGCGTCGGCTACGTCTTTGCGGGTGACCGCGCGATTGTGGGCGCCAAATTTGGCTTCACCGTGGACGGCGTGCCCGATAACGACGACGACGACCAAGTCGAAACCTCCACCGTCGGAGCCGGCGGACTGCTCGCGCCGTACTTCCGATGGGTGTTCCTTCCGGGCAAGTTCGCGCGGCCCTACGTGGACGCTCGATTTGGCATGGCCGGTACGAGTGGCAAGCAAAAGCAGGTCTTTGACATGGGACCGATCCGGGAGCAACGCAACACGGCGGACGTGCTCGGCCCCGTCGTCGGCATTGGAGGTGGTGTGCATCTGTTCCCGACCGAGTACTTCTCGGTGGACCTCGGCCTTCAATACGAGCTACGCGTCCCCCATGCACGTTCGAGCCAAGTGATTGAGGACGACATGGGCAACTCGGTAGAGACCAGCGCCGACTGGCGCCAGGTCGCCGTCATCAATGGCCTTGGCGTGTTGCTCGGCGTGTCGGTCTGGCTATAGCGAGCGGCGTTACGCTGCGGGCCTGATCGCGGGCACGGTGACGTCGATGCGTCTCCGCGCCCGCGATTGTCGTTGGGGCGACCGGTGCGGTCCTCCGAGGCGGTGCGAGGACGCGGATGCCTGCAGGCGCCACGGCGCAGATCGTGCCGCGGGCAGCGGGTGCCTTCGATGCGCCTCGGCTCTCCGGGATCGGCGTTCAGCCACCACGCGAACGGCAAAGATCGACCATCTTGACGACCTTGGGATCTCGGCTCTTCTCGCCGACGCTCACGCAGGCCTTCCAGCTCTCGAGCTCCGAGAGAGCTTTGACTTCGAGCAGCGTCCACTCAGCGCGGTCACTCCAGCATGACTTGCTCGCAAGCGTGGCGTGCAGACCGGCAAAGTCGCCGTCGCTGCGCTGCTTGCTTGCGCGGGCTCGCGTGTCAATGCAGGCCTGCGTGTCTGCCTTGGGAACGCTCGGCTTCTTGGTGCCCGTGGACGCCACCGCCGACGGCTCGCGGCCGGCCCCCTCTCCCGCTGGAGGAGATTCCCGATCGGTCGCGCCGGTCGTGCCGGCGGCGGTCTTGTTCTCGGAATCGGTCGCACCCAACGCCGTACCATCCGCTGCGGCACCCCCCGCAGCGTCGCTGGTCGGTGGCGGCTCTGAACCGAGCTTGGTGGAACCAGGCTCGGTGGAACCAGGATCGGTGAAACTAGGCTCCACGGCCGCAGCCGACGGCAACGCGCCGCCGCCTTTGTCCCCCTCGCCCGAGGAAGCCGGCGTCGGATCGGCAGCGCTCAGGCCCGCCTCGCTCGGTGGATTGGTTGCGACGGCCGGCGCGCGGCCGAACATGCCGCTGGCGAACGCGACGCCAAAGCTCGCCAGCAAGGCAGCGACTGCCGCGGAGGCCAAAATCGGTGCCCACGTACCGCCGGAGCGCTCGCTTGCTCGTGCGGCGATCGACTGTGCCGGCTCGGGTGCCGCTGCCGGTGAGGGCGGAATGGTTGCGACATCGACTGGCCGGGACGCGCGAGGACCTGAGTCGCGAGGGAGTGCGCGGAGCACCTCGTCGAGTCGGGCGAGAAAGACGTGCATCGAAGCAGGTCGCTTTGCCGGATCGAGCTCAAGCGCGTCGTCGATCAGGCTGATGAGCCGCTCGGGCAGTTGCGACCGCTTGCTCGCCACGCTCGGCGCCGCCATCGTGGTCTTGTTCGCCATGATTTCGACGTAACTGTCGGCAACGAAGGGAGGCGCTCCCGTGAGCAGCTCAAAGAACATCGCCCCAATGGCGTAGATGTCGAATGCCGGCGTGGACTCACGTCCCTTACATTGCTCGGGAGCCATGTATTCCGGGGTGCCGATCGCCTGTCCCGGCATCGTCATGCGAGCCTCGGACTGACTGTTGTCGAGCGACGCCGAAACACCAAAGTCGAGGACCTTGACGAACTCGCCGTCGCCGTCGCGATCGACGAGCATCACGTTGTCGGGCTTGAGATCGCGGTGAATGATGCCGACGTCGTGGGCAGCCTTCACCGCACGCGCGATGTCGCGGATGATGCGGCAGGCACGAGCGATCGGGAGCGGACCGCAGCTCTCGATCTCCTCGTAGAGATTGCGGCCCATCAGGACCTCCATCACGAGGAAGAGGCGACCGTCCGGGAGCTCGCCCGCATCGAAGACCTCGACGATGTTTGGGTGTCCGGCCGCACTCGCGGCGCGTGCCTCTGCTCGGAAGCGCCGCGCCACGGAGGGATGGCGGCTCCACATATGCGTCAGCACCTTGATCGCGACCCGACGGCCAACGGTCAAATGCTCGCCAAGATACACCGTCCCCATGCCACCCCGTCCGAGGCGATTGAGCACGCGATAGCGGTCCACGACGATCGTGCCGGGCTCAATTGTCTCGTCGACCTCCTCGATCCCCATTCCAGGGCTCTTACCCGCCGCTGCGCGGGAAGGAGCGAGCGCGTCAGTGGCCTCTCGCTTCGAGGTCGCGGGCGACCAATCCTGATAGAGATCGCGCAGGAGTTCATCGCGGTGGGCCGCCTCGATCTCGCGCTGTCCGGCATAGATCTCGGCGAGAAACTCCGCGAGGGTCTCTTGTGAGGTGTGGGGGGCGGTCGCCACCATCCACGCCCCAAGGGCATCGAGCATCTCTCGCGCGGACGCGAAGCGTCGCTCGCGTTGCCGCTCAAGAGCCTTGAGCACGATCCGATCGAGCTCGGCATCCACCTGTGGCTGGAACAGACTCGGTGGACGCGCCACGAAGGACGCAACCACGTCGGTGTCGGTACGTTCTGGCGCGCGGAGAAGGCGTCCAGTGAGCAGCTCCCAGAGGATCACGCCCGCCGCATAGACGTCGGCCCGTGGATCGAGTTCCTCACGCAACGCCTGTTCGGGCGCCATGTACCCTACTTTGCCAAAGACAATGCCGGGCACTGTCGTGGCCGCCTTGAGCGTCGAAGTCGCGAGACCGAAGTCGGCGAGGCGTACCGCACCCGCCCAGTCGATCAGGATGTTGCTGGGCGAGACGTCGCGATGCACCAACGAGAGGCCGGGGGCCGTGTGCGCGTAGTGAAGCCCGCGGAGTAGCTCACGGATAATATATGCGGCCAACGGGAGCGGAATGCGACGGTCGGTCGCAGCGCAGCGATCGATGATGTCTGCCAAATCGCGGCCATCGATCGCTTCCATGGCGATGTACAGCTGTCCGTCGACCTCGCCCGCCGCCCGCACGTCGACCAAGTTGTTGTGGTGGAGACGCACCACCAGCTTGGCCTCGTCCATGAAACGAGTCCGATAGTCGTGATCGGGGACCTCGCTCCGCAGTTGCTTGACCGCGGCCAGCCGGCT
Source organism: uncultured Nannocystaceae bacterium (assembly GCA_964626165.1). Lineage (GTDB taxonomy): Bacteria > Myxococcota_A > Polyangia > Nannocystales > Nannocystaceae > CAZVEM01. Next base: position 4,711 of record CAZVEM010000199.1, read on the forward strand.
CAGACTCCCTTCGCCGATCGCCGCGAGATAGACCGACGCCATGCCGCCCTCGCCCAGGCGCGCCACAAACGTCATGTCCCCGAACCGAATCGGGGGGTCGAGCCGCTCAAGCACCGCTTTCGCTTCTACCGAGACGGGGCACGCGCACGCAAATTCATGCACAAGGTGGGCGAAAAACACCTCGGCCCAGCGCAAACGCCCCCCTGGAGACCGCTCCACGCGCCCTTCGCTCGTTCCCGGTCCCGACGCATGTGCGCCCACAAGGCGGTACACTCGCCGCCGCATGGCCGAGGCTCCAGGGATCCTGCTCTACGATCCGAACCCGACGACGGCCAAGCTGGCCGCCGCGAGTCTTCGCGTGGCCGGTTACATGGTGCATGGCGCCAGCGACGAGGCCGAGGCTGTCGAGCTGGCCCACCAGTTTGGGGCCGCGGGCGACGACTCGATCGTTGCGCTCCTCCTGGACGCGACTGCCGATGTGGACGCGTCGACCTCGCTCCTCCGGGCTCTGATCGCCGTGCCGGGCGCGGCGGAGCTACCCGCGGTCCTGATCGTCTCTCGCAGCAATCCGACGCCGATCGCCGGTGCAGAGGAGCTGCCAACCATCCGCCGCCCCTTTGCTGCCCCAGCGCTGATCAAGGTGATCGCGGAGGTCCTGGCGGACGTGGGCGCAGAGGGGCCCAAGCTCGGCCGCGCAGCGCCGATGAGTCTCGAGGGTAAGTGGGCTGCAATCCTGTCCGAGCAACTCGGCAGCCCCGTGTCCGAGCCGCAGGCCGGCGCGATTCGGTCCGCGCTTGAGGCTGCCGATCAAGCGCATGCGATCCATCCCGCCGCGACGCTGCGCTCCCGCATCAGCGGGCTGCGGCCGGAGAGCGTGCTCGACATGCTGGCCCGAGCGGGCTCGACCGGCATCGCGACGATCACCTCGACCCACGCGACCGCGACGCTGCATCTGCAAGACGGTCGCGTTCGACTGGCGGAGTACAGCGGTCCAGAGGATTTTCGGCTTGGCCGATTTGTCGTCGAGAGCGGTCTGCTCGATGCGGCGGCGCTCGACGCCTTCATGGCACAACCTTCGCCCGCGCTCACTGCCGGCGCGATGCCGCGACCTCTTGGTCTTCGTCTCGTCGACGCAGGCAAGATGACCGAGGCAGAGCTGGCCTTCGTGCTGCTCGCACAGGCCCGAGAGGTCGTCTGCCACATCCTCGGTTGGGACGATGGCGATTTTTCCTTTGAACCGACCTCACAGCTGCATCCGCTGGCCTCGGCATCGCTCGCTGGCCAGGAACTGACGATTGCGGAAGCGCTCTTGGATGGCCTGCGCAGGATCTCGGACGTGGCCGCAATGGGCGGCCACATGAGCGACGTCGATGCGGTGTTCGTGCGCGTGGACGAGACGATCGCCTACCTCGGACGCGAGGCGCTCGCGCGCGATGAGCTTCAAGTACTTGAGCTGACAAACGGGCGAAACAGCGTCAAGGAGATCGCACGACGTCTGCGAGCTGGCACGTATGTCGTCGCGCAGGTGCTGTATCGGCTCGACAAGGCAAAGGTCGTCCGGCGCAAAGTGGATCCGGTGGTCGCATGAGCAGGCAACAGAGCGCGGCCGGAGCTGGATCTGGCAGCGTCGCGGCTGCCGGCGCCAAGGCTGCCGGCGCGCCGATCATCGACCTGATGCGCGTGCGAGAGCTGGTCGCGGTCGTCGCCGATCCCGATGCGGCGGACCGAGCCCGACTCGCGGCAATCACCGCCAGCGCGGCACAGGTGTCGGGCCGAAACGTCGCCATCGCGGAAGCGGCCGACGGCGTCCAATGTGAGCGACTGCTTGAGGAGAAACAGCCTCACATCGTCGTCACAGAGGCCCTTCTGGAGGGCCAAAGCGGGCTGGCCCTGCTCCGTCGCCTTCCGCGCCTGAAGCTGCCGCATCGGCCAGCGTGGCTGTTTGTGACCCATCTCAGCACGGAGACCGATCGCTACTGGGCCCTTCGTCTTGGCGCGCAAGCCTTCGTGCGTAAGCCCTACGAAGACGGTCAGCTGCTCACAAGGATCACGCGGATGCTACAACATGGCATCAACGGGGCCGAGCGACCGATCTGACCCGTCACGTGCCATGCTGATCCGAGTCCAACAATCGACCGCGTGCCTGCGGCGATTCTTCAGTCGAGGGGCCCATGTCGAGCGATAGCGACAACACCGACGATCCGGACAAGCCCGCACGCAAGAAGCAGCCATCCTCGCCGAAGGTCGACCAGCGCGAAGCGACGCCGGATGCGCAGCACCACGACGATGGCCCGGATGCACGCGGGCGCTTCGCTGGCGCGGCGCCTGGACGCTCAAGCGCCCGCACCCGCGGCGTTGTCGTCGAGGTTCTGGCTCGCCACCAAAGCGAACGCTCGCGTCCGAGTGAGGGACGCTGGTTCTTCTCCTACCGGATCGAAATCCGTAACGAGGGCACTCAGTCCGTCCAGCTCATGTCGCGTCGCTGGCTGATCCGGGACGCTGAAGGTCGCGAGGAAGAGGTTCGCGGGCCTGGCGTGATCGGCGAGCAGCCGCTCCTGGCGCCCGGTGAGAGCTTCATCTACTGCAGCGGTTGCCCGCTTGAGACGCCGCTTGGCTCGATGTCGGGCCACTTTGAGATGGTGGGTGAGGACGGCGTCGAGTTTCTCGCGGAAGTTGCTCGCTTTGACCTGACCGAGCCTTACGCGATCAACTAGCGCGCGCGTTCTGGCGAGCGGGCGTTCTGGCGTAGCGAGCGGCGAGCGGCGAGCGGCGAGAGTGGACGCACGCGTGCATGCTTCGCCTCGCCGCCGTCTCGAATGTTGCTTGAGCTTGCTCACCCGAGCGCGGCGCGCTTTGCCGTCCGTGCGGTCAAAGATCGCAACCGCGCGACGTAGGCTATCGCTATGAAGCTCGCCACGATCGCCAACGGTACCCGAGACGGCCAGCTCGTCGTGGTCTCGCGGGACACGACTCGCTTCGCACAAGCGCCGAGCGTCAACGGTTCATCGACGGCGACGATGCAGCAGGCACTCGACAACTGGGAAGGCTGCGCGTCCTCTCTTCAGGCACTGGCGAGTGCGCTCGACAGCGATCGGCAGATGGGCCAGCCAGTCTCGCGGGCCACCTTCCTTGCCCCACTGCCGCGAGCCTACGAGTGGGTCGATGGCTCGGCGTACATCAACCACATCGTCCTCGTGCGCAAGGCGAGAAACGCAGAGCCGCCCGAGACGCTGCGCACCGATCCATTGGTCTATCAAGGCGGGAGCAGCAACTTTCTCGCGAGTCACGACGACATCCCGCTTGCGGATGCTTCCTGGGGACTCGACTTTGAGGCGGAGGTCTGCGTCGTGCTGGGCGACACGCCACAAGGCGTCAGCGCGCAAGAGGCCGGCAAGTACATCCGACTGGTGACGATCTGCAACGACATCACACTGCGCAACCTGATCCCCGCTGAACTCGCCAAGGGCTTTGGATTTTTCAACTCGAAGCCCGCGACCGCGTTCGCTCCGTTTGCAGTCACGCCCGATGAGCTTGGCGATGCGTGGCGCGACGGACGGATTTACCTGCGCCTGCGATCCGAGATCAATGACCAGCTCGTCGGCGACACGGACGCAGGCCCAGAGATGCATTTCTCGTTTCACGACCTCATCGCGCACATCACCAAGACGCGGGCCTACTGCGCCGGCACGATCCTGGGCAGCGGAACGGTGAGCAATGACGATCAGGCGCGTGGCATCTCCTGCCTCGCGGAACGGCGCATGCGGGAGATCATCGCCAAGGGCGGTGCGCCAGCGACCGCAGATACGCCGTTTCTCGCCATTGGCGACCGCGTGCGCATCTCTATGGCGGATGAGAAGGGCCAAAACATCTTCGGGACCATCGAGCAGGCCGTGGTCTCTGGTACCGCCCCAGCGCCCGGTGCTCGGCAGCCGGCGGAGCACAGCGCATGAAGCTGCATGGCTATTGGCGCAGTTCGGCGAGCTGGCGCGTGCGGATTGCCCTCCACACCAAGGGCGTCGTCTTTGACACGGTGCCCGTGCACCTCGTTCGCGACGGCGGCGAGCAACACGCGGCACAGCATCGTTCCCTCAATCCCTTGGCTCAGGTGCCGGCGCTCGTGCTCGATGACGGCCGGACGCTGACGCAGTCGCTCGCCATCATCGAGTACCTAGAGGAGACCCACCCAAGCCCGCCGCTCCTGCCGGCGGATCCTTGGGCGCGCGCAAAGTGCCGGCAGCTGGCCGAGCTCGTCAACAGTGGAATCCAGCCCCTGCAGAATCTCGACACCCTCGCAAAGGTTGCCTCGCTTGGCGGCGACAAGAGCGCGTGGGCGTCCACTGCGATCGAACGTGGACTGGACGCCTATGCGGAACTGAGCCGCGAGTGCAGAGGACGGTTCAGCGTCGGCGACGCTGTCTCGATCGCGGACTTATGCCTGATTCCTCAGATCTACAACGCGAGGCGCTTCGGTCTTGAGATCGAGCGCTGGCAGCCCCTGATCGACATCGAGGCGCGCTGCGAACAACTTCCGGCGTTCCACGCCGCCCACCCCAACCAGCAAATCGACGCCCAACCAGGACAGTGAGCACCATGAGCAAGCCCGAGTCACTTGGCATCCTCCGCCTCGAAGCCCTTCACTACTACGTGCACGATCTGGCCCGTAGCACACGCTTCTATGTCGACCGCCTGGATTTCCGCGAGACGGGCCGCAGCACCGCCCGGACTGAGCAAGACGGGAAGCAACGCTCCAAGGTCTTCGAAGCGGGTGCCTGCCGCGTCGTCGTCAGCGAACCCCAAGGCGAGGGCGGCCGCGCGCACCGCTATCTACGCAAGCACCCCGACGGCGTCGGCGCGATGGTCTTTGAGGTCGCGGATATCGAGAAGACCTTCAAGCTCCTCGAGAAGCGCGGTGCAACCCCGATCTCCGACGTGCAAACCGTCGAGGACGACCACGGCGTGATGAAGAGCTTCTCGATCACCACGCCGTTTGGCGACACGACCTTCCGCTTCGTCGAGCGGGCCGACTACAAGGGCATCTATCCCGGCATCGAACCGGTGACGGTCGCCCCGGGCGGAAACCGCTGGGGCTTTACGCACTTTGATCATGTCACCTCAAACTTTCGCACGCTCGCGCCGATGCTGCTCTGGCTTGAGCACGTGATGGGCTTTGAGCGCTACTGGGGTATCGAATTTCACACCAACGACGTCTCGCCCGATCGGGCCGTGGGTTCCGGCCTGCGCTCGGCAGTGATGTGGGATCCCGCTTCGCAGACGAAGTTCGCCAACAACGAGCCCTTCCGACCGCACTTTAAGTCCTCGCAGATCAACCTCTTCATTGAGGACAATCGCGGTGAGGGCATTCAGCACGCAGCGCTCGTCACCAAGGATATCCTCCCCTGCGTTCGCGGACTTCGAGCGGCCGGTGTGGAGTTCATGCCGACGCCAGCCAGCTACTACGAGATGCTTCCGGGCCGCCTCACTTCACAAGGCATTGGATCCATCGAAGAGGATATCGCGGTGCTCCAAGACCTTGAGATCTTGGTCGACGGTGAAGGCGCGGGTCGCTATCTGCTTCAGATCTTCTTGAAGGACTCCGCGGGCCTCTACCAAGAGTCCGCCGCAGGTCCCTTCTTCTACGAGATCATCCAACGCAAGGGAGATGAGGGCTTTGGTGGCGGGAACTTCCGCGCGCTCTTTGAGAGCATCGAGCGCGAGCAACAGAGCGCAGGACGCGTCTAATGTTGGAGCGCATGGCTGCCGGCGAGATTCCGGCGAAGCACCATATCCAGCTCCGCAGTTCCGACGGAGCACTGCGTCATGAACATTGTCTGACGCGCGCCGGATTTGATGGACCGTTCACGATCGCCTATCACGTCGGGCGTCCGCACGAGCACTCGCCGATCGACTGTGGACACGGCCATCCCATCGCAGAGGCCGACCCCGAGTACGGCGGTCGGCTCAGCAAACAGCACATTCGCTCGCAGGATCTTTCCGCGGTCGGCGGCGCGCCGGTGGATGCCCGCGTTCCATTGGTATTCAACAGCGATCTCGTATTCTCCCTTTGCACACCGGATCGCGAAGATCCGGTCTACTACGCCAACGGCGAGCGTGACGAGCTTCTCTTTATCCACCAGGGCGAAGGCGAGTTGGTGTCGCCGCTCGGGCGCCTGAGCTTCGCGACCGAGGACTACGTATTCATGCCGCGCGGCCTCCCCTACCGGCTCATCCCCAAGCCGGGCGTGCCGCAGCGTTGGCTCTCAATTGAGTGCACCGATCTACACCTGCCCAAGCAGTGGCGTAACGAGGTCGGCCAGCTGCGCATGGATGCGCCGTACTGCCATCGTGACTTCCAGCGGCCCCGCTTTGAGGGCCCCACGGACGACAGCATTCGCGAGCTGGTGGTGAAGCGCCATGGAAGCTTCCATGCCTTTCGCCAGCCTCATTCGTTCTTGGACGTCGTCGGGTGGGACGGCAGCGTCTATCCATGGGTCTTTCCGATCCTCAACTTCCAGCCGCGCGTGAGCAACGTGCACTTGCCGCCAACCTGGCACGGTACCTTCGCCTGCAAGGCGGGCCTTATCTGCAGCTTTGTGCCGCGACTGGTCGACTTTCACGAACTCGCGATTCCCTGCCCCTACCCGCACTCCTCGCACGACGTGGACGAGCTGCTCTTCTATCAGCGCGGCAACTTCACCTCGCGACGGGGAGTCGGCTCAGGCAGCATCTCGTTCCACCCGGCTGGCTTGCCGCACGGGCCCCATCCAGGCGCCTATGAGGCCAGTATCGGCCACGCCAAGACCGACGAGCTCGCGGTGATGCTCGACGTCTTCGCTCCGCTTCGGCCAACCGTGCAGGCCCGCGCGCTACAAGAC
>CAZVEM010000200.1:0-11557 GCA_964626165.1 uncultured Nannocystaceae bacterium
GGGCTGCATCCTCTACGAGATGATCGAGGGGCGCCCGCCCTTCGCGGCGGAGTCGCCGATGGCGACGATGCTCAAGCACGTCAAGTCCAAGCCACCCGCGCCAAAGCACGCCTGTAAGGAGACTGCGCGCGTTCTGGCGATGGCGCTGCGTAAAGATCGAACCAAGCGCGTGCAGACCTGCGCTCGATTCTCCGAGCTCATCGGAGAGTGCATTGGTGCATCTCGTGCGGCGCGAGAGGGCCGCGCCCACCAGGTCGACCCGAACCGACTCGCCACCGCGCCGGTGCCTGCTGTGAACGCAACGCCGCCCAGCGGCGTGCCACCGGTAGGTCCGCGCACCATCACCGGAAACCTCGGCTACGCGCAGGAGCCGGCCAACAGCGGCAAGCTGTGGATGTACGTCGCGGGTGGCGTCGGGCTCCTCGCGATCATCGTGGTTGCGATCGTCATCGGCACGCGGCCCAAGGCCACGGATGCACCGGCTCCCACCGCGGATGCTGCAGGTACGCCCGAGCCCGCCAAGCTCCCTCGCAATCGCGCGTACATCACCACCAACGAAGCCGGCGCGAAGGTGCTGCTTGATGGTGAAGAGCAGTGCGAGACGCCTTGCACCGTCGAGGTGCCGGTGGGCGACGGCAAGGCGCACGAGATCCGTCTTCACAAGGACGGATTCATCGAGGTCGTGCAGACCTGGCAGCCTGCGTCGGTGACCGACTCACCACCCGAGTTCCCTGACCTCAAGCCGTCGACATCGACGGTGCGCGTTGGCGGCTAGGCGCGCATAGCTCGGCGCGGTTTCCCGCCGAAAGTACGGCAGAGGGCCCGCCGCGGGAAGCGTACGAGGCGCTTCTAAATCGCACTGGCGTGCGAATATCGGGGGATTGCGGCATTGCGGCGGCACGCTTGCCCTGCGATCGCCGATTTGCCACGCTCCGCCCCCCATGAAGAGCGACGACGAAGATTTTGCGGCGATGTTTCAAGAATCGCTGGCGCAACGCCCCGCCCATCGCACCGGACTCCGTCCGGGCGCCGCGGTCGAGGGCACCGTCGTCGAGATCACGCACCAAGTGATCTTCGTCGACATCGGTCTGCGCACCGAGGCTGAGATCGATCGCAGCGAGCTGACCGACGCCCGCGGTGAGCTCACCGTCAAGCGTGGCGACCGAGTCCGCGCGACGCTGATTCGCATGGGCGATCGCCCTGCCCTGACGGTTCGCTTCGGCAAGAACGTCGACGCCCTCGGCCTTGAGCTGGCCTACTCCGCCAAGACACCCGTGCAGGGTGTCGTGACCAAGGCGGTCAAGGGCGGACTCGAAGTCGAGATCGGTAGCACGCGAGCGTTTTGCCCGGTGTCTCAGATCGATCGCCAGTTCACTGCCGACCCGGCGGTGTACGAGGGCCAGACCCTGACCTTCCTCGTCCTTGAGATCCGAGAGGGCGGTCGCTCGGTTGTCGTGTCTCGCCGCGCCTATCTTGAGCAGGAGCAGGTCAGCCGCGCCTCAGAAGCTCTCACTCGAATCCGCGTCGGCGATGAGCTTGAAGGCACGGTGACTTCGACGCAGGCCTATGGCGCCTTCGTTGATCTCGACGGTGTGGAGGGCATGGTGCACATCTCCGAGCTCGCGCACGGACGCGTCAGCTCGGTCAAGGACTTCCTGACGATCGGCGAACACGTCAAGGTCAAGGTGCTGGAGATCGAGCAGGTCCCCGGCCAAGCGCCACGCGTGCGGCTCTCGATGAAGGCGTTGGCCGACGCTCCTGCAGCACCGCCCCGCGAAGATCGGCGTCCGGCCGAAACGATCCTCGACGGCACTGTGACCAAGGTGGAGCCCTTCGGCGTGTTTGTGCAGACCAGTGTCGGCCTGGGCGTGGTTCCAACGCGCGAGCTCAATCTGCCGCAGGGCAGCGACGCACGTCGCCGCTTTCCGGTCGGCAAAGAGATCCGCGTCGTTCAGCACGGTGTCGATGCACAGGGTCGTCCCCGTCTCTCGGTGCGCGGCGTCGAGGATGCGGAAGCGCGCGCCGAGTACAAGGCGTTTCGCGACGGCGCCAACAAGAAGTCCGCGAGCGATGGCAGCAACCTGGGAACCCTCGGCGCACTGCTGATGTCCCGCCTGCCCGCTGGTGAGGCCCCGCAGGGCGCCCCCAAGGGCAACGGGCGCAAGTAGCCCCGCGCGTTGAGCAGAGGCCGCATCGAGCCGCGGCATATCGAACGTGGCGCATGACCTGCGACGGCGTCCCCGAATCCGGGAAAGACGGCGTCGTGGGATGCGGTGGGCCGCGTTTGGCGATAGCCTCAAGGCCTCGATGAGTTACGAGGTCTACAAAACGCTCCATCTTCTCGGCGCGTTTGCGCTCATCGCCAGCCTCGGCGGCGCGGCCGTCTGGGCGGCCAATGGCAAGGCTCGCGAGGACAACACGCTGCGCTCCGCGATTGCGGCGGTGCACGGCACGGCGCTCCTTGTGATCCTCGTCGCCGGCTTTGGACTCCTCGCCAAGCTCGGGATGATGAGTGCGGTGCCGCCCTGGGCCTGGGCCAAGCTCTTGATCTGGTTCGCACTCGCGGCCTGCCTCTCGGTCGCGATGCGCAAGCCCGAGCTCGGCAAGTTGTTGTTCTTTGCGGTTCCTGTGCTCGGCGGCCTCGCAGCCTGGCTCGCGGTGACCAAGCCCGGCGGCGTTCCGGCTGCTACGAGCGCGCCAACGACTTCGAGCGCGCCAACGAACGCCGCTCCAAGCGCGCCCGCGCCGGACTCAAAGGCGCCAAGCAACGCGGGTGGAGACAAGCGCTAGCGTCGGAGACACATGGCACGATCCTCGCGCAGCGCCGACCACATCACGCCCCCCGCCGGGGACGTGCAGGTGTGCGCGGACGAGCCGAGTCGCGCGGATTTGTCGCTTCGGTCGCGAATGTGGCTGCGTCGCGCTGCGCTCCTCGTGCCGGCACTTGGAATGCCGATCGCGTTGGCGACGTGTGTTGGCTCGAAGGGGCTGGTCGCGTCCGGCCAAGCGATGGAGCAGACCAGCGCGCACGAGGGTTCCGATAAGCACACGAGCGTGCCGACAACGATGTTTGCCCCGGAAGGCGGCGCGGGGCAACGTGACAGCGAACTTGACGCTGCGGAGTCCTCAATCCTTGCGGGTGGGGAGGGCCGTGTTGACGCCACCGCGGCCGACGCTCGACACGCTTTAGCGCAGTCCGACGAGATCCAGGAATCCCTCGAGCAGCAGGCCAAGCGCTTCGCCGGGATGTCGATTGAGGCGATTCGAAGCGAGTTCACCAAGCTCGGGATCCCACGAGAGGGTCGCACGCAGCTGCGCGGGCCAAGAGACCCACGTATCAGTGCCGCCTATGCGGATGGACGCGCGCTTGGCATCGAGGGCGACTTTGCTCAGATCCAGCGCTGGACAGGGCTGGCACGATTTGGCTGCGAGGACGATTGCTCGCCCGAGCGCCGCGGTCCGCTCGCGGCCTACGACCTCTTCGTGACCACGGAGGGCACACGGGCCTACCTCCACGTGGTCGTGCCGTCGATTCATTCGCAGGGGACGCCGCGACGCGATGGGCTGGGCTTTCACGTGCGGCTGGACGATGAGGGCAAGGAATGGATCCCACTCGCCAACATCGCGCGTGCCGGCGTCGACTACCGCCCCTACAAGCGCAGCTATCAGCCCTCCGCAACGCGTCAGTGGGGCAAGCGCGAGTTCCTTGAGCGCATCGTCGTGATCGCGCGGCGCTACAAAGAAGAGACGGGCGAGCTCCTCGGCATCGGCGATATCAGCGTGGTCACAGGCGGCAAGATCTTGGACCACTGGACGCACCGCAAGGGCGTCGACGCCGACCTGTACCTGTTGGTGTCGACGCAAACAGCGGCGGCCGAGGCTCCGCCGGCCTCGCAGCAAGTCGCGGCAAGCGCCGCGGCGTCATCGGACGGCGACTCCGTCGCGGACTCGCCGACGACCTCGAATGCCGCCCTCGCTGCGTCCAGTGCCGGATTGCAGGCATCCGAGCCGTTGCTCCTTTGGCACCTCAGAAAGCCCAATCGCGATGGACACTGGGTGCTGGTGTCCGACCGCAAGGAGCCCAAGACGCATCAGGCAACCGCCGATGCCGAGAAGATTGGAACCAAGCTGCTTGCAACGCTCGCCGAACTTGTCATCGACGAAGAGAACATCGCGTTCTTCGTCCACGACGACGCCGGCACGCTCGCCGCGTTCGAGTCGCGACTGATGAGCAACGCGCCTTCCTCGTCAGCGGCGGGTGCGTCCCCCCGAGCGTCCAACGACGCCGCCGCAGACGCGACATCAAATGCGCCGCAAGACGTTGGCACCTCTCGTGCCGCGGCAACACTTGGCTCCGCAGCGACGGCGGCGGCGCATCGTCAGGGTCGACACTTCCTGCACAAGGACAACCACGGGCTTTGGCCGCAGCATCCCGACCACGTGCACGTCCGATGGGCGGACGCGGACGTCAAGCTTCCTGACGGCACTCCTCGACCGTGAGCGCGGCTCTCATGATCGTCCCGCATCCTGCGATGTCTCGTTTGGGATGGCGAGCGTTGCCACTCGCGGTCTCGCTCGCGTGCGCTTGCGGACCGGGCTCGACCCGCGAGGCGCCCCCGAGCACAGACCCAAGCTCGAACTCGGCGACGGACGGCGCGGACGGCGGAGATGCAGCCGATCCGGCCGGCGACGGCGACTCGCAATGCAAGACCGAGCCGACCGTCGTCGACAGCGCTCCAGGCACGCTGGCGGTGCATCGTCAGCTTGCCACGTGGCTCGCGTCGCCCGGCTCGGAGGGCCGACCACAAGACGGGCCCTCCTCTGTGCTTGCGCGCTCCGTGAAGGCGAATCAGGTCCTGCTCGACGCAGAGGGCATCCGGAACCTGCGGATGCGCGATGTCGAGGTTTCCGGAGCCTGGCACCCGGTCGTGCGTCACCCGGCCGCGCGCACCGATGTCGAGAACACCGCCGGCGTCCCCGCGACTGCGGAAGCGACGCGGCAACACATCGAGGAGCGCGCGGCCTATCTCGCCGAGGCACTCACCGCCGGCCGCTATGTCGAGGGCCAGGCGGGCGCGGCAGACGAGGTCCGCGATCGAAGCGCCGCCGCGATTGTGCTTGGAGATGCGAGCTCGCTGCACGTTACCACCGACGAACTGACGATCTGGTGCGGTCCCACCGAGCTCGGACTCCTCTCCCCTGCCCGCGACCTGGCCTTCGATCGCAATCGATGCAGCGAGGTGCACGCCGGTGAGCTCATTCGAGTCCTCGCGAGCTCCACCGACGGCTGGCGCTTTGTGGACGCGGGATATGCCGACGGGTGGATCCGCAGCGAGGAGCTCACGCCGCCGCTGAGTGCGGGCGAGGCACAGACCTGGCTCGAGCCCCAAGATGTCGCCGTGATTCTTGACGACAACGTGCGCGCCAGCGCGGGTCCCGTCCTCCGCATGGGCGTGCGGCTCCCCGTGGTGGAGACCAATCACGACGGCCTCGATCCTGGATCATGGAGCGCGACCGTGCTTGTCCCGACTCGCGACGGTCTGGTCCAGGCCCATCTCGACGTCAACGAGCGTGTGCATCTTGGAGACTTGCCCCTCTCACGCGAGTCAGCGCTCAACGTCGCGTTTCGCCGGCTGGGCGATCCCTACGGTTGGGGTGGCTACCTGGGCGGACGCGACTGTTCTCGCCTCTTGCTTGATGTCTTCGCGACGATGGGCGTTCGACTCGGCCGCAACAGCGCGGTTCAGGGGCGCCAAGGCACCGAAACCATCGCGCTGACCGACCTTGGTGACGACGCCAAGCTGCAGCGCATCCACGAGGCCGCGTCGCGCGGCATCGTGCTCCTCTGGATGAAGGGCCACATCATGCTCTACCTCGGCCAGCACACCGATGAGAGCGGCACGCCGCGTGACTACGCACTCTCCTCGATCAGCGAGTACGTGGTCCCCTGTGCTGCCGACAAGGACAACACCTACCGACTCGATCGGGTCGAAGTGACGACGCTCGACATCGGCCTCGGCAGCCAGCGCCGCTCCTTTCTTCAGCGCCTCGACACCGCGACCGTGTTTGCGCCGGTCGAAGGCGCAAAACGTTGAGGCTTACGCTTCCCGGTGATCCGTCACCCGAAGGCGACGGGGATTTCGGGCGCAGCGCCGCGATCAGCTGTCCGCCCCGGAGGCGCGTTGGCGTCGAACGAGCGTGCGGAGCAGGCGAGGCGCGAAGCGCTTGAGGTAGATGGCGGCGACCTCCGTGCCGCCGATAATCACGTCTGGCGAGCGACGGCGAACGCCGTTGACGATCGCCTGCGCGACCTTGTCGGGCGACAGGCCTTTCTCGACGTGACTGTCGGTCTTCGCTTCGTCGGCGCCAAAGGCGGTTCCATCGCCGCGGAGCGCCGACGCGCTGATCTCGGTGCGAACATAGCCCGGGCAGACCATCGTCACGGAGATGCCTGCGTCCGCGGTCTCGGCACGCAGCGCCTCGAAGAAACCATGGAGTGCGTGCTTGGAGGCCGAGTATGCCGATCGACCACGGCTGCCGACGTGGCCCGAGACGCTGCTGACCACGACGAAGTGCCCGCTACGCCGCGACAGCATGTCGGGCAGGATCGTCTTGGTCAGCGCGATCACGGCGAAGTAGTTCAACTCCATGATGCGTCGGTCCACCTCCAGCGCGGTGTCCTTTGCCAGCGCTCGTTGCGAGACGCCGGCACTGTGCACGACCACATCGACCCCGCCGAGGGTCTCGACAACGCGTCGATACGCGTCTTGGCGCGCCGCATCATCGATGAGATCGAAGGGCAGCACTGTGACGCGTTCGGGGTGGCCACTCTCGGCGCGGAGGCTCTCGAGCCGCTCGGACCTCCGAGCAGAGACCACCACACGTGCGCCTTCGCGGATGAACTGCAGCGCCGTGGCAGCGCCGATGCCCGAGGATGCGCCGATGACCCAGACCCTGACGTCACGCATGGCGGGGTCATAGCCCATCATGCCGCGCGATGGTCACTTGCCACGCCGCATCGCCACGCTCATGCGCTGCCGCGGCCCCTCTGCACAACACGGCGGGCCCGCGCATTTGTGCGCCAAGCCAGGTGTTGAAGGACCCCTGCTAGGAGCGGGCCGTCAGCATGCCGGGCGCGGGCGCGAGCGCGCGGTGGTCCGCAAAGGTCAAGTCGCTCGCAAGGCGGGCGCGAACTTGGCGAAGCTGCTCGGCGACCGCGGTCGCGTCCCAGGACAGGAGTGCACCCATGCGCTCAGCGATCGGCGCGACGAGGTCACGCGCGCGCAGGTCGTAGAGCGCCGATCGACTCCGTCGATAGAGGACGTCTTCAATGCTGGCCGCGCCCTCAACACGCACCGCCCAGTCGACCTCACCCTGGCGCATGGCGAGGCCGTCGACGAGTGGCGCAGCACCGAGGCTGAGGACTTGGTGCGCCTCGGATCCGTAGAGCTGTGCCATGCGCTGTGCGTGGCCTTGCGCCATGCCATGAGCGCCCGCGAGCTGCCCCGCGAGGAACTCGATCGAACCACTCAGGTCGCCACCGGGCAGCGGCTCGTCGGGCGGCGCGACCGGCAGCACCTTGCGTAGGCGTTGCGCAACGCGAGCTGCGACCTTTTGAGCCATGCTCGCATACCCCGTGAGCTTGCCGCCCGCGATAGAGACGACGCCACCGGGGCCGATGCCAACTTCGTCGCGGCGCGAGACCTCACCGAGGGACTTCCCAGGCTGTGAGACCAGCGGTCGTAGGCCCGCCCAGGCACCGAGCACGTCGTTGGTTTCGATCGGCGACGAGAAATAGCGCGCCAGCGGCGACAGCAGGTACTCGACGTCCTCGCTCGTGATCGAGGGCCACACCGTCGCAGGTCCGTCAAAGCGCGTCTCGGTGGTGCCGAGATAGACAACATCGCCGCGCGGCACTGCAAAGCAGCGGCGCCGATCCTTGCCCTGATACACCACCATGTTGCGCACGGGCAGCTTGCTCGCGGGCAAGACCAGATGGATGCCCTTGCTCAGGGAGAGTGCCAGTCGGCGACGAGCGCTACGTCCCTCCATGTTGAGGAGATCCTCGACCCAGGGCCCGGCCGCGTTGACCAGCACCTTGGCGCGGATCTGCAGCGTGCGCCCCGTGAGCGAGCAACTCGCGGTCGCGCCACGCACCATGCCTTCGCCGTCTTTGATCAGCGAATCGACGCGAAGTCGATTGGTGACGTGAGCGCCTGCCTTCACAGCGCTGCGAAGGTTTGCCAAGACCAGACGCGCATCGTCCGTCAGATACTCGCGGTAGGCGCATGCCCACGGAAAGTTCTCGCTGAGGAAGCCGGGTTCAAACTCCTCGATCTGCTTGCCGGTGAGCCGGCGGTAGCGATCTTGCGGCTCGACGCGGCCCAGCCGCTCATAGATCCCAAGACCCGTCACCAATGCCGTGAGGTAGGCGCGGTTGTGGACCGGCACGACCATCCAGCGCGGCTCGGCGAGGTGCGGTGCGAGGCGGTGGAGTCGCTTGCGCTCAAGCGCCGTGTTGCGAACGAGGCGGAAGTGGCCTTGGAACAGGTAGCGAAAGCCGCCGTGAATCAACTTTGACGAGCGGCTCGAAGTCCCGCTGGCGAAATCCTCGGCCTCGACCACCGCGACACGAAGGCCGCGACGAGACAGCTCCCAAGCAGTCCCTGCGCCCGAGATGCCGCCACCGACGACGAGCACATCGAACTCTCGCGACTCCAACTCGTCGAGATGAGCCTGTCGGTCGTCCGCACTGAGGCGAGGTGCTGCAATCTGCGTCATGGAGCCGGCTGCGTTGCTCAGGGGTCGAGGTCTCTTGCGAAATCGAGCGCATCACTCGGGCGACGCGCGGGGACCTTGGCAGGTGCGAGGACAGATTCGTTCGGGGTAAGATCGCAGTTCAAATTGGCGAGTCGCCAGCGGCGCGATAGTCGCAGTAGGGGCAGGCCGCCGGGGACACTCTAGCGAGCAGTGACCTCGCCGAGCAACTTCAAGAAGGTCTCGTTCTCCTCTGGGAGTCCGACCGTGACGCGGAAGTAGTCGTCGTAGCGATGCTCACCAAAGGGCTCGAAGGTCTTGATCAGCATCCCTCGCTCCTTGAGGGCGGCCTGGACGGGCTTTGCGGCCCTGCCGTCACGGAAGCGCGCCAGCACAAAGTTGACCGAGGAGGGAAAGCTTTCGATGCCGCCGATCTCCTCCATGCCGGCGCGGAGGCGCGCGACCGCCTCCAGGGTGGCCTGGCGCACATACGGGAGGTGGGTCTTGTCCTCCAGAGCCGCGATGCAGAGGTCCTCCGAGAGCATCCCGATGCGGTAGTCGGTGACCTGGCTCTCAAGCTCGCGGATCAGCGTCGGCGATCCCAGCAAGTAGCCCACGCGCGCGGCGGCCATGCCATACGCAAACGAGAAGGTGCGGCTCACCACCAAGTTGTCGTAGCGCGGCACGAGATCGCAGACGTACTCGTGCTCTCTGGGATCGAGGTATTGGACATAGGCCTCGTCAATCCAGAACTTCGAGCGCGGGAAACGTTGCAGCAGCGGCAGCAACTCGCGCCGCTTGATGAGTGCGTTCCCCGTCGGGTTGTTCGGGTTGGCGATGTAGACCATGCCATCGCCCCGCTCCAGCGTGGCCTCTAGCTCCGCCAGATCCAGTCGGAAGTTGTTGCCCGGCTCAAGTCGAAGCACGTGCACCGTGAGGCCGAGCTCCATCGCCTTCTTGGGCACCTTGCTGTAGGTGAAGCGCGGCGTGATGATCGGGAACCCGTCCTTTCGGATCAGGTGCTTGGCGATGCGCATCGGCGACGCGTAGATCGCTGTCTTGATGATATGGGGCACCGCCTGCTTGAGGATCGGGCCGCTGCCATTGTGCAGGTAGATGTGCTCGATACCGACTTGATCGACAGCGCCGATAGCCTTGCGGAGACGGTCGTTGCCGGCTTCGGTGTAGTTGCGAAACGCGGTGCGGCTCGCGTAGCGACGCAACACCTCAAGGCAGGCCTCGGGCGCGTAGGTGCCGTCGTTGAGGCCAAGATTGATTGGCCGGCTGCTCGTCGCCGCCTTCGCTGCGCTGTCACTCGCTGAGCTGGATGTTGCGTTGGACATCGGGGTCGTGAGCATCGGGACAGAGGGGCGAATCCAACGGGATCCGCTTCGCGCGGAGCCTACGCCCAACCCGGGTGCGATGGCCAATGCAAAGGCGCCATCCGACCCCTCGGCGTCCTGAGCGTCACTCCCCGCCCCTACCCCCGATCCAACCGCCGCGTACGCGCGTGCGCTCGCTCATGCGCGGCAGGCGAGGTCGGGCGCGGCTTCGCGCGATGCCTCGCGCGATGCCTCGCGCGATGCCTCGCGCGAGCGACCTGACCCGTCCGGGCCACGTTTCACGCAGCTACGGCGTCGCCGTACCGTGACGAACGCGCGCCCGCTCCTCGTTGAGCAGCTCAACCGGGCGCTTGAGCCAGTTGCTGAGCATGCTCAGCCCCCCTCGTCGAGCGCGGGACCGGCCGCGGCACGAACACGCACGCAGCCCTCGATCCGCGGCACGGGGGCGGTGACCGCAACGCGCTGGCCGCCCGCGAGTTCCACCTCGTCAAAGGCGCCGCGAGCGAGCAGCTGCGGATCTGCAAGGAGAGCCCTGGCGTCCTGCACCGGACCGCACGCGATCTCTGCCTCCTCAAGCACTTGGATCGCGTCAGGCCGCGACCGACTTACACAGAATTCGCGGATCGCCTCATCGATCTCGGACTCTCGCTCGACGCGACCGAGGTTGCTCTCAAGCGCCGGGTCGCCGAGCCAGTCCTCGCGACCCATGGCGCGAGCGAGCCTACGAAACATTGCATCGGAGTTCGCGCCCAGTGCAATCCACTCGCCATCTCGACAGCGGTAGGTGCCACTCGGGCAGATGCCGGGCACGCGAGAGCCTGCCGGCTGACGCACGACGCCGAGTGCCGAATACTCGGGCACGACGCTCTCAAGCGTCGCCAACACGGACTCAAGCAGCGAGACGTCGACGACCTGACCACGAGCACGCGTCGAGCCGGTCGCCTCATCCTTCGTTGCTCGCGCGACGTCTCGAGCTCGCAGCGCCGCCAATGCGCCAAGAGCACCGTGCAAGCCCGCCAAGGTGTCGCCGAGGCTGAGGTTGGGTCGCACCGGAGCTTGGCCCGCCTCACCGGTGATTGCACGCAGGCCGCCCCGTGCCTCTGCGACGTTGGCGAATCCCGGCGCCGACGCATCGGGACCATCCTGACCGTAACCAGAGATCCGCACGATGATCAGCTCTGGTACGCGCTCCCACAGCTGCTCTGGCCCAAGTCCCCACTCCTCCAAGCGCCCGGGGCGGAAGTTTTCAACCAAGACGTCGATCTTTGCCGCGGCGATCCAGTCGAGGAGGAGCTGGCGCTGCGCCAAGGAGTGAAGGTCCAAGACGAGCGAGGACTTGCCCCGCGCCAGCGACGACCACCAGAGCGAGGTCCCATCGACGCAGACTCGCCAGCCGCGAAGTGCGTCGCCCACGGGTGCCTCGACCTTGAGCACCTCGGCACCAAATCCCGCCAGAT
>CAZVEM010000201.1:0-11512 GCA_964626165.1 uncultured Nannocystaceae bacterium
ATCGCCGCCGCGCAGAATCTCGATCCGCCCGGGAATCCGGTCGACGAAGACCTTTCCGAGCTCCTCGCCGACATGGCACGCAAAGAGCCCAGCGCTGACCAAGAGGAAGAAGCCACGGAGGAGAAGCCCAAGCGCGGCCACTTCTTCCGCGATCTCTGGTACGGCGCCCTCTTTGCGCTGCTTGGCACGGCGGTCGGGCTCTACATCGCCAAGGCGTGGCGTTGGCTGATGCCTCGACTCTGCTCGCAGGCGGCGCTGCCCCGCGTTGCGTATCGCGAGCTCCTCGACCGACTCGCAGAGCTGGGGATGAGTCGCGAGTTCGGCGAAACCCGCGAGCGCTTCGCCCGGCGCGTGGCGGACAAGGTTCCGTCGCTGGGCCCGGTGACCGATCTTCATGTCGCGGCACGGATGGCCTCACCGAATCGCCCGCAGAGCGCACGACCGGAACTCGACCGCGCACGCTGGAACGAACTGTCAAAGAAGGTGCGCACCGAGCTCGTGCCGCTGGCCCCCACCTATCGCCGCATCCTCGGCTGGCTTGATCCCACCACGATTTTCCGGGCGCGCTGAGCCGCGCTCATTCCCCCTCCTCTCCACTCCGGAATCACACGGAAACTTCGATGAACGACGCGATCGACGAACAGACACCGCTCTCGCATGACTTTGATCAGAGCGAGCACATCACTCATACGCTCGCGCCGCCGATCGAAGACCTGCAGGGGGCCCACGGCGTGGTCGAGCGCATCCGCGATCGCGTCCGCGCCGCGATCCGCGGCCGCGACGAGGTCATCGAGTGTGTCATCGTCGCGTTACTTGCCGACGGCCACGTCCTCCTCGAGGACTATCCGGGCTCCGGCAAGACCACGCTCGCCAAGGCGCTTGGCGACTGCATCATCGACGATCGGCCCGACGACGAGATCGTCACCTTGCGCCGCATCCAGTTCACGCCGGACTTGCTGCCCAGCGACGTGACCGGCACGACGATCTTCGATCCGAACACCAACCGCTTCTTCTTCCGCCCTGGACCGATTTTTGCGCACATCGTCCTCGCCGACGAGATCAACCGAACCTCGCCGAAGGTGCAGTCGGCCCTGCTTGAGGCGATGGCGGAGAAGCAGACGACAATCGACAATCGCACCCGCCGCCTCGATGAGCTGTTCTTTGTCATCGCGACTCAAAACCCGCTCGACCTGGCGGGTACCTTCCCGCTGCCGTCGGCGCAGCTCGACCGCTTCCTCTTCAAGATTCGGATGAAGCACATCCCTCGCGAAGCCGAGCTAGAAATTCTCGCGAGCATCCAGCAGCGCAAGACCGGCGCGGGCAAGGATTTGCCCCGGGTGACTCGAACGGAGATCTGCGACGCGCGCAGGGTGGTCGAGACCCAGGTGTACGTCGCGCCCGAGCTTCGTGAGGCGCTCGTCGACATCGCCAATGCGACCCGTGAGCATCCGCAGGTGCTTCAGGGCGTGTCCACCCGCGCGCTGGTTTTGATGATGCCGGCGCTTCAAGCACGAGCGATGAGCACGGGTCGCTCTTATGTCACCGCGGATGACGTCGAGCAGCTCGCACCGCTGGTCTTTGGCCATCGCCTGGAGCTCGCACCAGGCGCGGAAGCAGCCGAGGTCGTGATCGCCGAGTGCTGCCGTGGCCCGCTTGAGCGCCTGGCTCGACTCAGTCTCCAGGCCCGATAGCGGCCTGCCGTACCCCACTCGTCTCTCTCGCGCCCGCTCGCCCACAGGTCAGCTTCAGTCCACTCGCCGTTTCGTCTCCTCTCGAGGTCTCATGCCTAGTTCCCGACAGCTCTCTCGCATTCGACGTCGACTCACCGGGGTCGCGGCGCTCGCGTTGCTGCTGACGGCGCCGGCACTGCGCGACGCGGTCGCAGAGGATCCACCGGCTGCGGACGACTTTGAGCGCACGCCGCTCGAAGACGAGGTGTGGAAGCTCTACTTTGACGGCAAGCTGATCACGGCGCGTCGCAAGTGCGAGCAGCTCCTCAAGCAGGACCCTGACTCGATCGTTGGGCACTACGTGATGGGGAACGTGCTTCGGCAGAGTGAGGGTGCGCTCCCGGAGGCGATGAAGCATCTCGGTCGCGCGCGTGAAATCTACGAGGGTCGCTTCACACCCGGGGAGACCGGTGCTGGCGGTGCGCCAGTGCAGTTGCATCGAGAGCTCCTCTATTCGATTCAAGCGCTCGCCGGCGAGCTTGAAAAGCTCGATTATCAGCTGCAAATCCTCGACTTCTACGATTCGCTCTACTCGCCACGACTCACGGGCGAGCACGCTTGGCCGCTGATGAAGCTCGGACGCTTTGACGAGGCGCGCGAGAAGGCCAAGAAGGCGATGGAGAGCCGCGATCCGTACCAGCGCTCGCTCGGGCTCAACGCGATGTGTGCGATTGAGGGAGAGGCGGGCGAGCGTGTCGCCTACTACGAGGCATGTCGTGCGGCATTCGACGGTGCCGTGGCCGAGGCCAAACTCGATCCACCGGACGCGAGCCCTGAGGTCCGCACGCCCGTAACAGTTCACGCCTACAATGCCGCTCTTGCGGCGGCGGCGGTACAGCGGCTCGACGAGGTCGAACGCCTGGCCAAGGAGGGCACGCTCCACAATGACTTTACCGTGGCCAATCCGTGGCGCGTGCTTTTGCTGCTCTACACCAGCCAAGGCCGCACGGAGGAGGCAGTGCAGGCTCTTCGCGAGATGCACACGTGGCGCAAGCGCCAGCCTCCCTACCTGCGCGATCAAGTTCGTGCGGAGACGGACGCGAGCTACGCACTCTTTCTCCTCGTCGCGGGCGAACCAGAGCGCGGCTTGAGAGCCATCACGCGATCGCTTGAGTATCCAGATCGGCAGGGATTGCGATCCGGCGGTGCGGACCAAGCACTTGGTGGTCACGCGCTCTTGCGCCGCGCGCTCGCCACCACGATGTACGAGGTGCAGCGAGAGCGTGCGAGCTATACCGGTGGCTTTGAGGCCTGGAGCTTACAGCGAAGATCGTGGGATAGCTCGGGGCAGCGCTGGGCCGATGCCGAGCGCACCGCGAACGTCCTCAGTGACGAGAAGTTGCTGCTCGGCACGCTCCGCATGGCCTCGGCGGACAGCCTCTCAGAGGTGCCGCCGTGGTTGGTCGCGGACCGGATTGAGGTGGCCGGACCCGGGGTGGTCTACGACGCACTTGAGAAAGTGCGCGAGCGGGAGAAGCAGACCGCCGAGAAGGACGGACTGGTCTTTGAGCCCTACCACGACGCAATCGAGGCGGAGATTCACCTCGCATGGGGTGACGCCGCCAAGGCGCGCGAGCTGGCCGAGAAGGCGATGTCGACGCTGGGCCCGACCGATGTCCTGATGCGGGCACGCGCCGCCGCTGTGGCAGCACGTGCGTGCCAAAGCCTCGGCGACCGCAGCGCCATGATCGCCCACCTCGCGATGGCGATGGAGCTCGATGGTTCCATCGTGCGACGCATGAGCCTGCGCATTCCCGCTCGGATCGAGGTGGAAGGCAGCGGTGAAGCAGCGCTGCGCCTGGAGGCGCTCCTTGGTCGCTCGCCGCGACTCAGCGTGTCGAGCAGCAACGGAGACGGATTTGTCGTGCAGATCCGCGAAGTCAGCGGAGCACGCGAGGGCGTCGTCGACCTGCAGGCCTGCCTTGTCGACCCGAGTGGCTCGGAGCGTTTCTGTGTCAGCTCGGCGCCCGTGCAGGACCCTCACAATGGCGGACAGAATGGGCCGTCGGGAGGCCCCGCTTTGGAGACCATGGCCGAGGACAACGAGCCTCCGCCCACCGCGCTTGAGATCGCCGGTCTGGCCGCGGAGGCGTTTCACCATCGCGCCTTCGCGATGCCAGTGGTGATCAGCAACGTCGACCTTGCCTCACTCGATGGAACCGCGACGATCTCCTCGGAGGTTGGCCGGGAGCGCGTCCAGAACGCGTTGGATCGGGCCCTGGGCGAGATCGACGAAGAGTGAGACGGGATTCGTGAGTCCACTCTCGCGCTCGCGATTCTGCGGCGAGCTACCCGGCTTTGGTCGCCAATCCGGGCGAGCACCCTCGTGTGCGACGCTTGTGGGGCTGTGGCACCCGCACGAGTTCTTGATCGTATTGGGTCGCGCTCATTGATATAAGGGCCTAGTGAATAGGCTAGTTCCCATTGGGTCATCACGTCGAGAATCACGCGCGTCCATAGCGCTCTCGCTGACAACGCTCGCATGCGTACTTCCGCTCGCGCTTGCGCTTGCGTGCAACGACAACAGCGCCGATCCAGACGGCGGCCCGAATGACGCGGGCATCGATGACACCGGCACAACCGACGACTCGGATGGCACCGACGGCAACGGCTCATGTGACGTCTGCACGCTGGAAGGCTTTGTGCCCTGCGAGGGGCCCGACATGCCCGGACCAGCAGTGCCCTGCACGGCAGAAGAGGAATGTGTCGACGGGATCGGGTGCGTGAGCTGCCTACCCGGACAGACCGTCTGCGCCGGAAACGACGTGATTGAGTGTGACGCCGACGGCAAGCCCGGCGATGTGGTCGAGACCTGCGATGCGGGCGCGGGCGAGCTGTGCAGCGAGGGAACTTGCGTCACGGCGTGCGCGGTCGAGGACGGTACGCAGAGCAATATCGGCTGCGAGTTCTGGGCCGTTGATCTGCCCAACTCGCGCGGCCTCGATGATGCCAGTGGCACGCCGTGGGGCGTCGTGCTGGCGAATGCGGGCAGCGTAACCGCGACCGTCGTCATCGAACGCAACGTCGCCGCATTCGGTCAGCCGCAGGTACTCGACACGGTCGAGAATGTCACCGTGCCGGTCGGCGTGCTGCAACGCATCGAACTCCCGCAGCGCGAAGTGACGGGCTGGGAGCCCGGTGATATGGCGGATGCTGCAGAAGGCACCGCACTCACGAGCCACGCATACCGCATCCGTTCAACGGCGCCCATCGTCGTCTACCAGTTCAACAACTTCGTCAATGACTTCTCGACTGACGCCTCGCTGCTACTGCCGGCGCCGGCACTTGGCACCGTGCACCGTGTGATCGGCTATCCGACGGCGAATCCGATCGAGATCATGATCCCCGGCGCGCCCAATTTGCAGGGCATTCCGGACTTCTCGTCCGTGACGGTGGTGGCCAAGGAGGACAACACCGTGGTCAGCGTCGTCCCGGGTACCAAGACGCGTCCCGACGGTGCCGGCATTCCGGCTGCGGGGCCCGGTCAGGCGGTCACCGAGATCGAAGTGACGCTCAACGCCTTCGACGTCCTCAACGTCTCGAGCGATGGCATCCCCGGCGACATGACCGGCACAATCGTCAACAGCACCAAGGGCGTGGCCGTGTTCACAAGTCTTGAGCGCGGCATTGGACCCGGGGTGACCGATCCGCCAGAGCCGCCAGACTACGTTCCCGACGACCTATGCTGCACGGACCACCTTGAGGAGCAGATTCCACCCGCTGCGTCGCTGGGGATGAAGTACGTGGTGCCGCACAGCCCCTACCGCTCCGATCCGGGGGGGTATCGCGAACCTGACGAGCTGCGCTTCCTCGGGGTCGCTGAAGTTGCCCACGTGCAGACCAACCTGCCGGCGCCTTGGGACGACTTCTTCCTCGGGCCTGGCCAGGTCATCGATGCGTGGACACAGCTTGACGCGGTGGTGGTGACCGACAAGCCGATCATGATCTCGCAAGTCCTCGTCAGCCAGGGATTCACGCCCGACTTCATTGGCGATCCCTCGCTCTCCATCTTTCCGCCGATCGATCAGTACCGGAACCGCTACGTGTTCCTCGTGCCGGACACCTGGGTGCGCAACTACATCGTGCTGATGGCACGCAGCGATGCCGGCGGCCTGGACGCGTTCACCCTTGACGAGAATCCGCTGCCGCAGGACTGCGAGATTCGCGTTGCAGGCGTCATCGACGGCATTGAGTGGAACTCGATCACGTGTCCGATGGACGAAGGACAGCACTTCCTTGAGTCGGACGTGCCCTTTGGTCTGCTGGGCTACGGCTATGGCGGTGCGGGCTCGTATGCCTACGTCGGCGGCGCAGACGTGAAGGTCATCTACGACGTGCCGCCGATCGGCTAGTCGCACATCGATTCGGGGCGAATCGCCCATTCAGGCGCCCGCGCCACGCCGGAATGTCATCCGGCGGCCGCGGGTGCTTTTGTGGCTGCAGAGAGGCCAACACAGCCTCGCGGCACTGTTCACTCGAGCCAACGCATCGGGTCGTCGATTGTCGTCGCGGAAGCTCGCACGGTGTTTCGTAGGATGCTGCGGACGACCGCGTGCGCATCTTGAACCATCGACGCGGCGATGCGGACCGTGTGGTGTTCGTTGTCCAGCCGGATTCCACCCGTCCAGACGTCTCGCCGCACCCGCGTCACATTGCGCAGGCTGAGTCGATCGGTTCGGCCGCTTGAGTCGACGTCGATGAGGGCGATGTCCGTGATCACGAGCGCTCGCATATTGGCGCGCTCGCGAACGACGGCCGCTGCTGCCGGCGCGAGCACGATCGCAAGTGGCTGCCACAAGCGCTCCCACGGTCGCGACCAGAGCTCGGGGACCAAGACAGAGAACAGCCCGAGAAGCACCAGCCCACCGGCGGCAAGCACCAGGATCGGCCGGGGGTCGATCGCCGATTTGCGTCCCCACCACAGCACGGCTTCGCCGTTCCGCAGTGCTCGGGTGAGCTCCACTGGAATCGGCCCCGGCATCTGCGGCAGCGAGGGACTTGGCTGCCCGCCGCCCGCCGATGCTGTCTGCTCCGACCCTTGAGTTGGGGCAGAGTTCGAAGGAAGAACCCGCTCCTCGATCGTGGACGCGTCGGCTTCCAGGGCTCGCTGTGCGGCACTCTCCGCGACAGCCGTGAGGGCACGTGGACCCTCGGGTCGGTGATGCTGCGGCTTGGCGTTGTTCTCCCTGGTCGCACCGCCGTCAATGACCTTGAAGCGAGTCACCGCAAGAGATCCTCCACGCGCGCACCTAACCGCAGAAGCATCGCGTCGCAGAGCACGATCGAGGCCATCGCCTCGACCATCGGTACGGCGCGGGGAAGCACGCATGGATCGTGTCGTCCCTTGCGCGGTGACATCTCTACGGGCGTGCCGTCGAGTCGCACGGTCAACTGCGGCTTGAAGATCGTGGCGACCGGCTTGAACGCAACCGCGAAGCGGATGTGCTCACCGTTGCTGATGCCGCCTTGGATCCCGCCGCTGTGGTTGGTCGCGGTGCGGATCTGGCCGTCGCGCAGCACGAATGCGTCGTTGTGCTCCGAGCCCAGCATGCGCGTCGATGCGAAGCCTTCGCCAACTTCAAACCCCCGTGCCGCCGGAAGACTCATCATCGCGCCGGCGAGCGTCGCCGTCAGCTTGCCAAATACGGGTGAGCCCCATCCGGCCGGGACGTTGCGGACAACGCAGCGCACCACGCCGCCGATGGTGTCGCCATCCTTGCGTGCTTCGAGGATGGAGGCCTCCATGGCCGCTGCCGCTGTGGGATCTGGGCAGCGCACGTCGTTGCTGTCGACCGCTTCGCGCGTCAGAGTCGCCTCGTCGATCTCCGCCACTCGGTGGTTTCCGACCTCGTGGACCCACGCGACGACCTCAATCCCAAGGAGTGCGAGCAAGTCATCGGCGAGCGCGCCGGCGGCGACGCGCGCGACGGTTTCGCGCGCCGATGCACGCCCACCACCAGCGGCGGCGCGTAGGCCGAAGCGCGCGTCATAGGTAAAGTCTGCATGCGAGGGTCGATAGACCTCGGCGATATCTTGGTAGTGCTCGCTGCGCGCGTCGGAGTTGCGGATCATCATCGCGATCGGCGTGCCAAGCGTGCGCTGCGTCGCGGGATCGACACCGCTGAGGACCTCGACTTGATCACCTTCGTCGCGCTGCGTCGTAAGTCGACTTTGACCCGGTCGTCGTCGCGCGAGCTGTCGTGCGATCGCCTCGTATGGGAATGCGTGTCCCGACGGACAGCCCTCGACCACGGCGCCAAGCGCCGGTCCGTGCGACTCTCCAAAGGTCGTGACGCGATAGCGCTCACCGATGAGGTTGCCGTGCACCGGCGAACCATGACAGATCCCGCGCCTGATCTCCCAACGCGCGGGGCGCGGTAGATGGCGCCAGGATCGCGGAGGTCGGTTTTCCAGCGCCCAATGAGCGCGCTACGGCCAGTTGGGTTCGTCGTCCGGGTCCTGGTCACACACCGTGCGCTCCACCTGACAGCCTCCATAGAGGCCCGACTTCGTCGCCTGCACACATGAGGCGCAAGAGCCTGGCGAGTCGAGGCAGGTCTCGCGGCAATCCTTCTCCGCGCAGTGGACCAGTGCCCCGTAAAGGCGAACCGTCGACGCTGTCGCTCGCGAGAAGCACTCGGTTCCGCAAGCATCGAAGGCCGCGGCGCCGCAGCTCGCCAGACAGGCCTCGAGCTGGCTGCAGCCGTAAACGTTCGTGGGGCCGGGCTCGACACAGAAGCAGCCATGCACGCCGCCGCCAGCGTCAAGACAAGTGAAGTTGACGAGTCCGCCGCACTCAAGCGCGCAGTTGTATTCGGTGACTTCACCAGTCGCGCCGCTACAACTCGCGAGGAGATCCTGCGTCATGCATTGATCGTCCTGCCAATCGCAAGGGCCGCCGTCATCCGTACCCCCCGTATCTGTCTCTCCGGTATCGCCGCTGTCGGAGCCTCCGGCGTCCTCCACCGAGTCGAGCTCCTGGAAGAAACCGTTGCAGCCGACAAGGACAGAGCCGCACGCGATGGCGAGGAATGCATGCGCGAACATGCATCGTGCGCGAGCGCGCGCAGCTCCCAACACACAGACCCAACGATTTGTTAGGTCAACGCGAAGCGAGCTGGGGTCGATGCTTGCCGATGACATCCTTCGCATCAGGGCGCAGTCGCGTTCAGCGGGCAAATTACCGGCGGAAATTGCCGTTCCTGAGCACGACGCCAAGTTCGCACTCGGAGGATCGTTGCGGCGCGATTTTGATCCTGCTGCAAAAAGTAGGGGGACGTACAGTTCCGCCGATGGCTGTTTCCTTCAAATTCGTTTCAGTGCCGGCACGCCTTGGTGAGCCTCCCTTGGTGAGCCTCACGGTCTGTCAACTTCGTTGACGGGGCAGCACGCCCGGTTCATGCTCATGTCGTGCAGACCGAAAGCGCGACCGCAGTCGAGGATGGCGTGGGCACACCACAGGCCGCTGCTGCTGCCGCGTCAGGGCGAAGCGCCGAACCCTCGTCGGCTTGGCTCCGCGAGTTCGCGCTTCGCATCGATCGGATCGAGCGTGAGTTCAGCGTGTTGCGCATGAAGCTGTCCTCGCTCGGCGCCGAGCGGGCCGCCGGAATGGCCGCAACGGGCGCTGTCCGCGATTAGGCGCGTCCTTCCTTCGAGCTCGTCGTGAAGACGCGTCGTCATGGCGGCCGCCGTGACAGACGCCCAAGCGGTGACCGCGGGCCGCGTGGGTCTCGCCAGTGCCTTCGCGAGCATAGAGGTGTACGGCCGCGGAACGCCGCGAACTGCCGCGTTGGCTCCCGGTGACCCCGCCGCGGGCGACGTGAGCCACATTCGCCTATCTTCGTCGCACGCGTGACGCAGGGAAAGCTTCCATTCGCTGTGCCCCCGTCTGCGCCGGCGGCAAAGGCAGCCCCGAGAGCGCTCCGTGCGAGTGAAGCACTCCTGCTCGCGCATCGAGGTGTGGAGGCACTTGGCACCCTCTGCGTCGAGGGCGAACTCATTGGCGTAAAGCTCGCAGCGAGCGGCCACGCGTACTTTTCGATTCGCGACCAAGATGCCGCGCTTCCGGCCGCGATGTGGCGCTCGGCGTTGTCACGAGCGCGTGTGCGCCTCGCTGATGGCGTCATGGTGCGCTGCTTTGGAAAGTTCGGCGTCTTTGCGGCGCAGGGACGCCTTCAGTTCTACGTCGACCGGGTCGAGGCCGCGGGGCTGGGTGACCTCTTGCTCGCGCTTGAGAGACTCAAGACCAAGCTCCGCGCCGAAGGCCTCTTTGAGCCCGAGCGCAAGCGGCCGCTTCCGGGCTGGCCGCGAGTGATCGGTGTCGTGACCTCAAGCCAGGGCGCGGTGATCCACGACATCACCAAGGTCGTTCGTCGACGCTGCCCGACGCAAATCCTACTGGCAGCGGCGAGCGTGCAGGGACCCAACGCTGCGCGCGAGCTGACGGCCGCGCTCACGAGCCTGCAGCGCGTTCGCAATGTCGACGTCATCATCATCGCGCGTGGGGGCGGTTCGACCGAGGACCTCATGCCCTTCAACGATGAGGCGCTTGCGCGTGCTGTCGCGAGCTCGACGATCCCGGTGATCAGCGCCGTCGGCCACGAAGTGGACGTCACGATCTGCGACCTCGTTGCGGACCGACGGGCGGCCACACCCTCGCAGGCCGCCGAGCTCGCCATCGGCGAACGTGAGTCGACATTGCGTGAACTCATCCAGTTGCGCTCTCGCATCGAGAGCGCGCTCATGCGCCGCGCCCTTGGTGAACGGCGACGACTGGACGACGCGCGCCACCAGATCGCGGCACTTGGTCGGGCGCTGGGCAGAGACCTTCGAGCCAGGCACGATGCGGCGCGCCGTGCCCTGAAGGGCGCAATGGAGTCGCATATCGAGCAGCGTCGAGACCGACTCGAAGCGCTCCTTGCCCGCGTCCACGCGCGCGACCCCGCGGGCGCGCTCCATCGCAAGCGTGCCCGGATCGCGGATCTGGAGAGTCGAATGACGCTGTCCTTTCAGGGGCACCGCGCGCGCGCGCGCCTGAGGCTCGGCCAGGCTGCTGCGAGCCTCGACGCACTCTCGCCCCTCGCGGTTCTGGGACGCGGCTACGCGCTTGCGCAGGGCGAACGGGGTCAGCTCATCAAGTCGATCGCGGATCTGGCGATGAACGAGGCGATCACGGTCCGCGTGTCGGACGGACGAATCATCGCTCGCACCACCGAGATTGTCTCAGAGCCGTCGCGCGCGGCCACTGCATCTGCTCGGCAGCGCGGGTCACAAAGGGCGCAAGGCCGGCCGGCCTCGACCTCCGGCCCGAAATCCGGCCCGAAATCCGGCCCGAAATCCGGCCCGAAACCCGGAATGGAGTCCTAGCCTCCATGACTGCACCCATGCCGCGATTCTTTGGCGTCATTGGTGATCCCGTCGGGCACTCACGGTCGCCGGCAATGCATCATGAGGCACTGCGCGTCCTGGGGATCGCTGGTCATTACGCGGCGTTCCGCGTACAGACCGAGCAGTTGCGCGACGCGATCCTCGGAGCGCGTGCGCTAGGCTTTGACGGACTAAACGTGACGGTGCCACACAAGGCGGCCGCGCTGCAGTGCGCGACGCGTCGAAGTCACGTTGCCGAGCGCATCGGGGCGACCAACACCTTGCACTTTGTCGATGGGCAAATCGTCGCCCACAACACGGACGCCGCCGGTTTTCTGCACGCGTTACAAGGCGTGAGGGCATCACCGGTCTCGCGGGCGCTGGTGCTCGGTGCCGGCGGGGCGTCACGAGCGGTT